>NZ_JALCCV010000024.1 GCF_022640935.1 Bifidobacterium sp.
TCCAGCTCGGTCTCGAACAAGGGTTGATCCACCTGTAAAATGTGCTTGGGCATAGCCCGCACCTGCTTTCCAATCGGTTTTCATATTCAGCGATTGAAAATCGTACACACAGGACGGGCTACGCTCCCACAACCTCAAAACTGCGCAAGAAACCGGACGTTATCCACGCATCGATAGGAGATTTCAATGCCGAAAGCATGGAATAAGAAAGATGAAAAACAATATAAGCATGTGAAAGACAGCGAGCTTGACCAAGGCCGCAGCAACGACCGGGCCGAAGAGATAGCAGCGGCGACCGTGAATAAGCAGCGCAGCAAAGAAGGACGCACAAAAAAGCAGCAGAAAGAGAAGAAAAGCAAGTAACGACGTCATATAGATGTCATATATCTTTTGTGCTAACGGCATGAGTCCGCTCGGCGACCGTGACGCGCAGGCTTCTTTCTTGAGCTTGCCGACAAGACGATAGTGACGTTTTCAACACTCGGGATTGCATACGATATCGACTAACCGCGGCGACGAACTGTCGCATCCAATGGCTTTACGACGTATTGACGGTGCATCCCGAACGATTCCTCCCCGGCGTTCATTGAACAGCAAGGTCGCTAAGCCACATGGTCGAAAGGAAGAGAACGACAAGCAGCACGAGGGCATTGAAGAGCGACAGGAGCATCAGCATGGTGTCCGTTTCGTCCCTCGGTTTCCAAGGCACCCATATCAATATCGCGAATCAGGGAGGCGCCGGCCACGACCGACGGCAAGACCCGCGCCAAGCTCTACGGCGAGGCGGCGAAGGATATGCAGGCCGATGATCCGCACAACTTCCAACGGCCAGGGCATCGTTGCGCTCATGGCGCTCGACATCCGCTCCAACTTCGATTTCAAACGCAAGGAAGGCGTCGAAACCTGCCATCGGCAGATCGAGGCCGTCAAGATAGCCTTCGCCGATGCTTTCGAATTCATGACCGATCCCAATGGGCGCGACATGGACGTGGAACGCTACTTGTCGTCGGAGTACGGCGCCGAATGCTCGCTCGATCCTGCGCGGGCGGCGCGTGTGCGCCAGACAAACGCAGCTATCGCGCGATCATCCCCGGCTTCCTGATGAAAGACGGCAAGCCCGTGGGCCTTTCGGCGCGATAGGCGGATGCATGCAGCCGCAGGGCCATGCGCAGGTCGCCATGAACACTATATCGATTTCGTTCTCAACCCGCAGCTGGCGTTGGACGCCCCGCGCTGGAAATGGGACAAGGGCAACGCTGTGCGGATGGAACCGGATCTGGGCTCCGACATCATGCATGGCCCTTTCCGCCACCGCGTGCACCACGTAGCGATCAACATGGAAGGCGCTGAGTTCGGGCGCGGGCAGGTGATCATGCGCAACGATAATGGCGTTTTCATCGGCGGCACCGAATCGCGCGCCGACAGTAACAACGCCTGCATATAATTTCGGATATACTGCATGGCATCGGCGGCGGGTATTGATATGAATTGTTGACATGGTCCCCTGATGCGACCCGTTGAACGGGACTGCGGGCGTGCTTTTGGCTATCGGAAGCGTTGCGCGCGGCTTGCTCGGGGGCTTTGCTGTGGCTGATCGCGTGCGACTACGGTGTTTGGAACGGGACTGCCCATGGCTGTGCTGTCTGGCACTGGCTATTTGGGTCTGCGCTGCCCGGGAGCCAAGGAAAGAGGAATACCGTGACCGACTCGATGATTTGTGATTCGCAAAAGACAGGGCTATCGGCTTCACTGGTGGTTTCTGGGCAGCAGTTGCTCTTCGGCCTCGTCGCGCGAGGTCGCAAGGCTATCGGTGCCGGAGAAGAGGCAGCTTTGCCGGACCAGTAAGAAATCCTTGCAGATTGCCCGTTCGGCATGTAATCCTTTCATGTTCGCAACATGAGTATTCCGCGGCGAAGCACATAGTTGCTATTAGACGCGTCCAATCAGCAACATGCTCGACACGCCGCACTTGCCCCGCTCGGTCAGATGCGGTATCTTATACAAGTTGCCAAAACAAGGCCAAGAAAGCGAAGCCTTGTGACAACATGCGCCCGTAGCCCAATGGATTAGAGCATCTGACTACGGATCAGAAGGTTACAGGTTCGAATCCTGCCGGGCGCACAGGAATGGCGGAATTCCAATGGTTTAAGACTGTTGGTTTCCGCATCTTTCATAAACCGGTACTCATCGGGCACACGGACCGCTCGTACAAAACCGTGGCATCCGCATCGTTGACGCCATCGGATGTGCTGCTTGGGGCGAGCAGGCTGTCGACCACAGTAAGGACATGATGGGAAGAGACGGGGCATCGACTGCGGTCGGGCGATTGGCGGCATCAGACAGGGCTTCGGGGCTGATCATGCTCGGGTGCGCGCTGCTGGGCATCTTGCTCGCGAATCTGCCGCTCACGGCCGATGTCTTCGCGCTTGTCGCGCACACCCATGTCGGCATTCCGGCGACCAACATCGATCTGCCAGTCGGCAGCTGGGCGCAGGACGGGTTGCTGACCATATTCTTTCTGGTGGTGGGGCTTGATCTCAAGCAGGAGCTGACCACGGGAACGCTGTCGAACCCGCGAACCGCCGCCGTGCCGATGCTGTCGGCTGTGGGCGGCATGCTGATTCCTCCGGCGCTGTTCCTGTCGGTTGCTCGGGCGGCGTCTTCGGCTCAGCTGGGGGATGGCACAGAAGATATGGGCGCTGCCGCGGCCGGATTCGATGCCGTCGCCCAAGGCTGGGCTATTCCCACCGCAACCGATATAGCGTTCTCATTGGCAGTGCTGTCCCTGTTCGCCAAGGCATTGCCCAACTCGATACGCGCGTTCCTGATGACGCTCGCCACCGTCGACGATCTGCTCGGCATCATAGTCATCGCCGTGTTCTTCTCGCGTCTCAATCAGTGGTATTGGTTCGCAGGGCTTGCCTTGTGCGCGTTCTTTTGGACGCTGCTGGTGCGGCGTCGGCGCGTGCCGTGGCTTGCCGTCGGCCTAGTGGGGATTGCAGCCTGGGTCATGATGTTTGAAGCCGGGGTACATCCTACGTTGGCGGGTGTGCTGGTCGGTTTGCTCACGCCGGCGACTGAGCGGCATGGTGAAATGACTCCGCGCGCGGCGCGCTACCGCGACCGGCTGCAGCCTTTATCCGCGCTTGTAGCGCTGCCGATATTCGCGATGTTCTCCACTGGCATGCATTGGGATGCCTTCACGCCAGCGCTGTTTGCTTCGCCGATCGTCATGGGCATTATCGTCGCGCTGGTCATCGGCAAGCCGTTTGGCATCATGACCACATCGTGGATCTGCACGCATCTCGCCCGGCTGGATCTGCCGGAAGGGCTGCGCGTGCGCGATCTGTTCCCCATGTCCTGCGCCTGCGGCATTGGATTCACCGTGTCCTTCCTGATCGCCTCGCTGGCGTACGCCGACGCGGGCATGGCCGCCGAAAGCAGGATCGGCATTCTGCTCGCCTCGCTGCTTTCCGCAGCAATATCCGGCATTCTGCTGCATCGTCAGTCGAAACGATATGAACGTATGATTCCAACTGGCGATGCGGCTACGGATCCGGGCCAGTAATCCGCTGGGTCATGGCTTTGACAGGCGTGCCTGTGCAGATGGCGGACAGGATGTGTAAACTCGCCAGCCCTTACATTGACGCGTTTCGTTCATGACGGAAGCGGCCGCCGGATCATGACGTACAGGATAAACTGATGACATGTTGAATCATCCTGATCCGGCCGACGTTCGCGGCGACGCGGCGGCAGTCGCGGATTATATCGAGCAGCTCGTGGCCGGTGGCGATCCCCGCGCCGAGACGGTCGCCGGGCTGTACCGTGATGTGCGGGCGCTCGTGCCATCGGCCGCGGAAGGTCGTTCCTACGGAATGCCGGCACTTGTCGTGCGCGGCAAAGCGTCGATCTCAGTCGTGGCGACGGCGAAGCATGTAGGCGTTTACCCTTATAGCGGCACGTCACTTGACGCGGTGAGAGGCGCGCTGCGCAGCGCCGGCATTCCGACGACGAAGGGCGCCATCCAGTTGCCCAACGACACGCCGTTGCCATCCGGCCTGCTCGAGCGTCTTATCGAGGCACGCTTGCAAGAGATCGAACACATCATGGGCCCGCGATGATATCGCCGCAGGATGCTGACGCTCCGATGTTTGACGGGATGCCGACTGTTCGGTAATCCCGGCAGGCTCGGATTGACGGTTCAGGCGAAACGTCAGACAGAATGTCGCAGGATGTGCCGTTTTTGCAATCGTTGCCACGATTTCCAGAGATTGACGCGTGAAAGGCACCAGCAGTGGCCCATGCCGTGTTCTCACGTGGCGCCAGACCCCGGCCGCAATCGCTGATCGACGCTACCCTTGAACATATCGCATAGCTAAGGATTGAACACATGGTGTGAGGAGAAGGTATGGCTGAAGACAAGGCGACATTCGAAAACAGGCAGTCAATTGATGGCCAGCCCGCCAATGGGCACAATGAAAACACACGGTCGGCGAAGGGGCAACTCGGGAACGGAAATTACTTGCACGATCCTGATGCCGAATTTACCGGTAACGGCAGCAATGCTGTCAGCGGCATGGAAGGCGGCGGCGAGCGCTCGCCGCTGGGGGAGAGTTACCGGCGCGGCCCGGTGCTGTTGCGCGGCTCGATGGTCCCGCACGACAACACGACGGCCAATCTGCTCAGGGAGGAACAGCCCACCGATTGGCTGCACATGGATCCGTGGCGTGTGCTGCGCATCCAGGCCGAATTCGTCGATGGGTTCGGCGCACTGGCTGAATTGGGCCCAGCGGTGAGCGTGTTCGGGTCGGCTCGGAGCAAGGAGAGCGAACCAGACTATCGGACTGCGGTGCAGATGGGAGCGTCGATCGCCAAGCGGGGAATCGCCGTCATCACCGGCGGGGGGCCGGGAATCATGGAGGCGGCCAATCGCGGGGCGTCGAGCGAGGGCGGCAAATCAGTGGGGCTCGGTATCGAGCTGCCGCATGAGCAGGGCATCAACCAGTGGGCGAATATCGGCATCAGCTTCCGCTATTTCTTCGTGCGCAAGACGATGTTCGTGAAATATTCCTCAGGCGTCATCGTCTGCCCCGGCGGCTTCGGCACATTGGACGAGCTTTTCGAGCTGCTCACCCTCGTGCAGACGCATAAGGTCAAGTCGATTCCGATCGTGCTCTTCGACACGGCATATTGGCACGGGCTGTTCGACTGGTTGGACTCGAACGTGCAGAACCGTGGATTCATTTCGCCGCTCGATCCCGAGCTGGTGGCGTTCACCGACGATCCTGACGAAGCGGTGCACGTCGCGGTCAGCGGAATCGTGCGGTAGGACAGTCGGACTGCAAGGCTGCTGGGAAGGCCGCGGGGCCGCGGTTTCCGACGTCCGTTACTGGTTTGCTGGCGACTGATGAATGGAATAGGACACGAACATGAATATGAGGCTGCGAACGTGGTTTTTCCACGTTGCGTTGCGTCTCTTCATTGCGGTGTGTATATGGCTTATGCGGTGCAGGTTGGTCATCCCGCATACGTCTATCTGGCTTATGCGTGGTGCCGATTCACCCTGGCTCCGAATGGATGGCGCACAAAACTGCCGTTTGACGGCGGCAATGCCCGAAGCGTCAGGAGAAGAGTGCCGCCAATAAGGCCAAGCATCTGTGCGGCACCTGAAATCTGCCACCAATAACGTCGATACAGCCCATTGACGGACCATTGCGAGTAGTGCGTGCACCGGCTACGGGAATCCAGCCACGCCCTGCATGGCAAAACATGAAAAGTAGCGGCTGCTCGGTGATCATCGGCTTGAACGAATGCCGGTAACAGGCCGTAATAAGCCATGATCGGTTGTGGCCGATTATCGTCTTTAGCTATTCTTGAGCGCGATGAGCGCGCCGGTGCCGACAGGCACGAACACGGAAGTGAAGCGTTCATCGGATTGCACATCGTCGAGCAGGGTGCGCATGGCGACCGCCTTATCGCTGCGGTCAGCAGGGTTGAGCACGCCGCCTTTGGACTTGGGGATTTGCAGCGCCATGACATCGGTGAAAACGATCACGCCGCGCTCGCCGAGCAGTCGGGGGGCCTGTTCGAAAGCGGCGGCATAATTCTCGGTCTCGCCGCACACGGCGATGAACTGATAGGTTCCGGCGTTCAAACGTGGCAGGAACACCTCGGCAGCGGCATTCACGGCGCGCAGGGTGGTTTGCGTCGCATCATCGAGCTTCGTGAACAGCGACCGGATCAAGCCGATGCCCTGTGCCGAAGAATCGACCGCTGTCAGCTGTCCACGCCCTGCGAGCCCGTCGACCAGCTGCAGCGTTTCCACGACGGAGCCAGTGCCGAGCGCGATCACCGACGTGGCGCCGACGAGCCGCACGAGCAATCCCAGCAGCTCGGCCTGCTGCGCCGTGCCTTGAGGCGAACCAGCCTCTTCAGCGCGACGGCGCACGGTCTGCGCATCATCGGATTGGCGAGTGAACGCGCGATCCTCGGCAAGTTCCCACATTTTCGCCAGATTAGTGTACGATGTCTTATCCATGATTCCCTACTTTACCGGTTTGTGAGCGCCATACGCTCCGAATATGGCGAAAACCGCCGATTGATGATTCTTCATGCCGATGTGCCGCATGCGCGGCGCATGATCCCGGCACGCCGCGCATAACAAGCCGTCGAAGGGCTGATTGCATGTCAGTAAGCTATCTGCGTTATGTGAGATGCCATTCCGCGGGGCGTCGAGTATCAGACGGCCCAGAACCGCCATTGACATCCGGCACTACTTGGGGGTGCTATGGGATCGGCGCCCCCACATAACCCAGATACTAAATTTTAGGTATTCTGGCAGGATCCCAGCCGGCATCTCCAAGGCCAGGGTGTTGGGCTGCGCTCTGCCGCGATGCCGCTTTGGCGTTTCAGCGCTCGCGCACGGCGGTGGTGAGCTGCCACATCTCCTCGCCGACATCGATGCCGCGCGGGCACGGACGACTGCATGCACGCACCGACTGGCAGGCGGCGATGCCATCGACGGTGTCGATCGCGTCAAGTCGCTGCCGCGCAGCGTCATCGCGCGAATCGTTGATGAAGCGCGAGGCGACGACCAGCGCCGCAGGACCGATGAACGCCTCGCCGCCGGCGAACACCGGGCAACTGCCTTCGCACAAGCCACACGCGATACAATTGCTCAACAGCTCGTATTTGGCCAGTTGCTCAGGCTTTTGCAGGTATTCCAAGACATCGACCTTGCCCTCATGGGTGGTGGCGAGCACGCCATCGGCCTGCAAGTAAGGCTGAAGGCGTTTGATCTGTTCGAGCATCGGATCGATGTCGGCAATCAGGTCGCGTTGCACAGGAAATCCCGGCAGCGGCGCAAGCTCGATGACGCCGAGATCCGGCATGTCTGCGGCTGGCGTAGCCGATGCGGCTGCGTCCCGAGACGCATCCGCGTTTCCGCTGTCCAGCCTGGCGAGAGATCGCGTGCCGGACGCAGGATTATCCGCCGCTGCAGTGCGGCGGAAGCCGTCGCCCGGCCTGCCTTGTTTCGCGTAATCGCATACTTTCGCCGTACACAGCAGCGTCGGTGTGCCATTGACTGCGGCCGCGTCCGAACCGCACATGCCGTGGGCGCAGGAATAGCGGAACGCCAGCGTCGGGTCGAGCGTGCGTTTGATGGTGAGCAGACAGTCCAGCACCGTGTCATGCGGGTGGGCGCGCAGAGTGTATTCCTGCCGCCACTGCCTCCCGCGCGGATGTTTGCGGGTTGAGCCGAAAGGCGATGCGGCTTTTCGAAAAGGGCTGTCGAAATGACGGTTCGGGCGTTCGGGACGCGGTGTGAAACGGTTCACCTGTATGGTGACCGTCACTGTAGCGCTGCCTGTGCCGTCCATGCGCCCGCCTTTCCTGACCTTTTGCCACCAGTTTGCCATGTGGGTCGGTCAGGGCGCCGGCGCTGCACGGGTTTCTATTTTGCACATGGTCTATGATGGGTCAGGAACGGCGTGTTTCCGCGGTTCTGCTTTTGCGGATCGACAGCGCGAGGCGCAGCCTCTCGCATCCTTTTGTCCGTGGCTGACATCTCCTCCGGACATCGTCCCGCGGAATCTTCGAGGCTGCTCGCCTCATTATCAGCAACGCGACTTGGTTGTCTGTTTGACGGCTCGACGCATTTAATGGGATGCATTTAATAGGTTCGTGCCTGCGGCGGCATGTCAAGGATATGCACAGGCTGCCAACGTACCGCCGAGTCGGTCGCGGTCATGGAGTGGGCGAGATAATGTTCGTCGTCGCGCGTGGCGAAATCGGTGCGGTATAAGGATCCGCGCGACTCGTGCCGTGCGTCCGTTGCGCGCAGCATGGCATCGGCGAGCATCGTCAAATGTCGTGCCTCCCAAATCGCGGTGAGCTCCTGATTGAACATCGCAACCGGCGTATGGCTTCGCAGTGCCTGGGCGCGTGGTAGCGCCACATCGTATAGCCATTCGCGTGCCGTTTCGATGCTGCGCGCATCGCACCGCACGGCGACAGCGCGCTCCATGGCTTCGCCAAGTTCTGACATCAGTTCGTAGGGGTTGTCGCCGGTATCAGCGTCTGAGCCGCCCGAATCGTCATATGCTGTGACGCCATTGGCGTGGGCTTCGTTGACCTTCCCGGCATCGGCGCTGCGCCCATAGTCGAGACCAGCCTGGGATTGCGCAGTGTGCCCGGAATCCTGTGACAGGAGCTGCTGCAGATCGGCGCTGCGACGTTCGGCGACCAGCGGAACCGGATCTTCGTCGGTGCCGTCCGCGGCAGCGCATCCCTTGGCGATCGGCCGCAGGATTCTTCCTGCGATGGCGGCTCCGGCACGGTTGCCGAACAGGCAGGCGTCGAGCAGCGAATTGCCTCCCAGACGGTTGGCCCCGTGCACGCTGACGCAGGAGCATTCCCCGGCCGCGTAGAGCCCTTGGACGATGCTGCGTGCGCCGTCATGCCAGCGATACACTTCGCCGTCAAGGCTGATGGGGATGCCGCCCATCGTGTAATGTGCGGTCGGCTTGACCGGCACGTAATCCTTACTGGGATCGAGAGCGGCATAGGTGTGAATGGTTTCGAGCACCTGCGGAAGGCTTTGCCGCATGCGTTCAGCCGGGATGCCGGTCATGTCGAGCCATACGCAGTCGCGTGGGCCGTCGGGATTCTTCGGATCCGGCACGCCGAGACCTTGGTCGACTTGGTCCAAGATGGCCCGGCTGACGACGTCGCGCGCGGCCAGATCGCCATGTTCCGGGGCATACCGCCGCATGAAGGCTTCGCCTGCGGCATTGCGCAGCACGCCGCCTTCGGAGCGTGCCGCCTCGGAGAGCAAGATGCCGCTGTGGGCGAGGCCGGTGGGGTGGAATTGGATGAACTCCATATCCTCCAGCTGCAACCCGGCCTCGAGTGCCAGTGCCATGCCGTCGCCGGTCAGGTCCCAGGAATTCGATGTGGTGTGGAACAGCCTTCCCGCGCCGCCGGTGGCGAGCAGGACGGCGCGGGCATGCAACGCGTGCACGGCGCCGACATGCGTGTCGAAGGCGACGACGCCTCGCACCATGTCTTTCGATGCGTTCAGAACAAGGTCGGTGACGACCCATTCCTCAGCGAATTCGACGCCCTTCGCCACGCACTGCTGCCATAGCGCGAATAAAATCTGATGGCCGACGCGATCAGCTGAATATGCGGCGCGTCTGATCGGCGCATGGCCGAAATCGGCGGTATGGCCGCCGAAGCGGCGTTGCGCGATATGCCCGTCCGCAGTCCGGGAGAATGCGGCTCCGGAGCGTTCCAAATTGATGACGGTTTCGGGCGCGTACTGCGCCAGCACCTGCGCGGCGTCTTGGTCGACGAGCCAATCGCCGCCTTTGACGGTGTCATAATAATGCCAATGCCAGTCATCATGTTCGACGTTGCCCAAGCTTGCTGCGATGCCGCCTTCGGCTGACCCGGTGTGCGAACGCAGCGGCTGCAGCTTGGAGATCACCAGAATCTTCGGTTCCGTGCCGTTCTCCCGTGCCGTTTGCATCGCAGGCGAGCGTAGCAGGCCTAAGGCAGCCGACAGCCCGGCCGCTCCGGCACCCACGATGATCGTGTCGTACATTGTCTCCACATGTTCCGGACTCATACCCACGATTCTTGCACATGGCAGGACTCGCGCCCTCGGTCTGCCGCGCGCCCGGGAGCGTTTGCCATGTCGGGAGTGGGCTTGCACTGCGTTTTCGAGACGATGGCCGATAATGGGGGCATGAACGAATCCTTCAGCAGCCGTGTCTACGATGTCGTCCGCCGCATTCCGATGGGCAAGGTGGCAACCTATGGCCAAGTCGCGGCTTTGGCTGGCAACGCCCGTAACGCCCGCATTGTCGGCTACGCTCTGCATTCCAATCCGGAGCCTGGCGTTGTTCCCTGCCATCGCGTGGTGTTCCGGGATGGCTCGCTCGCCCCCGGATTCGCCTTCGGCGGCCCTGAACGGCAGCGCGTGCTGCTGGAGGACGAGGGCGTGTCCTTTCTTCCGCCGGTGAAAAGCCATGCCAATGCCGGCGAGGATGGCTGGCTGGTTGATCTGAAGCGCTGCCAGTGGCAGGAGTGAGGCGGGTTCGGTCATCATTGGGCCTCCTCCGCTGTTAAGGCGCTGCGGGGATGGTTGTCGCTGGAGGCGCTCCTGGGATCACTGCTCGATTGTCGTATGATGCGGATCACGCCGTGATCGAACTCGATTATCCCCAGCAGCTCCATTTCGCCAAGCGTTTCGGCCAGTTGCGCGAAGGCCGTGCCGCCGGTGAGCATGGAGTGTATCGCCTCAGGGTTGGCAGCCAATTTTCGGCGGCGGCAGCATCGTATGGCAGTGCATATGGCTTCGTATCGGCGCTGCTCCTCATTCATCATGGGTTCGGCGTCGGTTCGTGAATCCGGCGGCATAACCGGCTCGGTCTGTTCTTTTCGCATTGTTTGCGCTTCTGGGTTGAAAGGCCCATGCCGCTTATGGCAGATTTCGTCAATATGGCGGGTCGAGCACAGGATAATGGCTTTGCCGTCGCGGATGAGCGCGTTGCAGCCGGCGTTGCCGGGCGAATCAATGTCGCCGGGGACCGCATAGACCTCGCGGCCCAGATCCGCCGCCCAGGTGGCGGTGTTGAGCGCGCCGGATCGGGCTCGGGCCTGAGCCACGACAAGCGTCGAGGACAGCGCTGCAATGATCCGGTTGCGCAGCAGGAAGCGCCGGGCTTCGGGCACTGTGCCGGGGCAGAGCTCGCTGATGAGCGCGCCTCCGTTGGCGACGATGGCCTCGAACAGGCGCTCGTTGCGTTGCGGGCCGATATGGTTCAGTCCGCCAGCGAACACGGCGACTGTGGCGCCAGCGCCGACATTGTCGTGTCGCGTTGCTTCGAGCGCGCCCCAATGCGCAGCAGCGTCTGCGCCGAATGCGCCGCCCGAGATGACGACATGGCCATCAGCTGCGGCCTGCAGTGCTATGTCATGTGCGACGCCTCGCCCGTATTCGCTCACGCCGCGTGAGCCCACGATGGCTATCGGCTTAGGACAGGCCACGAGGCTTGACGGCGCGCCGTAGCCCCACAGGCACAGCGGCGCCGCCCAATCCTTGCGTGTGGATAAATCAGCCAGCTGACCAGGCCAATACTCGCTGTGCGGCGCGATAATCCATTGGCTGCCGTTCATGGTGAACCAGTCGGACAGCAGCTGTGGGTCGCGCCCCGGCAATTGCGTGAAACGGCTGAGCCATCGGTCCAAAGCGCGGTGGAAAGTCTGCATGCCTCGCCGATCCACGCTGCGGCCCCACCGCACGATGCCGGTGGAGAATATGGATTCCAGCTCGCGCCTCGCATGCATGCCGGTTTTCGACAGGCTGGTTTTTGACAGACTCGATTGCGCCATGCCGCTTACGGAGTCGCGCAGTAGCGCCACCACTGCCTGTGCGCTTTGTGCTCCTTTGAGCAGGGCAAACATCAAGGCGTCTGCACCATCAAGGCAGAAGGTGAGCGTGGCGCGGGCGAGTGTTTCGGCATCCGGCGGCATGATCGCAGTCTGGCCGTTCATGACACCCTCGTACGTAGCGCGATGCCTTGCATCATCTCGGGTTTGCCAGGAGACTCCTTGCCTTCGAGATCGGCGAGCGTCCACGCCAGCCGCATCGCGCGGTCGGCGCCTCGCAAGCTCAGCCGCCGGCGTTTCAAGGCCTGATTGACCAGTTCCACGGCGGCGCGCGAAGTGTTTTCGCGCAGCCACGCGCCTCCGGCTTGGGCATTGCAGCCCCAATGCTGCTCCCGGAAGCGCTCCCGTGCCGCCGCGCGCGCTTTGGACACTGCCAGCCGTATATCCCTGCTGCATGGATTCCGCGCTGCACGTCGTCCGGTGATGCATTCTACGGGCGGCACTTCCACTTGGATGTCGATGCGGTCGAGAATCGGCCCCGAAAGTCGCGAAAAATAGCGCACCCGATCCTTTTCCCGGCAAGTGCAGCGTTCGCCGTCGCCGTATCCGAATCCGCACGGGCAGGGGTTCGCCGCCATAACCAGTTGGAACCGTGCCGGATAATACGTCGTTCCTTTGGCGCGGGACAGCGCCACATATCCCGATTCCAGCGGCTCGCGCAAGGTCTGCAGCGCACGCGGGGAGAATTCGGGTGCCTCGTCCATGAACAGGACGCCGCGGTGCGCTCGGGTGATGGCCCCGGGCTGCGCGACTCCCGATCCTCCGCCGACCAGCGCCGCGTTCGACGCGGTATGATGAGGCGCCTCGAATGGCGGTATAGTACTGATGCCGTGGGTGGCTAAAGTCCCGCACAGTGAGCGGATGGAGGCGACTTCGAGCTGCTCCGCTTCATCGAGCGGACTCATGATGCCAGGCAGGCGCGATGCGAGCATGGTCTTGCCCGCTCCCGGCGGCCCGGTCATCAGCACATGATGGCCTCCTGCCGCCGCCACCTGCAACACCCATTTGGTGTGCTCCTGGCCAACTACTTCGCTCATGTCCTGCGGCTGCGCAGGCGCTTGGCCGTCACCTGCCGTGTTGCGTGCCTCATCCCGGCGCTCAGGGGCAAGCTGGTACTTCGCATGCCCGCCCATCATCTCGATGAGCTCACCGACATGCCGGATACAGATCGCGTCCAGCCCGCCCACGAGCCTGGCTTCGTCCTCGTTGGCGCGCGGTATGATGATGCGCCTCAGGCCGCGCTGCTTGGCATGCAGCATGATCGGCAGCAGCCCGTTGATTCCCAGCACAGTGCCATCGAGATTGACCTCGCCCAGCGCGACGGTATCGACCAAGGTTTCGGTGTCGATCGCGCCCGCCGCGCCCAACACGCTGGCTGCTATCGCCAGATCGTGCGAAGAGCCACGCTTGGGCAGCGATGCAGGCGAAAGATTGACGGTGACCCGCGTTTGCGGCCATGAGAAACCGCTCGCCTGACAAGCCGATTTCACGCGCTCGCGGGCTTCGCTCAGCGAAGCGTCAGGAAGCCCGATGATGGAGAAGTACGGCAAGCCGGGCGAGATGAAGGACTGGATCTGGATGATGAAGGCCTTCAGCCCGATCAAGCCGACTGATAAAGCGCCGCCGATAGCCATCAGAACGCCTCGGGAATATAGTTTACGGTCGGTCCGGAGGCGTCAAGCAGAATGCTGATGACATCGAAGCGCACGCCATTATGCGTGATGCGATGCCTCGGATCAAGCAGCCATTGCACGCCTGCCCGGCGCAACCGCAGCCGTTTGCGCACTGTTACCGCTTCCTGCGGACTTCCATATCGCGTGGTGCGGCGAGTTTTCACCTCGACGAAGACGATCGTGCGATTCGGGTCGAGCATGACGAGATCCAGTTCGCCATAGCGCGTGTGCCAGTTGCGCGAGAGCGGCGACCAGCCTCGTCTGGCCAGCCAAGCTGCGGCGTACTCTTCGCCTAAGAGGCCGAACTGCGCTGGCGCAAGCGACGGGTCGCGTAATCGGCCTGACAGGTCTTGCAGCGCGCTCGCTGCCGCAAGGGCCGGGGAATCAACGTCACGAGGCACAACGGTGGTTTGCGGTTCATTGACGAGGGCTCCTGCGTTGCGGCAGGATGTTTCGACCGGCGATCGGGTGCCTCTGCGCAGCCGTGTGTCGCTAAGTTGTGTGCCGACAGGTTGTGTACTGATACGTGGTGTGTTCATATGACCAGTTGACCAGAAAACGCCCGCGGAGCACAGCGGGTACGGGTCATGTGGTCGAAGGGTACGATTCTGGCGTGTTGTGGATAAAATGTGGGTGCAATTGGGTTATCCACATTTCCAATGCACCGCATGGAGCCGCTGTGCGCAGGCCAATCCAAGGGCTGTTTGGCATAAAAACACCCGTGCAACACGGTTATCGCAACTATTCGCCGCGCCTTCAGCCGTGGCGGACCATGCCCAAGGCTGCAGCCGACCGACTGGGCGGCAACGGCATCCTGGTTCGACCGGTTCGGTACAGGGGCGACTCACGCCTCGCCCGGATGATTCACCTCACGAGCGAAGTCAGCTCGCCCAAATTGAGTTCGAAGCTCACGCCGCGATCCTCGTAATGCGGCTGGTTGCGTGTGCTCTGCATCGCATGGCGGACGAATTCGCCGGCGATCCGTGCCGACTCTTCAAGCGTGCGCCCGGCTAGCACGGCCCCGCACAGCGCCGAGGCGAAGGCGTCGCCGGTGCCGTGGATCATGAAGGGCAGCTTCTCATGTGTCAGCTCGCGCCGGGCCGCGACGCCGGTCGCAGCGCTCGCGACGTAGTTGCGCATGATGCCGTCGCCGCGGTCGATGCCTTTGAGCACGACGTTCTTGGCGCCGAGATCAAGCAGTGCCTGCAGCGCGTCGCTCACCTGCGCATCATCGAGGTCCTGCCCGGCGTACGCGCGGCCGGTGAGCAAGCTGGCCTCGGTCAGATTCGGCATCAGCACATCAGCGTCGTCTGCCAGCTGGGCTGTGGCCTTGCACAGCTCCTCGGTATAGGTGGGGTACATTTGCCCGCCGTCGCCCATCACCGGGTCGACCAGGCGCAGCGCCTTGGGATATTCGCGGTACAGCCGCTGAATGATGGCCACCTGCTCGGCAGAGCCGAGGAAGCCGCTGTAGACGCCGTCGAGATCGACATCCTCCTGCCGCCACGCGTCAAGATATCCGCTCAGAATCTCCGTGGTGTCATGGAAAGTGAACACCTTATATTTGGTGTGGGCCGAGAACAGGGCGGTCGGCACCGGGCAGACGTCGCAGCCGGCCGCCGACAGGATCGGAATTGCCGCGGTCAGCGAGCACTTGCCGTATCCGCACATGTCATGCACCGCTGCTACGCGCGGAATGTAGCGCGGGTCGCGTTCGAACAATGTCACATCCTGAGCCATGAAAAGCCTTTCCGTCACGCACTGCGGCACTGACCGGGGAAAACATTCAGGCCGGGCATTGCCGCAGGATTCGCCATATACGATTTTAGACCCTAGCGGTGCTAGGCTACGAGGCGCTCCCGCTCGCTCGTGCACGGCGTGTCGGATGGTTCCGCATTATCCCGCAGTGCGCTTGGCGGAAGTGTTTTTCCGCAGCAAGACCGCTCATCGCAACGTTTGCTAATCGGTTATAGGGAACACCGATAACGTCCAGCTTGAATTCGTGCCGTCGCGTGCCGTACCCTCGGATTATCGCCTCGCCAGGCGCCCATAGCGCCCCGGCGAAGCGGGCCAACGTTCTGCAATAACCAACCCACCAACCACCAAAAGAGGATGCCATGAGCGAGAACAACCACCAGTACCGTTTCGAGACCCTGCAGCTGCACGTCGGCCAAGAGGAGGCCGACGCCGTGACCGATTCGCGCGCGGTGCCGATCTACGCGACCACAAGCTACGTGTTCCATGATTTCGATCATGCCGAGGCGCGCTTCGGTCTGGCTGATCCAGGTAATATCTACGGCCGTCTGACCAACACCACGCAGGGCATATTCGAGGACCGCATCGCGGCGCTCGAAGGCGGCACCGCTGGCTTGGCCGTAGCTTCCGGCGCCGCTGCGGTCGAATATGCGGTGCGCAACATCACGCAGTCCGGCGATCATCTGGTCTCCTCGAAGAACATCTACGGCGGCACCTACAACCTCTTCCGCCACACCCTGCCGCGTGACGGCATCACCACCACCTTCGTCGATCCGGAGGTCCCGCAGAACTTCGAAGACGCCATCCAGGAGAACACCAAGCTCGTCTACTTCGAGACCTTCGGCAACCCGAACGCCGACCTGCCCGACTTCGAGGCGATCGCCGAGATAGCGCACCGCCATCATCTGCCCGTGATCGTCGACAACACCTTCGCCACTCCATACCTCTTCCGTCCGCTCGAGCATGGCGCGGACGTCGTCGTGGAATCCGCCACGAAGTTCATCGGCGGCCATGGCACGACTTTGGGCGGCGTGGTCGTCGAAGGCGGCACATTCAACTGGGCCGAGGTGCCGGGCAAGTTCCCGACGCTCACCGAGCCGGACCCCTCCTATCACGGCCTCAACTTCTACGAGGCGTTGGGCGGCGCGGCCTATGTCACCCGCATCCGCGCGATCCTGCTGCGCGACACTGGCGCGACGATCAGCCCCTTCGCGGCCTTCCTGCTGCTGCAGGGCACCGAGACGCTGTCGCTGCGAGTCGAGCGCCACGTCGAGAACGCGCTCAAGGTTGTCAAGTATCTGCAGACCGTACCGGAGGTCGAGTCGATCTCGCACCCCAGCATCGAAGGCAGGCGCGATCACGAGCTCTACCTCAAGTACTTCCCGAATGGCGCAGGCTCGATCTTCACCTTCGAGATCAAGGGCGGCAAGGACGCGGCGCGCGTCTTCATCAACAACCTGCACCTGTTCAGCCTGCTCGCCAACGTGGCAGACGTGAAAAGCCTCGTGATTCATCCGGCTTCGACCACGCACTCGCAGGAAAGCCCCGAGGAGCTAGAGGATCAGGGCATCCACGCGGGCACGATCCGGCTGTCGATCGGCACCGAGAACATCGAAGACATCATCGAAGATCTGAAGGGCGGCTTCGAGGCGCTGCGCGAATCCGGGTTGGCGAAATGACACTGTAGCTTACATCCTCGGGCGCAATCAAAAAGCCCGAACCAGAAGCCGGGTGCTTTCCTCATTCGAAAGGATGAGGAAAGCACCCGGCTTTTTCGGTCTTGCGCATGATGACGCCACGCCATTCGCATGTGTAGCGTAAGCGATGTTACGAACGGCAGTGTCAATAACACGGAGTTCCGAACGACGACTCACGACAGCGAAAGAGAAGGAGACCTACGCGATGACAAACAACAATCCGGTGGCCATCGAAACCATCGATCTGATCAAAGACTATGGACGCGGCGAAAACGCCGTCCACGCGCTGCGAGGTGTGAATGTCAGCTTCGAGCAAGGTCATTTCACCGCAATCATGGGCCCCTCCGGATCCGGCAAATCCACACTGATGCATATCTTGGCCGGCCTTGATTCGGCAAGCGGCGGCAGGATCATCTTCGGCGGTGCCGATCTGACCGCGATGAACGACAATCAGCTGACCCTGCTGCGCCGGCACCGCATCGGATTCATCTTCCAAAGCTTCAACCTGCTGCCGATGTTCAGCGCCGAACAGAATATCCTCATGCCATTGACCTTGGCCGGGGAGAAATCAGATCGCGCTTGGTTCCAGCTGCTGGTCAAGACGCTGGGACTCGAAAGCCGTCTGAACCACCGGCCGAACGAACTGTCCGGCGGCCAGCAGCAGCGCGTCGCCATCGCCCGTGCTCTCATCACGAAGCCTTC
Source organism: Bifidobacterium sp. (assembly GCF_022640935.1). GTDB lineage: Bacteria > Actinomycetota > Actinomycetes > Actinomycetales > Bifidobacteriaceae > Bifidobacterium. Next base: position 17,786 of record NZ_JALCCV010000024.1, read on the forward strand.
GGTTGTTTTCGCCGACGAGCCGACCGGCAACCTCGATTCGGTCTCCAGCGCCGAAGTCCTGAGTTTTCTCAAGCAATCGGTCAAGGAGCTCGGGCAGACCATCATCATGGTCACGCACGATGCGATCGCCGCATCCTACGCCGATCGCGCTATCGTCTTCGCCGACGGACGCATCGTGGCCGATGAGGCCAATCCTTCCGCCGAACGCATGAGCGGGCTGCTCATGGAGGAACGCGAGCGCGCTACGCGGGCCACTGCGACGCCGAGCATTACTCAGCTGATGGCCGACAGTCCTCAGTCGCCGACTCCGGCTGCTGACGGCAGCGCGTCTTTCGCGCAGCGTGTCCGTAGCGCAACCCGGCAACCGCAATGAGGCTGCGCCGCGCCATGAACGCCGAATTCATTGAATCCGCCGAACCCAGCGGCGGAATTTCCGCTCAGCAACAACAGCGCGCTCAGGTACAGACAGACGCGCACGGACGCACGACAGCAGAACGTCAGAAGGATTTCCCATGTGGTCAGTGACTTTGAAACTTATGAAGAAGAGCCTGCGGATGCTCATCCCGGCAGGCATAGCCATCATCATCGGCACGGCGTTCATCGCCAGCACGTTCCTGTTCGGCAATACGCTGAACGATTCGCTGCGCGCCCAGCTGACGGCGCAATTCGGCAAGGCGAACTACGCCATTGGCGTTACGGATGATAAGGCTGGCACCGATCCGCATTCCAGCACAGTAGCCGACTTCCACCCCGAGCAGATCCGGGCGGTCGACGGGGTGCGCGGCATGCGAGTCAGCACGATGGTCTCCATCGAAGTCGGCAACGGCGATAGGCATATCTCGTCGACGGGCATCGGCGGGTCAAACGACATGCAATTGCTTCCGGTCACGATGCCGCAAGGCCGGCAGCCGCGCAACGTTCACGAGATCGCGTTGCCTGAGAACATGGCGAGACAGCTCAACGTCGGCATCGGCGACATGGTGGGCGTGAACGCGCAGGGCTCGGGAGCGGGCGGATCTGATGCGATGCCGCGCATGCGTGTCGTCGGGTTCACGAACGATCCCTATGGCGCGTTCGCCACGTACAACGGAGCCGCGATCCTCGCTGACGATGCCGTCGCATCCCTGCAGGGTCATAAGGGCTTCAATACGATCAACGCCTCCACGGTGTATCTCGATATAGCGCCCGGGAAGGCCGATGCGGCCATTGCGAAGATACGATCCCTGATCCCCAAAGGATTCGAAGTCCAATCCAGCACGGCGATATCGGATGCGCAGATGAAGTCGCTCGGCGATGACGGCATGACTCCGGTGACCATATTCCTGCTGGTCTTCGGCGTCATCGCCATGTTCGTCGCCGCGCTCGTCATCGCCAACACCTTCCAAGTGCTTGTGGCGCAGCGACGGCGCACCTTCGCGCTCCTGCGCACGATCGGCGCGAAGAAAGGCCAGATCTACCGTTCGGTGATCCTCGAATCCGTCCTGCTCGGACTTGCCTCTTCGCTGATCGGCATCGCGACGGGCATGGGCATTATGACGCTGGCAGGGGCTGCCGGCGCACTGAAATCGATATATGGTGCAGCGCCCCATGCGTTGCTTGTCATCACGCCGCCGGTCATTATCGTGCCGCTCGCCTTCGGCATCGTCATGACGGTGATGGCAGCACTTGGATCGGCGCGCGCCGCTACGAATGTCACCCCGCTGGAGGCGCTGCGTCCGGTCGAACTCAGCGAAGGCGCCGCATCCAGCCACCGCATGCGTACGATCATCGGCACGCTGCTCACTGTGATCGGCGCCGCGATGGCCGTGGTCTCCATCATCAGGATGCGGGATTTGCTGGGCGCTGCCAATACCCAGAGCTCTGAGGGCAGCGGATACTCGACGATTCTGCTCATGGCGATCGTCGCATGCGTGTTCGTCTTCCTGGGCCTTGCTCTCGCCGCCTCCTCTTGGCTGCCTATGCTGATGAAAGGCGTCGGCGCGCTAGTCGCCAAGACGGGTCCTTCGGCCACGATCGCCAATGCGAATGTGCAAAAGAACCCTCGGCGTGTGGCGGCCACCGGGCTCGCGCTGTTGATCGGCGTGACGCTCGTTTCGACTATTGCGACCGGCGCCGCAAGCGGCAAGCAGACGATGAGCGACGCGCTCGACACGCGCTACAGCGTCGACCTGGTGGCAACCGGGACGCAGCTGAGCCGGAAATCCGCTGACAAGGCGGCACAGGTGTCCGGAGTGACGCATATGATTTACGCTCCCGCGGCAACCGGCACGGTCACGGATGCGAAGGGCCGGCATTATTCGGTGCTGCTGGTTGGCGTCACCGGTTCCGACCAGTTGAAGAAAGTGATGCACACGGATATCGCTGGAGCGCAGATCGCTGGCAGCCAGGCGCTGCTGCCCAGATACTCGGCCATGAGCGGCAAAGAGCTGACATTCAACGGCACGACGGTGTTCCAAGGTGATGAGGGTGAATCCGAGAACAAGGCGCAGGGCACTTCGGGCGACGCATCTTCGGAAAACGTCAAGGAACCCCAGGTGAAGTTCGGCGTCGGGCAACGTGACTTCCGTCGTGTTTCCGGCGACTATGAGGTCACGGCGTTTGTGAGCGCCGATCTGTTCGCCTCTCACACGCTTAAGGAGCAAGGACATATACTGCTGGCCAGCGTCGATCCGCACGCCACGAATCTTGCGGATACTTTCCAGAATGTGCAGAGCGCGCTGGCTGAGGATATGGGCGTGAGACTGAGCGGGCCAGTCGCCGAGCGGCTGCAATGGGAGAACGTGATCGACACTATGCTCAAACTCTTGGTTGGGCTGCTTGCGGTTGCCGTGCTAATCGCCCTGATTGGCGTGGCCAACACGCTGAGCCTGTCCGTCATCGAACGCACGCGCGAATCGGCGACCCTGCGCGCCATCGGCATGACGCGAGGCCAGCTGCGCCGCTCGCTATCAGTCGAGGCGCTGCTCATCGCTCTGGTCAGCGGGCTGTCCGGCATCGTGCTCGGCACGCTGTTCGGCTGGCTGGGATCCTACACGGTCTTCAGCCTCTACGGCACGATCGCCCTGCCATTCGAGTGGCAGACGAATGGGGTCGTGCTGCTGATAACAGCCATCGCCGCGTTGCTCGCCAGCGTCTTCCCGGCGAGGCGCGCGCTCAGAACGGCTCCGGTGAAGGCGCTTGCCGAGGCATAAGACCGCCAGCGCCACGTCAGGTGGCCAAGTCAATAATGGCGGTTTGCCGTAGCCAAAGCTTGGGACCATGAAGGGCCCAAGCTTTGCGTTTCCGTGCTTTCGCGTGGCCGGCTCATGCTTTTCGATCACGTACAAAAAGTATGAGTCGGAATGAATGTTTCGGGTGAGGTTTTGGCCATTAAAAACGCTGAAAACCAGCCATTCAGGTGCTCGAAAGCCGACATGCCAATGTACGTTTGACTCATGCTTCTCCTGCTAAATCCAAAAAAGCGAATCGAAGATCACCTACGCCTCGATCAGCCCGTTTTCATACGCGAAGACGACGGCCTGAACACGGTCGCGTGCGTTGATCTTCGCCAGAATATGCGCCACATGCGTTTTGACTGTCGGCAAGCTGATGAAGAGCTTATCGGCGATCTCCTGATTCGACAGGCCGTGGGCAATCTCTATCAGCACTTCGCGCTCGCGTTCGGTCAGTTCGTTGAGCTCCGGGTCGGTGTAGCGGGCTGGTGTCGAAGCGGCTTCAGCTGGATGCGCGCCGTACACCGGCTGACCATTCTGCTGCCCGCCCGGCTCGTTTTGTCGGTTCCCCGCATTCGGATCCGCCCCGGCAATCTCCCCGTCCAGCATCTTCTCGATGAGCCGTTTGGTCGCGGTCGGCGCGATGATGGCGTTGCCCTGGAACACGGTTCGAATCGAATTGAGCAGCGTCTCCGGCTCGGTGTCCTTGAGTAGGAAACCGGATGCGCCGGCATTGATAGCGGCCATCACGTATTCGTCAAGGTCGAAAGTTGTCAGGATGATGACACGTGTCGTTTGTGGTGCCAGCTGCGCCGTCGCCTGCTCCTCCTGCGAGGCACAGCCATTGCCGGACGAGGCGTCTGCAGCGTTTTCGCGGGCTGAGACGGACTCATTTCCTTGGTATCCCGCACGCGCAATCGCCTGCGGCGGCAGCGTATTCGTCGCACTGATGCGCCGGGTCGCCTCGATGCCGTCCATGCCGGGCATGCGCACATCCATCAGCACCACATCCGGATGCAGCATTTCAGCCATGGCCACGGCCTGCGCGCCATCGCCGGCTTGCGCCACCACCTGCATATCGGCCTGCGAACCGATCACCATCGAGAACCCTGCGCGCACCAGCTCCTGGTCGTCCGCGATGATCACCCGTATCCGCCGCATTTCATTCATGTCTTCACTCTAGCGAACCGGGTGGCTCTTGCATGGTCGTGACTCTCGAAATTCATTGCCCTGCATCGCCGCCCTGCACGGCGCCCGGTGCCTCAGTCACCATAGTGTTCACGCGATGTTCATCGTGCCGGTGCGAATCGCGCCGCGCGGAACCCTACGATGAAGACGATACGATGAAAAATCCATGACGTCGGAGTTGCTGGTGATTGATTTGCCATAGCGTGTTCGGCAGGCGGCGAGCGCCAAAGGGCAAACGGTCAGCGGAACGCGGCGAGCGGCGAGCCGTTCCGGAGCGGTCCCCAAGAGGAGGTTCGATGATCGAGCACGCAGACGGCGAGGCCCGTCATGAATTCGATCACCCAGCGCAACTCGCTGACGGAATGCCTGATGAGGCTTCTAACGGACGAGATTGCGGGGTTGAATCGCCGAAACCAGCCGATTCGAACGCGCTAGGCGGATCATCAACGAAATTGACAGGGGTCGAGAAGCGCTGGATCGTCTATGATGTCGGCAATTCGGCTTTCGTGCTGCTCTCCACCGCGGTGGTGCCGATCTACGCGAATTCGCTCCTCCGCGCTGCAGGGAGGACCAACATCGTGTCGACATGGGGTTATGCGCAGACCATCGTCTCGATTGTCATTGCGCTGCTCATGCCGGTGCTCGGTTCGATCGCCGACATACAAGGGATGAAGATCCGCTTCTTTATCGGCTTCTTCGGCACCGGAGCCGTAGCTTGCTGCGCGCTGGCCATGCCGCTGTCATGGCTGCCGTTCCTGATCCTGTACATGCTGTCTGCCATCGGTTTGAACGGTTCGCTGACCTTCTATGATTCGATGCTCATCGACACGACGTCCAACGAGCGGATGGACAAAGTCTCAGCGCACGGATATGGCTGGGGCTACGTCGGTTCGACGGTGCCGTTTATCCTGTGCGTCGCGCTGATTTTCGCAGGTCCTCAGGCTTTGGGATGGAACACGGCGGACTGCACCAGGGCTTCGTTCATCATCACGGCGATTTGGTGGGTGGCATTTACCATTCCGCTCCTGACCGGCTACAAGCAGACCCATTACCGTACGACCGTCGATCGCATCGGCTCGGCGGCGCGAAGCACCTTCTTCGAGCTCGCCCGCACCTTCGGCAGAATCCTGAGGAACAAGCCGCTGTGGATGTTCATGCTCGCGTTCTTCTTCTATATTGACGCTGTCAACACCGTGATCTCGATGAGCACCTCCTACGGCACGCAGCTCGGCATCGATTCGACGCAGCTGGTGACCGCGCTGCTGGTCACCCAGTTCGTCGCCTTCCCTTGCTCGATATGGTATGGACGGCTCGCCGGGCGTTTCGGTACGAAAACGATGATCATGGTTGGCACGATCGCCTATCTGCTCATCGTGTTCTTCGCCGCGTTCTTCATGCGCACGGCCGTCGATTTCTGGGTGCTCGCCATCTGCGTCGGCATGTTCCAGGGCGGCATCCAGGCCCTGTCGCGCTCGTATTACAGCAAGATCATCCCCAAAGATCACGCGAACGAATACTTCGGCTTCTACGACATCTTTGGCAAGACCGCCTCGATCATCGGCACTTTCCTCGTTGCCACCGCCACTTCGCTCACCGGCAACGCCTCGATGGGCGTCCTCTCCATCGCCGCCTTGCTGGTTGTCGCTCTCGTGCTGCTCGCCCTGCAAAAAGACCTGACCAAGCAGTAGACAAACAATTCGGCAAAAAGTATGCGAGTGTACCTGCATTTGCGGCTATGCGCGTAAAACGTCATTGGGAAAGAGCTGGACGCTCGGCAGCGGTCTTTCAACCGCCATTGTTCGTGCTGGTCGCATCTATTAAGCAGATTTCGCCTGAATCACAACGAGGACACCATGGCGATTGGAGAACAATTATTACGAATTGGCGGAACTCCGCCATTGTGAGTCGGCGTGTTTCGGCTGTCTACTTTCACACCTGCTTAATAGACGAAAAATCTGCTGAATAGATGATTTGAAACGGGCCATATCGGTCAGACGTTCTGACATTGTGCTGCGTTTTACACGTATTAAGCACTTTTTCGTCTATTAAGCACTTCGCCAAGTATCGCCGATGTTCAGCAATATTGCAAACGTTGATATACCGCCTTTTCATGAGTATTCGAAAACCTGTGGAACTGCAGATTCGCCTCCGGCAGGCCCGAATCTGCTTAATAAAAATCGGACGGCGCTAAGCTAACGTATATGGCATTGCATATGGCAGCAGGGGATTAGGGGCGCAACCGGTATCCCATGACTATTTCGCCGTCCTCGACAGCGCCGGTCGCCACGAAGCCCGTCTTGGCATAGACGTGCTCAGCCATGGCATTGCCGGGCACATAGCAGAGTTCGAGGGCATCGAACCGGCCGCTTGACTTCGCCTCATCGATGACGAGGCGAAGCGTTTGCGTTCCATATCCTTTGTTGACGAACGCATCAGGAATCAGTATGCGCCAAATGTCAAGGATCCTGCGCGCGTAATCTGCATGCGTCATCACGAAGCCCACCAGAGTGTCGTCATGGTATATCGCACGGGGTTCGACGGTGTGGTCGTCCCGATACAGCCACGCCTCGGCGAGCGATACGCTGTTGTCCGCGACATACTCTTCGTTTGCGGGCCGTTTCAGTTTGAGGATTTCATAAAAATTATGCGCGTCAATGAGTTCGAGATGAAGCATGGTTCCCTAGGTGTCGTACTGGCTTTATCCTCTCAATGATATGCATAGATTTCTTTTAGCATAATCATGCTAATCTCCTAATGAAATTGGCCGATATGACCGAGCATCAGGAAAGGATCAGGCCGGTTTCGGATCTGCGCAATAATTTCGCCGATATTTCGAAAACGGTTCATGATATGGGCGAACCGGCGTTCCTGACCAAAAACCGCCTTGGCGACATGACGGTGCTGAGCATGGAAGCCTACGGGAGGTGCAGCGCGGCAGTCAGGCGTATTCACAGCTGCTCGAGGCGGAGCACCAGGCTAGGGCGGTCAGGCGCCGGTTCGGTATCAAGGATACATTGACGCTGTGCAAGGACGCCATCGCCGGAGCCTCAAATATATGACGTCGCCGGGCTTTCCTTGGCTCTCGCTGATATGAGCGATGCCGTTCGCTATATCGCGGCCGCTCTCGGTGGTCCGAAGGCCGCCAATCGTCTTGCGGATGCCTTCAAGGCTGCGGCTGCCTCCTTGGCCGAGTATCCGCATTCACGGTATTCACACTGCGTGCACGCTCTTATTCGCCCGTTTGCGCAGGAATACCGCAGAGTAGTGGTCGGCATACCTGATGCTCTGCCGCGTTGACGAGCCTTCGTGGACTGATGTTGCGGCAGCAGTGATGTATGCGCGTCGCGATAGCGCCAGGCATCTTTTTTAGGGGGAGCAGACAGAGCCCTCCACCCTGTAGCGATGAAGGTGCGAGTCGATCGCACATGATTGTGGGCCTGACGATTCAATAAATCGTCAGGCCCACAATCATTAGTGGAATTTTAGCCCCGATAGCACCTTGTTTGTCACAGTGGAACTGTCGGCATGAACAAGAAAGAGCCGACATTTCCGCCGCCGTGACTCAGAGGCCTTATAGATCTTCCGGTTTCACGTAGCCTTTGCGCACGGCGGCCGCGAGCGGCTGCGGCACCTGCATGGCTTCGCCTCCGGGCGTGCGCACGGTGACGAACTGCGGGGCCTCGGCCTTCCATTGCGAGCGGCGTGCATGGGTGTTGGCCCGTGATGTTTTGTACTTTGGCAGTGCCATCAGCCTTGCCTCGCCTTCCAACGTGGATTTTTCTTATTGATGACGTACAGGTGGCCTCTGCGGCGCACGATGGACGAGCCATCCTTGTGCGCCATGGAGCGAATCGAGGCTTTGACTTTCATGAGGTTATCCTTTCGGATCGATGATCATTAAACCGATGGGGAGCAGCGTGCAGGTCAGCCTTGCTTCTGCCTCTGCGCCTTGTCGCGCCTGCCGTAGCGGGCTCTGAACTTCTGCACCTGGCCTGCGGTGTCGAGCACGACGTTCTTGCCGGTGTAGAAGGGATGGCTGTACGAGGAGACTTCCACGTTCACCAGTGGATAGGTGTTGCCGTCTTCCCATTCGATGGTCGGCAGCTGTGCGGCCTTGGCCACGAGCGTCGATTTGGTGAGGAAGGAGCGGTCCGCAGAGCGGTCGTGGAAGACGACGTAGCCGTATGCTGGATGGATGCCGGATTTCATATGATTCCTTGGTTTGTCGATAGTGGTTCTGACGATTCTTGATTCGTGGGTGCACGGCGGCACCCGCCGGCTAAGGTCGTACGATTTGAGGCGGGCGGTGGCACGACGATGAGCGTCGGCACAATGCGCACGGATCACCAGCTGGACTTGGTGACCCCTGGCAGCTCGCCGCGGTGGGCCTTCTCGCGCAGGCTGATGCGTGAAAGTCCGAATTTGCGGTTGAATGCGCGCGGACGCCCGTCGATGCTGTCGCGGTTGCGCAGCCGCACCGGGCTGGCGTTGCGAGGCAGCGCCTGCAGCTTGCGCATGGCCTCCTCGCGCTCTTCGGCGCTCAGATGCGGGTTGACGCTGTCGCGTTTGTATTGGGCGCGGCGCCCGGCGTATTGGGCGACAACTTGTTCACGTTGCCGCTCCCGATAGATCTTGCTGGTTTTGGCCATGCTGATGTTTCTCGTTTTCTGATGCTGGTTGATGGATAGTGCCTAGTGGTTGGTGCCTAACGGCACCGAGATTCGTTGCCCGTTGGCGGGACGCTATATCTCTGCATGCGTTTGTTCTCAGATGTTCGGCATGAGCTGCCTCAGCGGGTTTCGCGGAAGATCACGCGCCTGCGCACAATGGGGTCGAACTTGAGCAGTTCGAGGCGGTCCGGCGTGTTCCGCCGGTTTTTCGTGGTGGTGTAGGTCGAGCCGGTTCCTGCGGTCGAGCGCAGGGTGATGACGGGTCGGAGCACCGAAGCCTTGTTGGCCATGGCTTGTCCTTTCTTTTCTGAAGGTGTCTTTGCGCAGCTGCGCAGCTGCGAAGTTGCGCTGTGCTATCGGTTTGCGAAGTTTTGATACTAAGGCGTGGACGCCGCCGAGATCCTGTCAATTGCCGGCAAGCGAACGCCAAATGGCTCGTCTATGCAGTCTCGCCGGTCAGCGAATGCTCTTGGAATCGAGGTATCCCCTGGCATGCGCCCGAACAAGCGCCGCCTCGATGCCGATGCGGCTGATGGTCTTGATGCCTTGTGCGCTGACGGTCAGCGTGACGTGGCGCCGCAGCGAAGGCACCCAGTAGCGTTTGCGTTGCAGGTTCGGCTTGAAGGTGCGACGGGTTTTGCGGTGCGAGTGGGATACGTTGTTGCCGGTTGAGACATGCGTGCCCAGAATTTGACATTGTTTGGTCATATCTGTCAATATATCAAATGAGAATCGTTATCACAAGTTGAAAGGATGTCATGTCTGATTTTTTGGTATCGCACAGGGACGCAGCGCAATGCGCAGCAGACGCAAAGCGCGCGGCGCAGCTCGATGTCGTGCTGCTCACCGGAGCGGATCGGCTGTCGTTGGATTCCGTGGCATTTTCGCTGATGGACACTTGCGAGGGCGTGATCGGCATTACATACGACGTACGTGTCGGCGACGGGTCGATCGATCCAGACGAGACCATCGATCCCGAGCAGCCGAACCCCGGAACGACAGTATTGCGCGGCGTAAGCATGCCGATTGAGTCCGGGCTGCGCAGCTCGGACTCGCACGCATGCCCCATGAGCGACTGCTGCCTAACTTGCACCGTCAAACATGATGCGGCTAGAACGCTTGAACGCTTGCAGGGGCGCTCCGGAATTGTGCTCATCTCGCTGCCGATAGGCGTCGAGGGCACGCCAGTCGCGCAGTACCTCGATGATTTGTTCAGCCTCAACGAGTGGGGCGCGGGTATGCGCATCGCGACCATTGCCAACGCGGTAGGCCTCGACGAATTCGAGGAGCGCTTCTTCGACGACGAGCCGCTGTGCCTGTCCGGCGCCAGCGAGGAAGACGGAGTCTTCGATGCGCGATCCACCGGTGCCGTAGTTTCGCGTCTTATCCGCGAGGCCATGCATGTGCTCGAGCTTCCCGTGGTCGGTGCCGGTTGTCTGGCGCGTCACGTCGACGCCGCAGGCGACTGCCGCTGCCGAGATATCATCCGTGCGATCGCCGACAGCCAGACCACAGTGTACGAAGACGCCCATGAGATCACATTGCGTGACTTGGCTGCGCCAATACAAGAGCTCGCTGTTTCTTGAGAATGACCGTGTTTTGAAAATAACTGTCTTCCCGATGAGTGCCCTGAGTATGATGAGCTAGTCTGCGGGCACGGTATTTGCGCATTGCTCGTCAATATTCTTCGGGGGCTTGAGCTGCATGCTTCGGGCCGCGCTTGGCTGCGCGGCATCGCTGAAGCCGGTTTCACGCAGCACGCCGAGCAATTCTCGCATGTCGGCCAGCGCGGAGCGGCCGCGGGTCCCGATGTCTGTGAATGCCGAGGACAGCTCCTCGGGCGAAGGCTCTTGGCTGCGCGACTCATAGTCGTCGAGCATGTGCAGTCCTGCGACCGCCTGATCGATCACGCCGGTCAAGGTATGCGTGACCTCGGATTGAATGGATGCGCTGATGCGGTCGCGCTCAAGATTTGCGGCGAGTACCTTCTGCTGCTCGCGTTCCGCCCGCAATGCCTCTTCGCGCGTTTGGAGCACCAGCGCGTTCGCGCCGCTGGAACGCGCCCAACGGGCAAGCGCGATAGTGGCGACGCACAGGATAGCTACGATCATGCTGAATCCGGCACCGATGAACAGGTCTCTAAGGCCGGAACTCTCGTATTGCCCCTTTCCGCGAATGTTGAGCAGGGCGTTGATGATCGATTCGTATCCGTGATAGCCGATTGTGATCTTCACCCCGACAAGCGCGGAATTGATGCCAACTGCCGCCCAGACCCAACGCCGGGCGCGCTCTGTGCCATACAACGTGACCGAATACAGAGAGAGCAGGGCAAAAACGTCCATAACGGTCGCAGAAGGAATGAACAGAAGCATCAATGCGCAGAGCGTCGCGACGCATGCGGCGCTGAATTCGGGTGTCTGCCGGCGCAGCGCCAGCGGCAGGAGCAGCAGAAGCGCCAATGCCGCGGTAAGCTTCGGATCATCGTAGCCTGCGGCATCGGAGAATATCGAAACAAAGACGATGACGATGATCAGCAGCGTGCTTATGGCATCGACCATGAGATAGTGGCGTTCCGTCCATTGCGACAGTCGCTCGACCCAGTTGAACTCTCCGCCGTGTTGTGGGCCGGCCTGTCGTAAGGGCTTGGAATGCAACAGTTGCATGACGTCGACCAGGCGCGTTCTGAGCACGATAGGGATGGGAACGCTGGTGCTGCCGTGTTCATTAGTGGCAGTGGCATTGGCGTCGCCGGCATCTCGCGATCTCGACGCCGGCAGCGGACGGGAGCCAGCGGGGAAATCGTCTGGGCCAGTTGGATCCAGATGAATTGAACTATGGGATCGATCCGAATTGAGGCGGGTCTTATCCATTGGGAATTGAGGTGTATTCCGCCCGATATGCAACGTCGCCAGATCGCTGTCATGCGATGTCGCCTGATTTTGGCCAGACGCAGCCGCAGCAGATACTGCAAGGGTTGCGGCGGTGCCGTGCGGGGAATCCAACCGGTCGAGCGTCTGGTCGTGCCGCAACGGCTGGATCCGCAGGTTTCGGGTATCCTTCAGCCATTCGGTATCGATCGACCGCTCAGCACCGCGCACCGGCAAATGCGCAGTTGCATTTGCGCCTGTCCGTTTTGATTCTCTTGCACATGGCAGAAACGCCCGCACCTCGAATCCGCCGCCGATCCGTGGTCCGCATGACAGCGTGCCTTGCGCCGATTCGACACGTTCGCGCATCCCGATCAAGCCATAGCCGGGCTGATGGCCGTCCAAAGAAGCCCCGGCCCCGCGCCCATTGTCGCATATCGATATGGTGATGCCATGCTCAGACCACTGTTCCTCGATCTGAACGTCCGCCTGCGGGCCGGCATATTTTCGCACATTCGTCAACGACTCCTGCACGATGTGGTACAGCGCGCCACTCGCCACTGGCGCGAGCAATTCTGGAGTCGCTGTTCCAGTGATTCGGCGTGTGAAACGCCTATCGGGAGAGGCGGCCTGAGCCTGATCAAGCAATGATCCGATATCAGCGTAATCGGCATGCGACGAACCTCCCAGCATGCCGAGCACCCGGCGCATGTCGTGCAGCGCGCGCTCGGATTCATGGCGAATCGTCTCCATCGTGACGCGGGCCACTGCTGGATTTCGTATTCCGGCGTAGCGCCCGGCGTCGGATTGCACGATGATGATCGACAGAGTGTGCGCCACCACGTCGTGCATGTCGCGCGCGATGCGGGCGCGCTCGGCGAGTGCGGCGATATGCCGTTCCTCACCTTCGCGCGCCTCGATGGAGGCATTGCGCTCGCGCAGCAGAACGATGGTGGTCAGCCGCGCTCGGGTCCAGTATGCGATGACGATGATTGAACCGAGGCATATGCCGATTCCCGCGCCCACTACGGCCGCGGTCTGCCCAAAAGACCGCAGGCAGGTCAGTGTGCCGTTGGCCAGGCAGGAACGCGTGGAGGCGCTATGCAGCGGACCGATGGTCGACAATGCCATCATCAGCGCCGCCAAGGCGCCCATGATGAGAGCCAATACAATGAAACGTCGTGTATTTTCCGGCTTGCCGTAAACGATCGCCGAATAAAGCATGACCATCGCCAGCGCATCACTGAGCACCACTGCGGGGCCAGCTACGAGCTGCACGGCGCAGATCGCGGCGAAAGCGAGTGCGGCGGCCTGTGGGCGCCATCGGCGGAACAGCACCGGAACCATGAGCGCAAGTCCCCACAGCGTCTGAACGGTCTGCCCGTAAGAAGCCAGGAGACCCGCCGTGTCGGACAGCGACCCGCTGATGGCGATGGTGAACAGGCAACCCAACGCGAGCACGATGTCGGATGGGCGGATGTACCGCCGGCACCATGCGCCGAATCGTGCAGCTGAGTTCATGGTTCAAGGCTAGCGCGCTTGAAACCCCGAAGCCATCGTGCTGGCGGATGATGCTGCGGTCGGTGCGGCTCGGTAATTGGAGACCGCGCGGCTCGCGCGATTGCAGCAGGCTGCGGGTAGGCTCATGAGCCGTGGCCTGAGCGAGATGCGAAGGCCTATGGAACGACGGTAACGATGGGAGAGTACGGCTATGACACTGCTGCATGAGTATTATGTTCCGGGAATGCACGTCGAGGAGCATTCGATCGCGGTGCCGCTCGATTGGTCGGGCACAACGCCTGGGGCCTCTGCCCATGTGGCGGCGGGGGAGATGGCGGACTCTCTCGCACTGTTCTACCGTGTGCTCAGCGCGCCCGAACATGCGCATGACACTGATTTGCCGCTGCTGGTCTATCTGCAAGGAGGTCCAGGCGGAGCGGGGCCGAGGCCGCTCGGTCCGTCGAGCGATGGCTGGATAGCCGAAGCGATCAAGCATTTCCGCGTTATTCTGCCCGATCAGCGCGGCACTGGGCGATCCTCGCGCATCGACGGTCAGGTCATGGCCAGGTTCGAGCGGCCGGAGGATCAAGCGGCATATCTCAAACGTTTCCTCGCCGATTCGATCGTGCGTGATTTCGAGCATCTGCGGCGCACCGAATTCGGCGCCGCGCCTTGGGTAACGCTCGGCCAGAGCTACGGCGGATTCCTGACCCTGACCTATCTGTCCCTGTTCCCGCAAGGGCTTGCGGCCAGCTTCACCTGCGGCGGCATACCGCATGTGCCGGCCGACGCGCGCGAGGTTTACGAGCATACGTTCCCGCGCATGGCAGCCAAAACGCGGCAATATTACGAACGTTACCCCCAGGATCGCGATCGGGTCGCGGCTGTAGCCGACCGGCTTGGACACGCAGATGCGGCAGCGCAGCCGCCACTCCCCAAGCTGCCCAATGGCGACCCGCTGAGCATCGAGCGCTTGCAGGCTTTGGGCGGCGGCTTCGGCATGAAGCCAAGCTTCGAGCGAGTCCATTGGATCTTCGACAGCGCCTTCCTCGATGGCGACGGCGAGCCGGGCGGCCAGTCCCCGCTGTCTGAGGAATTCCTGGCGGCCGTGGGATCGGCCACGGCTTCAAGCCCGCTGTATTGGCCGCTGCAGGAGTTCATCTATGCCGACGGCGAGCTGGAACAGCCGATCAATTGGGCCGCGCAGCAGGTGCGCGACGAGCACTCCGAATTCAGCACCCGGCAACGGCCGCTGCTGTTCACCGGCGAAGCGATGTTTCCATGGATGTTCGAGCAGGAACGCGCACTGCGGCCTTTCCGCTCCGTGATGGATGTGCTCATGGCGGATACGCATTTCGGCACGATCTACGATATGGGGCAGCTGGCGCGCAACGAGGTGCCGTTGCAGTCGGTGGTCTACTATGACGATATGTATGTCGACTCGGGCCTGCAGCTTGATACCCTGTCGCATGTCGGGCGTTCGCATTATTGGGTCACCAATGAGTTCGAGCACGACGGTCTGCATGGTGACGCGGTATTCCGCAAGCTCTACGGCGAGGCGCTTGACCGCGGAGACATGGCTAGGTTATTCCAGTGATTAACATGGGCATCATCCGCATGATCGATATAGCTGCGGGCAGAACGACCATCGTCGTCGAGAACGACAATATGCAGTGACACGACAGATCCGCACGCTGATGCGGATGAAAGGAATACGCATGGACAAGCCTGTCATCGGATTCATCGGATATGGCAATATGGCCCAGGCGATCGCCCAAGGGCTGGTCGGTGGCGACGTGGTGCCGGGGGAACGGATCGTGGCTTGCGCCGGGCATTTCGACAAGCTTGAACGCAATACGGCGGCCATCGGCGCGCAGGCCAAACGCACTGCTGCTGAAGTCGTCGAGGCCGCCGACATCGTGGTCGTCGCGGTCAAGCCTTATCAGATCGAAAGTGTGCTCGGCCCGGTAGCGGGGCAGTTCAAAGGCGGCAAGCCGTTTATCGTGTCCATAGCCGGAGGCTGGGAGCTTGGACAGTACCGTGAACTGCTGGGCAAGGGAGCGCATGTGCAGTGCGCGATTCCCAACACGCCCATCGCCGTAGGCAAGGGCATCATGGTCACCGAGGAGGCGAATACGCTCAGCGACGAGGACCGGCAGACCTTCGAAGCGGTATTTTCTCCGATCGCGCAGATCGAGCGTGTCGACAGCGAGCATCTGGCCATCGCCACCGACATCGCCGGCTGCGGACCGGCCTTCACCGCCATGTACATCGAGGCGCTTGGCGACGCCGGCGTACAGCACGGCCTGCAGCGTGAGAGCGCTTACCGCCTTGCCGCTGCAATGGCCGAAGGCGTCGGCGCACTTTACCTGGCCACCGGAACCCATCCTGGCGCTATGAAGGACGCTGTCTGTTCGCCCGGCGGCTCGACCATCCGCGGCGTCGTGCAGCTGGAGAAGGACGGTTTCCGAGGCACAGTCATCGAAGCCATTAATGCCATAGAGGCGTAAAACTTCAGACTCGTACGCAACCGCAAATTCCGGGTAGTGGATTCCAAATTGCTCTCTGCACCAGGCTCTGTGCCATTTATTAAGCAGTTTGCCCGCCGACAACCTCTGCCTGCGGCAATATGCGCCCTTGCTGTATGCGGGCAACGGCGGAATTTCAACGGTCTCGCGAACCGCAAAACGTA
>NZ_JALCCV010000025.1 GCF_022640935.1 Bifidobacterium sp.
AGTTCCCTGAAACACCAGGCGAACTGCCCGTTCAAGCGCAGAACATCTATCGCGCGCACCAAGATCTCATCGGCCTGCGCCGCCGCAATTCCTGGCTCACAACCGCCACCACCACGAAGCTGCAACTCGAAAACAGGCGCTACCGCTACCGCAGCGCCGCGGCCGACGCAAGCGCTTATCTCGATGTGGACATCGATCTCACCGCGGCGCCATCGGCGACCATCACGGATGCCAGCGGCCAGATCGCATGGAAACAGCGGAAGTTATGAGACGTGAGTGGGCTGACGGTCCATAGGTGAAACATACCTGCAACCAAACTACAGGCGCAACAGCTCGCAATCAGTCGTAACGCCATCGTCAATGTTTCGCTGGCTGCGCGACTTCGTTCCGGTCAGCAACCTCGCCCTGGCCAATAGTCCGATACGAAGGAACTCATCAACGGCTGCTTATTCCAGCCAACGCCTGCGTCGATGATACCAGTTCGAGGCACTGCCGCTATGTTGCGGCATCTCAGCCATCGTGCTACTTCGACGTCTTACTGTGTTCTGCGATGAAATCACCGATGCTGTCGAGCACGCTCTGGCTCCAGAAGTCATGTTCGTGATCGGCGCCATCGACCAGCACGAGACGCGCGTCATTGCCATTCCCAACCAGCTTGTCGCACATTTTGACCGACTGCCGGTAAGGCACCACGCGATCGCCGGTGCCATGCAGCAAGAGCATGGGCGGGTAGCGCCGTCCCGGTTCCACCTGCAGGTACGGGCTCATATCCGCGGCCCGCTGACGCACTTCATCCGTGATTCCCGTTTGCGGCGTGGCGCCGAGCACGGCCGCGAGCGGACCTGCGTAGTACAGCCGAAACGCGTTGTCTTCCTGCCCGAACGCTTCAACCGCCTCGGTCAGATCTGTGGGAGGGAAGCATGCGACCACGTAGTTGACCGCATCACTCACACCGGGGTTCGAGCCATCCTCGTAGCGCGGATCGTCGGCGGTCAGTCCGATGAGCAGCGCGGTGTTGCCGCCCGACGACGTGCCCCAGATGCCAATGCGGTCGGCATCAACCTGCCACTCGTCAGCATGGGTGCGCAGAAAACGCACCGCCGACTTCGCGTCTTCGAGATACGCAGGGAACACGTACTCCGGGTTGCGCGACGCGTCGCGATGATTCACCGTGGCGACCACATACCCCTCGCGGGCCAGCTGGGAGAGCTGCGCAATCTCCGTATCGCGATCCGGCGTGGTCCACGCGCTGCCCTGCACGAACACCACAGCCGGGTATTGCCGCACGTCGTCATCGCCAAACGATTGCGGCGCGATGACATCCATCACCAGATGGTCGGCACCGGTCTTATAAGCCACGTCACGAGTCATGCGCGCCAACCCCGCAAGCGCTGGATTGGCCGGCACATGAGCAGCGGACGATTCGGCGGGAGATGGGAGATGGCCGTCGCCGCAGGACAGGCTTTTCGACATAGCTCGATCAATGTTCGGCAACCCATGTTCCGTCTGGTTCGCGCGCGCCTCGCGCATATCCTGTTTCATACGTCTCGTCCGCCTCCGGTATCGGCTTGGCATGGCTCGCACCACTGAACTCAGACCAATAGTACCGTCCCAAGATACGAAAAGCGCGGAATCGGCATGATAGAGCCAAATCCCGCGCTTCATACAATCAGTTCATCCCTACTTGACGAAGCTGGCCGGATCCTTATCGAATGTTGCGGCGCAGCCCGGGTTGCAAAAGTAGTAGGTCTTGCCGTTATAGTCGCGGGTGTCGGATGCGTCGGCAGAGTTGATGGTCATGCCGCAGACCGGGTCGGTGACTTTTACGGATGCCCCGACTTGGAGCTCGGAATGGGCGACTTGGGACGCAGCCTCGGTGGTTGACCCGGCACGGTCGTGATGCTCGTGCCTGTGGAATATGGACATATCAGTTCCCTCTTTTTCGGCGAGATTAGTCGCCTCGCTGGCTGGCGTACCGGTCGCGGCGGGTGCCGACTCGTTTGCCACATCGCTTATTGTAGCGATTCCCGTCGCATCGTGATGGCGCCTCTCATGATGGTGCATTTCATGGGAATCCGTTCCAGCGGCCGAATGACGCTCCGGCCTTTCGCGCGGAGCTACGTTTGAGTCCAAAACTGAAGCCGGCCGTTCGATCTCGGCCGGGCGGAACCCGCGCAGACGGTTGGCGTTGATGACGACCGAAAGCGAGGAGAAAGCCATGGCGGCTCCCGCGATCATCGGATTGAGCAGCAGCCCGATGAACGGATACAGCACGCCGGCGGCGACCGGAATGCCCAGACCGTTGTAGCCGAAGGCGAACCAGAGGTTCTCCACGATGTTGCGCATCGTGGCCTTCGACAGGTCGTAAGCGGTCACCAGTCCGCCCAGCTCGCCGGAAATCAGCGTAATATCCGAAGATTCGATGGCGATGTCGGTGCCGGTGCCGATGGCGATACCCACGTCTGCTGCGGCAAGCGCGGGCGCATCGTTGATGCCGTCACCGACCATCGCGACCTTGTGGCCGTGCGCCTTAAGTCTGGTTACGACGCTGCCTTTGTCCTGAGGCTTCACGCCCGCCTCGACCTGCTCGATGCCGACCTGACGGGCGACGGCCTGTGCGGTGATATCGTTGTCGCCGGTCACCATCACCACGTCGACTCCGCGCTGCTGCAGCGCCGCTATAGCCCCTGCAGAGCCCGGCTTGACCGCATCGGCGACAGCCAAAACCGCAGCAAGCCGGCCATCGACTGCAAGCAGCACCGGCGTCGCACCCGAAGCAGCGAAGCGGCCGGCAGTTTGCTCAGCAGCATCGATATTCTCGGCATCCGCATGCCGAAGATAACCGGCGTTCCCGACCATGACCTCATGGCCTTCGACACGCGCCGAAACGCCGCCGCCCGCATCCGATGAGAAAGATTCGGCGCGCAGCAACGTCAGTTGATGCTCGCGAGCGCCGTGCACGATGGCTTGAGCGAGCGGGTGCTCCGACGATTGCTCGGCGCTGGCGGCCAAGGCGAGGAGACGATTGTGCGAATCGTCATCCTCGTCGTCGGCCTCTTCCACGTTTTCATCGGCCGCCTCCGCAATCACCTGCATATCCGTCAGGCTCGGCTGGCCTGCCGTGATGGTTCCGGTCTTGTCGAGAATAACCGTATCGACCTTGTGCATGGTTTCAAGCGCCTGCGCGGAGCGAATAAGAACACCGTTCTGCGCGGCCTTGCCGGTGCCGATGGTCACCGAAAGCGGCGTGGCGATGCCAAGCGCGCAGGGGCAGGCGATGACCAGCACCGAAACCGCAGCGACCAAGGCGTGGACTCCTTGCGGAGCCGGGCCGAACGCCCACCAAGCCACGAAGGTCCAGATCGCGGTGAGGAAGACCGCTGGCACGAAGTACCTCGCGATGCGGTCGACCATGCGCTGGATTGGAGCCTTGGAAGCCTGCGCCCGGCGCACCAGTTCGATGATCTGCGAGAGCATGGTGTCGGCGCCGACCTTGGTCGCCCGGAACCGCAGGCTTCCCGAACCATTGACCGTCGCTCCCGTCACAGCGTCGTCGACTGTTTTGCGCGCCGGCAGCGGCTCGCCGGTTACCATCGATTCGTCGATGGCGGACTCCCCCGCGACCACGATGCCGTCGACCGGCAGCTTCTCGCCCGGCCGGATGACAACGATATCGCCCACTCGCACGTCATCGACAGGGATATCCTGCGTTTGCGTGGATTCGATGGCGGATTGTCCAGATTGCGCCGCTTCGAGCACATTCCGGTCAACGATTCGCGCGGTCCTGGGCTTGAGCCCGATCAACCCGCGGATCGCCTCGCCAGTGCCCAAGCGGGCTTTGGCCTCCAGCAGCTGTCCAACGAGCATCAGCGCGATAATCGTGCCGACCGCTTCGAAGTACGGCTCGCGCGCACCCGCCGGCAGCAGCTGCGGCGCGGCGGTTACGACCACGCTGAAGAGGTAGGATGCCGCCGTGCCCAATGCCACCAATGAGTTCATTTCGGGCGAGCGGTGGAGCAGCGAAGTCCAGCCGGTGCGGTGAATCGGCCAACCGGAATAAAACATCACCGGGGTGATGAGCACAAGCTGGATCCACGGATCCATGTGGAACGCCATGAACATCGTGGCGACGAACACCGGCAGCGTCAGCACGATGGCGACGATCAGCCTGCGCCACAGATCGCGGATCTCCGCGCGCCGCGCGGCATCGGACCGTTCCTGTTCGCCGGGTGAAGCAGATGAGCCGGAGTCGGCTGCGCCAGCCTGAGCAGGTGCATGGTTCGACCCGGCCGAGCCGGTCGCGCTGTCCGAGCCGGTCGTGCTGTCCGAGTTGTTGTTGGAGTCACTATCAGAATGCATATGTGAGACTTCGCTCATATGACCTGGATGGGTACATGAATCCTCATTTTGGGCATGCGCTTCAGCAGCCGAACTCCTGCCGGGTCCGGCAATCGCAGAGGCAGTCTCAGTCGGCGCCTGGCGCGCGCATTCGCGATCGCCATGAGATTCCGATGCGCGGCAATCTCCATGTTCGCTATGGTGAGCATGGCCCATGTCCATGGGTTGATCGCCTTGGCCCATGTGCATATGCATATCGTGCGTGTCCGTATTCATGTCCACAGGCTGATCGCCTTGCCAGTCATGGCTGTCTTGGGCCTGACCATTTTGGCTTCCACGAACCTCTTCTGTGCGCTCATTCGCATCGCGCACGATGAGCTTGCCGTGCAGCATGTTCATGCCGCAGGCGAACTCGTATTCACCTGGATGCTCAGGCGTGAACTCGACCGGCGTGGTCTCGAACGCCGGCAGCGTCCTGTCGATGCCGAAATCCGAGAAGATCACATGCGAAGAGCATTCGCCGCTTTCGCGCCGGTCGAACATCAGTCGCACCGGGGTCCCCGCCCGCACAGCGACCGTCGAAGGCGAATAGCCACCTTTGACCACCACATCGATTTGTTGCACTCCGCTGTTATCCACTCCTGCTTGCGCCGCCGGCGCATCCTTGCGCGGCAGCAGCAACAGCCACACAATCGCTGCAGTGAGCAGCACCGCCACGGCCACCACCGCAATCGTCCCCATCATCGGTGTCATCATTCCTCCTGAATCCTCCAGTCCGCAGCACCCGCATGCCGCGCGCCCGCGCATCAGCGCCAACCCGCGACACCGGTCCGCTGGGCATTCTCAGCGTTTTGACAACTGCATCGTCTCCCATAATATACCCCCATAGGGTATATAGCAATCATGGCGCCCGTAGCGAACAACGCATACGAAGCCATCACACAATTCGTCAAGAGTCCAAATTACATACCATCGCCTTACCTTCTCTACCCGTCAACCCCTACCGTGAACTTTGTCCCAAACCACTATTACGCTACTAAGTTCGTAGCGCTACGATATTCGTATCGTTATAGAATGACAACGCCGAACACGACCAGCTTGATTCGCCCAAGCCATGCAAATGCAACCCTGCCTACGCAGGTCTATGAGAAAGGACCGCACAGCACTATGAGCAACGCCTTCGCCATCGCGCGCCGCGATATCATGCGGATGCTGCGACTGCCCGCCGCCTGGGTGATCCTGTTCGGGCTCGTCTTCCTGCCGCCGTTGTACGCCTGGTTCAACATCGTCGGTTTCTGGAATCCGTACGGCAACACACACGGCATTCACGTGGCAGTGGCGAATGAGGATCGGGGCGCGAACAATGAGGTCATGGGGCATTTGGAGCTCGGCGACCAGATCGTAGGCAAGCTCAGGGCCGACGACACGCTCGGCTGGCGTTTCGTGAACCGATCCGAAGCCATGCGGGAGGTTTATTCAGGCGAAAGCTACGCGGCGATCGTCATCCCGAAGGACTTCAGCGCGCAAGTCAGCGACATCACCACAGGCTCGGGAACGGACTCGGCATCGGGTTCAGAGTCCGGATCGGCATCCGACTCACGATCAACGTCGACATCGCCCTCGCGCCCGAAGCTCGAGTATTACGTCAATGAGAAGAAGAATGGCATCGCGACGAAGATCACCGACACCGGTGCGAGCACAGTCGACACGCAAGTCAACGACGCCTTCAACTCGGCGGTCAGCGCAGTCATCTCATCGGCGGCGAACAGCGCAGCCGCCACCATAACCGAGCAACGCAATGACCTGACGAATCAGACCATAGCCAGCCTGCGCACAACCCAGCGGGACATCAACAACGTTCGAGGCACCATCGTCGATCTACGCAAACGCATGGCCGCCACACCGCAGCAGACCAAGAACGCGAGAGACGCACTGCAGACCGCCGGCACTGCCGGCAAGCAGGCGGGAACGGGATTGCAGAACACGGCGAAGCTCATCGGCGAGACGCAGAATACGCTGAACGGGTTCATCGGGTCCTCCTCATCCACCTTGGACCAAAGCTCGACGCTGCTCTCGCAGGCGAGCGCGCAGACGAATCTCACCACGGCCTCGCTCTCCTCGCAGCTGACCCAGGCGAATGGCAAAATCGCTTCGGCACTGGATACCGCCAAGTCCGTGAACGACGCCAACGCGCAGCTTATCGCCGACCTCAATGCGCTCAGCCAGAAATCAGACATACAAGGCGTCGACGAGGTCATCGCCCGACTCGAACAGCAAAATGCGGCGCTATCCGACTCCATCGATGGCCTGTCGAAGCTCAACACCGATACCGGCAACACCGTAATCGACGCCAGCAAAGCCTCCGATGCCTTGGATTCCTCGACGCAGTCCACACTGAACGCCTTCGACAGGGCACGTACCGGCCTCGCGTCCGGCACACTGCCGGGATTGAATAGTTCGCTGACCGCGCTGGCCGGATCTGCCAGCGCGCTCGGCGCAGGTCTGAGCAGCCAGGGCAGCGTCATCGCGCAGGCGAATATCACTCTGACACAGCTCGACCAGGCGATAGCCTCGACCAGCAGCGCACTGGCCGACACCGACGCCGGTTTGAACAGACTGTCAACGCGGCTTGACGCGTTGATCGTCGACCTCGGCGCGCTCGACGGCTCGAACCCGCTCGGCGACCTGCTGGGCGGCGGCAAGCTCGACGTCGGCTCCATCGCCTCGTTCATGCTCTCCCCCACCGTGCTGAACACGCAGATCGTCTATCCGGTCAATTCCTACGGCTCGGGCATGGCCCCGCTGTTCACCAGTCTGTCGCTATGGGTAGGCGCGTTCATGCTGATCGTGCTGCTCAAACTCGAAGTCGACGACGGCGGCCTTGACCCCGCAGCGCTGACCATGAGCCAGCGGTATTGGGGACGCTGGATGCTGCTGGCGGCCATTGCCGCGTTGCAAGGGTTGGTGACCGCCATCGGCGATCTCGTCATCGGAGTGCAAAGCGTGAACCGTTTTGGGTTCGTCGCCACAACTCTCATTACTTCGCTGGTGTACGTCAGCATCGCCTATGCGTTGGCGACCACCTTCATGCACATCGGCAAGGTGATGTGCATCGTGCTGGTGATGCTGCAGATTCCCGGCTCCTCGGGCCTGTACCCGACCGAGCTCCTGCCCCATTTCTTCCGGGCGATAAGCCCGTTCCTTCCGTTCACACCCGCCGTCAATGCTCTGCGCGAGACGATCGGCGGTTTCTACGACGGTCATTGGCTGGGTTATATGACGCGTCTGCTGCTCTTCGCCGCCATCGCATTCCTGCTCGGGCTGGTGGCGCGTCCGCGCCTGATCGTGCTCAACCGGTTGGCAGCGCGGCAAATCGCACAAAGCGACATGGTCGTAGGCGAGCCGATTCAGTCGCAAGGCCGTGAATATCGGCTTTCGCAGGCTATCGGCCTGCTGGCGAACAAAGACGAATACCGAAAGGAGATCGAGGACCGGGCTGTGCATTTCGCCAAGCTTTACCCCAACCTGCGCCGTGGCGCGCTGGTCGCCGGGCTGATAGTTCCAGTCGCGCTGGCGCTCACGTTCTCATTGACCACCGGCACGAAACTCGTCGCGCTAACGGCTTGGATCATTTACCTGCTGCTCATCGTCGTTTTCCTGATGGCGATCGAGATGATGCGCGACAGCCTCGAACGTCAAGTGCGACTGGGCACGCTGAGCGACGAGGGCGTGCGGGCGATTGTGCGCGAATACGCCGCTGCACGCTGGCGGGGTCGGCGAGGTTCGCATCATACGGACGCTGTCGCACGGAAATCCAATGATCATCTTCCGGCCGATACCCAGCAACTGCCCGCCGTGCACGATGCGTCAAGCTCGCCCGAGGCGGCATCGAGCCATCGTCATGGCGCCGCACAGCACGACATCACGCAGAACGACACGGCAGAAGGGCACTCGGCATGAGGATGATACGCACGATATTCGTTGATGACGTGCGCCGGCTGCTCAGCACCGTCGTCACCATTGTGATCTCCGTCGGTCTGGTCATGATCCCCGGCCTGTTCGCATGGTTCAACATCGCGGCGAGCTGGGACCCTTTCGGCAACAGCCGAAACATCAAAGTCGCCATCGCCAACACCGATGCGGGCTATTCCAGCGAAAATCTGCCGATCACCGTGAACGTCGGCGACCAGATCGTGGGCAAGCTGCGGGCAAACGAAGAATTGAACTGGGTGTTCACCAGCAAGGACCAAGCCATCGACGGCACGAAATCCGGTGAATACTATGCGGCGGTCATCATCCCGAAGAATTTCAGCGCCACCATGCTCACCTTCTTCTCGCCCGGCGCCAAACACCCTAAGCTTGCCTACGTAACCAACCAGAAACTCAACGCCGTCGCCCCGAAACTCACTGGGGAAGGCGCCGACCAGATCGCCGCCACGGTGAATACGACCTTCTCCGAGACGCTCACCGGCACCGCGCTGCGCCTCGCGGGCACCATTTCGCGGCAGCTCAGCAAGCCGCAATCCAAGCAACGCCTGACCGCATTCAACGCCAACGTGTCCAGCCTCGCCAATCAGCTTGATGACACCGCGTCAACGCTGCATTCCTACAGCTTGATGCTCGATGCCGCGGGATCGCTGCTGAACAGTTCCAATCAGCTGCTCGAAGCCACTTCGCATAGCGCCGCGAAAGCCGGGAGCCAACTCAAATCGGCGCGGGGCTCATTAGGAGGCATCAACGGCGCGTTGAACACCACCACATCAACGCTTTCCAATGCGCTATCGGCCAGCGGCTCCAGTTTCTCGGCTGTCGGCACGACAATCGACAAGACATTCGACGACGCCGGATCGAGCGCTGCAGACGTTTCCGCAGGGCTGCGACGGCAGGCGAAAGCTGTTCAACGGCAAATCACCCAGTATGAGGCGATACGCGATGCGGCACGATCGCTCGCCTCGCAGGCTCCGCAGGATTCATTCGCGCATGCCCAGCTGCTCAGGGCAGCGGACGGCATCGAGTCCGCCATAGACCAGCTGACCAGGCTGCGCAATGCCCTCAATGGGGCCGCCGACGATGTGGATGCCAAAAAAACAGACACCGTCAGGCAACACGAGCATATCAAGCAGCTGGCAGCACAGGCTTCGACGACGATCGGCAAGCTCAACGGCAATGTGAACGATACGCTCAAACCGCAGACCGCGAAGATCGTCGCGAACCTCAACGATGCCGCCTCCACGTTGGACACAAATTCCACTGCTCTGCAGGGCGCCGTCGACTCTCTGCAGAGCACCGCCGCGTCGGCCAACGAAGATATGGCGAACGTCAAGAAAACGCTTGCTTCGATGCAGACGCTGCTCACCAATACGAGCAAAACCTTGTCCTCGTTCAGTGGCAAGCTCGCCGGCGCGCTGTCGAGCGGCGACATGAAAACCGTGCAGCAGCTGCTTAGGCAGAACCCAGAAACACTCGCTGCGGCGCTGGCGGCTCCGGTGCAATTGGAACGCAAAGCGGTGTTCCCGATTGAGAATTTCGGTGCCGCGATGACGCCGTTCTACACGATCATCCCGTTGTGGGTGGGCTCGCTGCTCGCCGCGATGATGCTGAAAACCGGAATTTCGCAGCGCCGACGGAAGGCGCTGCGCGAAGCGACGAACAGCGCCATTAAACCGCACCAATTGTTCTTGGGGCATTTCGGCATATTCGCGCTGATCTCGCTGGCGCAAAGCACCTTCTCCTGCGGCGGGACTCTGCTGTTTCTGCGCGTGCACGCTGCGCACCCATGGCTGTTCATGCTGTGCGGCTGGGTGAGCGGGCTCGTGTTCATGCTCATCGTGTACACGCTGATCGTCAGCTTCGGCAATATCGGCAAGGCGATCATCGTCATCGTGCTCGTCATGCAAGTCTCCGGCACCGGCGGCGCTTATCCGCTGCAAGTCGTGCCCGGATTCATCCAAGATCTGAGCCCGTTCCTCCCGGCGTTCCACGCGATCGAAGCGACGCGCGCCGCCGTCGCAGGCATCTACGACAACGATCTGTTTAAGCAGCTCGGTCTGCTGCTGATCTTCGCCGCCGCGATGCTGCCGGTGGGCTTGCTGCTGCGCAAGCCGCTGGTGCGTTTCAACCGATGGGCCGAGCGCCGGCTCGAAACCACAAAGCTGATGTGAGAGAAGAGAGGAAGATGGCAAAGGCAACGGCGACGATGCAAGCGAAGCCAGACGACACCGCGGCTAGCGCAGCAGCCCTCGGAACAGCTCGCCACACGGCGAACGATACGACAGAGACTTCTGCGACACAATCTTCTATGCTATCGTCTTCTGGATCTGGAACTAGGCCCGTGTCTGCGTCCGGCGCTGGAGCTGCGTTTGGATCCAGCGCCGCAGAAGCCGTAGGATCCGAATCAGCAGCCGCAGGCAAACGCGGCAGAAAAATGCGCGCGGAAACCGATCGCAAAATTCTGCAGGCCTGCATGCAGATCGCCATCACGCAGGGCATCGGCGCGGTCAGCATCGAGGAGGTGGCGAAACGCAGCGGCGTGGCGAAAACCACGATTTACCGGCGCTACAGCAATACCGAGGATATGCTACGCCAAGTGCAGACCCTCGAATTCGCGCGCACCCCGGAACTGGCCGAGCTCAGCGCCACCCGGCCGAACCTGCAATTGGTCCTGAAACGCATCATTCAGCATTTCAGCTCGCAGATCGGCGTCGCCGCCGTAGGCATGGTGCTTTCCACGCGCAACGAATACTTCGGCCGCATCGTCGAGCAGGCGATCCTGCCCGAACGCCGTCGTTTCGCCGATTTCCTGCATCGCGGCGAACGCGCCGGCACCCTGCGTCGCGGTCTCGACGACGCATTCCTCTTCAACACCATCATCGGCTCGATGGTCGCCAACCAGGCATTGGCCGGCGAAGGACGCAGCATGGACGAAGACCAATCAGACGGACGCGATTACGGGGACGAAGACGGCGGCGACGACATCAGCTCGGCGTCCGTCATCGATGCCAACGACGACCGCTGGGCGCAACGCATGACCGATCTCATCTGGCCCGTCATCGCCGCGTGAGCCCGATTTGAAGGTTCATGCACAAACCGCCATAGGTCGACTTGTGCATGAGATTTCAAACAGGGGCATCACAATCCAGCTCCAGCACGCCAAAGGCCGGAACGCTCAGATTGCACAATACTTTTCCCTCGGCGTCAGGCGAGAAGGCGCATTGATTCTCTTCCCTCAGCACGCCCTCGCAGCCATAGGATCTCGCACGTAGACGCACAGGGCCGCGCCGCGCACACAGCTCCAGAAACACGCTATCTTCAAAGGTCGAATTCAGTATTGTTGCATGTCTCAATTCATCGGTATCAAACCGAATGACGCTTTTCGGATCGTACACCCCTATCACTGCGTCGCCTTCACGCGTCGCACGAACAACCGGATAGTTCAGCATCTGACTATCCGGAACGAATTCTCCGCCAAGAATCGTATTGCGATGGTTACGCCACAAATCAAGCAAAAAGGCACAGGCTCTGAATTGCTGATCGCCGAGTGTCGAAGGTTTGACGGAAATCTGCGGAACAGCGAAAAAAGAAGCCATAAGCTGCTGGGCACATGCCTGCGGACCAGCTTGCGTATCCCATAGCAACATATCGCCGTGCACGATACGGCCTGTCACAAGCAGCCGCTCGTCAACTGTTCTCACGCGGTTCGATAAAGCGTCGGCCGGGCAGTCAGCGGCACGTACAACATTGCTGAACGGCGCTATAGCAGGGCTTGAGTACGGCTGTCTGAATTCGACAATCGGGGCAGCCATAGTCTGTGACAATAGCACCTCACGTATCTGTGAGAGCATCGCATTCATGGCCTCACCGATATCATCAAGATCTCCGGGCTCGGGGTTCTCTAATGCCTGCCCTTGATATGCCCTAGCGACATCAAGGAAGTCGATTTTGAGCCCGTCGAGCGCATAGTCCCGCATAAGCCGGGCACATGACTCACTTGCAAATTCACGAACGGCGGCTCTTCTGGGGTCCAGAAGATTCATCTGCTGTCCGGGACCATCCTGCCGCACCGGCGCATACCGAATCATGCGCGGATAGACCTCTGCCAAATCACCCAGCAGTAATGGCGCTATCCACAAAACTGTGCGAACATTCTCGGCGTGGAACCGCTCGACCATACCACGAAGATCAGGGAACTTGTCAGGATCGGGAATCCAGTCGCCGCAACCCCGATACCCTCGCCCTCGGGCATTGCGCTGCCATCCGTCGTCTACGAATATGCAGGAGCAGCCTAACTTTTTGATCAGCGGCTGCTCAGTAACAAGCTGCTCTTGACTGACATCTTGCAAATAGGCGTACCAAGTCGAAAACACGGGCTCGCATGCGGCCTGCGTTACCGGGAACGAATCAGATTCCTTTGCCATCCATGTCGACAGCACGCGTAGTGCATCAGAAAGCAGGCTGCCATCCAGCACCAGCATCAGATCACAGCAAGCTCGCGGAGATTCGACTTCCAACGTCACCGTGAAACAGGCATGTTCCTCATCGACGCCATAACGCATGCGTATCTCCCCGCGCGCAGGAATATATCCGAATGCCATCAGGCAATGGTCCTGTGCGTCCAGAAGACAGCCCATAGGAGCGGAATTCACTAGGGAAACCGGAATATCGCCCAGCCAATCCGCAGGAAGATTGGGATCACGCGAACGATCCCCGACCTTCCAGAAGGATGCCGCCATCCCCAGAGGCACGCTGAAAGCGATAGTCATTGGTCTGTCAGAGTTCGCGTCTCGTCGTTCGATATGCGCCACGTAACGATGCTCTCCGGCCCCTTGCCCATCGTCCAGCGAAACATCGGCGCACGAAGAGACAAACAAGGTTACCCCCTCTATGGCGATGGTAGTCGTCAGCGTCTCATGCAATGTATCAAGAAGCATTCGCTTCAACCTTTCGTAAGTTCATAAACCTGTGTTCATTCTTTGACGGAGCCTGCGACCATGCCCGAGACAAACTGCTTTTGCAGGAACACGAACAGCACCAGCACCGGCAGCACTGCAATGGCAGTGCCAGAAAGCAGCTGTCCATAGTCGGTCGTGCCTACACCCTGCAAAGAAGCCAACGCCACCGGAATCGTGTACTGTTCAGGAGTTCTCGTGATGACCAAGGGATAGACAAAATCGTTCCACCGGCCTAGAAACATGAAGATAGCCAACGCAGCCAGCGTCGGCTTCATAGCCGGAAGGACGATCGTTCCGAAAATGCGCAGCTCGCCAGCGCCATCGATGCGCGCCGCCTCGGTGATTGAGGCAGGGAAGGACGACATGGCCTGTCTCATGAAGTTCCCGGCAGATCGGCAACCAAACCTGCATCGTTGGTCTGACAACTTGCCATCGCGCGAAGCGCTTTTTATCATGCCCGCCGGAAAATCAGACTTGATGTTGTTGGCGCCGTATGTGGAAAGGTCAACGAATGCATCGGGGAATTTGTCCACGTATCCGCCGATATAATCAATGCCGGCATTCATTATGTCGGGAAGTCCTTCGCCGCCGGCGAGTGCTGCCATTAGCCTTTTTGTGCGATTGCGCATCGTATGCCCTTTCTTGCGATCCTTAAAGGTTCCACACCGATAAGGCGAAACCGCCTTGTTGATGCGCTGTAAGGGGATCCACTGCATCGCGGTTTCCCTCTACTTTCAGATAGTAGTTTTGTGCCGTATTGCCTAGATGGAAAGAACGTTCCCCGTGTACAAAATGCAATGAAGTGGTGACAGCCTCAAATTGCTATTTTTGATTATCTATCGCAGAATAAATTCAGACAGCAATGACTCCACATCTATAAGTCAAAAAAATACTGAAAATTCAGGGTTTCTTACTTCTGTACGATGAACATGTACTATGCAGACGCCTGAACGATAGAGAGAATTCTTGACTGCTCTTCAGCGAGTTCGTTTTACTTGTGGAATACAAAAAGGTATTTACAGTGGATTTACTGATCGGCTACCCGAGCTGAATCACTCATCGATAAGATCGTTTGGACGGGCATACAGCCTCCTGAACTCAGTCGGGCTTGTGGACATCTTGCGGCTAAACGCCCGGGAGAACGAGAATTGATTGCGATAGCCGCACACTTGGGCAACGTCCTGGATCGGCATATGGCTGCGCACTAAAAGCTCGCAGGCCGTTGACATCTTCGATTCGAGAATGAAATCACGCAACGTGATGCTCATTTCACGCATGAACAAGCGAGACAGATACCCTCTGCTTACAAACAAATGGGCCGCCACGTGCGCGACGCCGAGAGGTTCCCCCGAGTGTTCTTGAACGTAGTGAATCGCGCGTTTCACCAGCTCGTTGTCAGCCGATTCCACAGCTGTGAAACGAGGCTCGGCCGCTGCCTGCACTAGGGAAAGCGCAAGCAGCATGAATCCTTGGATCGCCAAGTCGTTGGCAGGAGAAGGATCGGCATGAGGTAGCATGCGCGAAATCATTTCCGTTACTTGACCTACATCCTTCAGCGTTATGATCGGCTCGTTCTGCGCGAAGCCGCATCTTTCGACGGCCAGTGCTGCAGCTTCTCCAGTAAAGTCCAACCATGCATAAGTCCACGGATCGAGACGATCCGAATGATAGAAGGCCGCCTCGTTGAGGCCGATGCAAAAACACTGCCCCATATTCACCTGATAATGGTGGTCATTGATATAGATATGGCCCTTACCTTTCAGCACGAAATGCAGCATGTAGTATCCGCGGACGTTTGGCCCTTGAGAATGTTCGGGGGAACATCGCTGCCATCCCGCAGCAACGAATTCCAAGCCTTGAAGAGGAATACGTCGCTGCAGCGTCTGCTTCGTTATCTCCGCAGGTTGCGCTGTCATCATGCCCATTCCTCACCATGCATGCCGAATACGCCATACGCCGTACTGCAGGAATTTTGGCCCATGTTCATGTTCTCCGACCCGTATCCGTCATAATCTGGCATAGGTGAAATCCCGAATCATGCCGAACACCGCGGCGATCTCTTCGAACCACGTCATACAGATCGGGAAAACGTGCCCCGGCGTCTCTCCTTTGGCGACTTTCCAGTCGCGCCGCTCGAAATCGGCACCGCTGGCGGCCGGCAAAGCCGCGAGATCAAGGGGTTCGGCCTGAATGAAATCGTCGCCGCTCGCCCTGAGGCCAAGCTCCTGCGGCGCCGGTCGATAGCTCAGCGGGCAGCCATGCGAATCGGCATCGATCCGCGTCCACGATTCATACGGCACCCCTTCGGCCGCAGCCAGTTGCTCAGTCGATGCCAAATCGGTCATAATGCCAGTGCTCCTTTGCTGCGACTCTACGCGGCCATGCTCTCTTGCGACGCTGCTGTTCACTATCATAGAGCCCGCCGTATCACAGTGCGAAAGGGCGCCGGCTCTCCGTCCGGCCACGGTACTAGGGTGAAGGCCGTGCCCACAAGGCCATTGCCGTCGTTCCACGATCCTCACCGGATCAGGACTCGATAAGAGAATTCTCCACGGCAGTGCAGCGCGCATCCAGCCGCATTACGGTCAGCCACTGCAATCCCATTATTGTTACTTTCCCGCGAGCGCGTCGACAATAGATGCCCACGCCCGCTCTCGACATTGGAGCACATCATGAAATATACGATCATCGGCGCAGGTGCTATGGGATACCGCTACGGAGTTCTGTTGCAGGAGGTGGCCGGGCTCGAAGTCGACTTCATCGATGCCTGGCAGCCGAACATTGACGCAGTGCATCAGCAGGGCGGCGTCTACGTCTCTCGCGATCATCAGAACCGTCATCTCGTCCCCATCAACCTGTACGCGCCCGAAGACTATCATGGCGAGCCCGATGTGTGGATCGTTTTCATGAAGCAGATGCAGCTGGCAGACATGCTGAAGCGCTGCGCCCACCTGTTCCGCCCTGACCAGTATGTCTTCAGCGCCATGAACGGCATGGGGCACATCGAGAAACTGCAACAGTACTTCCCCGATCAGCACATCGTGGGAGGCACCGCCATGATCGCCACCGTGCTCAATGGGCCCGGCGACGTCGACTTCATGGGCAAGCCCGGAGCCGGTGAAATGCACATGTGCAACCGCACCGAACAGGCCGACGACATCACCCGGCAGATGGAAGCCGACTTCCGCGCCGCCAACCTGAACCCAGTGCTCACCGACAACTTCATGGGCACGCTTATGGCCAAGGTGGTGTTCAACGCGGTCGTCAACACGCTGTGCACGATGTTCCGCGTGCAGATGGGCCAGTTCGCCGTCTACGAGGGTGTGCCCGAACTGTCTCGGATGATGCTGGACGAGGCCTACGACGCCTGCGAGCGTGCCGGAATCCAGCTCATCGCGACCCGACAGGAGGAGATCGACTCGGTCGACTACGTCAGCCGCGTCGCCAATCCCTTCCACTATCCGTCGATGTATCAGGACTTCTCGAAGGGCCGCAACACCGAAGTCGACTACATCAACGGCTACATTGCCAAGCTCGGACGCGAGCATGATTACATCTGCCATGTGCACGAGTTCGTGACCAAACAGATGCATCTGGCCGAAACGATGCGCCAGTTCACCGACGCGCCGGCCGCCCAAGCTGCGCAGCCGATTGCCGCCGCGCCAGTTCCCGCGCTCGCACTCGCCTGAGAACTCGCAGGCAGCCGCAGACGAACTCGCCTGCGGCTGCCTCTTTTGTGACACTACGTGCGAATATCGTTGAGCGGCTACTGGAGGAATGAGCTGATCGGCGGCTGAAACGACTTTTCGTGTTTCAGCGCGTAGTTTCTCGTTTTACGGGTGTATCGCGGCGTTATATGATGCGCTAAATCCACGAGATCCCAAGGAGCACCGCCTGAAAACAGGGGTTCTGGTCATCTGAACTTGGCCCATTAGGGAATAACGCCTCGTATGACGCAGATACCCGAGTTTTTAGGGCACAACCGCCAGATTCTAGATCTTTATGGTCTGCAAAAGCCGGGTTTTCGATCCCGCACACCCAAACACGAAGAACTGCGCATACGTATACGTCGGCCGATATTTTGCGAAAGGCGGGATTCTCACCGTTCGCTTCGCAGCCTTGACGGTTGCCCGCTTCGCCCGTGGAGAGTTCACCGGGCTCTCCGCTTAACAGCTCAGCAGATCAGTCCGTCAGCGCGAACTGGCTGTTGTAGAGGCCAGCGTAGAAGCCGTTGGCCTTGAGCAGCTCGTCGTGCGTGCCGCGCTCGACGATGTCGCCGTGATCCATCACGAGGATCATGTCGGCGTTCTTGATGGTCGAGAGGCGATGCGCGATCACGAAGCTCGTGCGGCCTACGGTCAGCGCGTCCATGGCCTTCTGAATCAGCTCTTCCGTGCGAGTATCGACCGAGGAGGTCGCCTCATCGAGGATCAGGATCGGCGCGTTCTGCACCATGGCCCGCGCGATGGTGAGCAGCTGCTTCTGGCCTTGCGAGAGGGAGGCCTTGTCATCGAGCACCGTGTCGTAACCCTCAGGCAGCGAACGGATGTAATGGTCCAGTCCGACGGCCTTGCAGGCGCCGATAACCTGCTTGTCGCCGACATCCGTGCGGGCGTAGACAATGTTCTCGCGAACGGTGCCTTGGAACACCCAAGTGTCTTGCAGCACCATCGAGAACTGGTCGTGCACGTTGGCGCGCGGCACGGATTTCGTGTCGATGCCGTCGATGGAGATCGAGCCTCCGGTGATCTCGTAGAAGCGCATGAGCAGATTGACCATAGTCGTTTTGCCCGCGCCGGTCGGCCCGACGATGGCGACTTTCTGTCCGGCCCGAACAGCAGCGGAGAAATCGTGGATGATGGTCTTCTCCGGCGAATAGCCGAAGCTCACATGCGAGAAGTCCACATCGCCGCGCACGCGCAGCGGATTGCCTGCCGGATCGCGGCCGAGCAGCGGCTGCTTGGCGCTTTCATCGGCCATCTCGGGCTCTTCGAGGAAACCGAAGACGCGCTCGGAGGCAGCGGCGCAGCGCTGCAGGTTCTGGAAGGCGGTCGCGAACTGGGCAAGCGGCTGGGTGAACAGGCGGATGTACATCATGAAGGCCACAATGACGCCGAATTCGATCTTGCCGTTCAACGCGAGCGCGCCGCCGACCGCACACACCACGACGAAGCCGAGGTTGCCCACGAACATCATCAGCGGCATCATGAGTCCTGAGAAGAACTGACTCTTCCATCCGGAAGAGTACAGGTCGGAGTTGTAGCGTTCGAAAGTGCGGATGGAGTTCGCCTCACCGCCGTAGGCCTTGACCACGGTGTGGCCGGCGTACATCTCCTCGACGTGGCCGTTCACATCGCCCAGCGCCTTCTGCTGCTGCACGAAATACTTCTGCGAGAATTTCATGATGATCATCATGAGCGCGAAACCGATCAGGCTCGCGACGATGCCGCAGATGGTGAGCAGCACGTTGTTGGCGAACATCATGACGAGCGAGCCGAAGAACAGCGTGACGGAGGTGATCAGCGCGCCGACGGACTGGCCCAAGGTCTGGCCGATGGCGTCCACGTCGTTGGTGATGCGCGAGAGGATGTCGCCGTAGCTGGTCTTGTCGAAGTATTTAAGCGGCAGCTTGTTGATCTTCACGCTGATCGCGCCGCGCAACTCTTGGGCGGTGCGCTGCGTGACGGTCGCCATCATCCACGACTGCACGTAGCCCAGCAGCGCGCTGCCGACGTAAAGCGCCACGAGAATCCAGGCGATGCGGTTGACGGCGCCGAAATCAATGGCGTTCAGCACCGGTTTGCCGTTCACGATGGCCGGCATACCTTTGACGATCTCGTTGGTCATATCCCGCAGGCGGTTCGGCCCGACGATCTGGAAGACCGTGCCGACTGCGCCGAGCACCAGCGCGACGATCATGGCCGGAATGTATTTGCGGCAGAATCGGATGAGCTTGCCCATCGTCTGCCCGAAGTCCTCGGGGCGTTCGATGGCTGCGCCGCGTCCTGGTCCTTGTGGTCCTGGCATTATGTTTCTCCTTACAGCCTTACAACCTTGTGTTTGCCCGTATACGCGCCCATTTGCGCGCCGGTAGTTCGCACCGATAGCGTACGCAGCATCACGCGGCCAGCTCGTCGGCGCTGAGCTGGGATTCAGCGATTTCGCGGTACACGCCACAGCTCTTCAAGAGCTCGCGGTGAGTGCCCTGCCCGACCACCTTGCCGTCATCGAGCACGACGATGCGGTCGGCGTCCATGATCGTGCCGATGCGCTGCGCGACGATCAGTTTCGTGGAGTCCTTGGCTTGCCGTTTCAAGGCCTCGCGCACGGCGCGGTCGGTTTTGAAGTCCAGCGCGCTGAAGGAGTCGTCGAAGATCAGGATTTCGGGATGGCGGTACACCGCGCGGGCGATGGAAAGCCGCTGCTTCTGGCCGCCCGAGATGTTGGAGCCGCCCTGCGCGATCGCGGCGCCATAGGCGCCATCCATGGTTTCAATGAACTCGTCGGCCTGCGCGACTTCGGCGGCAGCGCGAACATACTGTTCGTCGCCCGGGACTTGCATGTCATTCGCATGCTTCATCAGCTCGGCTTCGCGTCGGCGGCCCTGAATGCTGGAGGTATCAACCATCTCGACATCCGCGGAATCCTGCGGGCGGTCGCCGTAGCGGATATTCGAGGCGACCGTGCCTTTGAACAGCACGGACTGCTGCGGCACGTAGCCGATCTTGTCGCGAAGATCCTTCAGCGAGTAGTCGCGCACATCCACGCCGTCGACTAGCACCTGGCCTTCGGTCGCGTCGTAGAAACGCGGCACGAGGTTGACCAGTGAGGATTTGCCGGCCCCTGTCGAGCCGATGAAGGCGATCGTCTGGCCCGGCTGCGCGCTGAACGTAATGTCTTCGAGCATCGCCTCGCGCGAATCCGGGTAGGCGAAACTCACGTTCCTGAACTCGATCGTGCCCTTGGGAGCGGAGCCGGGAGCGGTGGCTGCGGCAGCAGTGACGCTGCTGCTTCCCGTCACGGCGCCAGCGGCGTTCTTCGCGCCATCCGTCACTAACGGATTGGTGTCAAGCACCTCGAGCACGCGGTTCGCGGACACGTCGGCGCGCGGCAGCAGCACGAACACCATGCTCATCAGCAGGAAGCTCATGATGACCTGCACCGAGTAGCTGGAAAAGACGACCATGTTCGAGAACAGCGTGAGCTTGTCTTGGATGCCGGCCGCATCGATGAGATAGGCGCCGATCCAGTAGATTGCGAGCATCAGGCCGTTCATGACCGTGTTGATCAGCGGCATCATCACCGACATGGCGCGGTTGGTGAACAGGTAGGTGTCGCTGAGCTCCTTGTTGGCCTTGTCGTATTTCGTCTCCTGATAGCCTTCCGCGTTGTAGGCGCGCACGACGCGCAGACCGGTCAGGTTCTCGCGGGCGACGAGGTTGATGTTGTCGGTCAGCCGCTGCATGCTGCGGAACTTGGGCACGACCATAGCCATGAGCACGCCGATGACCACGAGCAGCACCGCGACGGCGACGGCGGTGGCCACCGTCCAGTCCACGCCTTTGCCCGCGATCTTGCACACGGCCCATACCGCCATGATCGGCGATTTGACGAGCAGCAGCAAGCCCATGGTGACGAACATCTGGATCTGCGTAATGTCGTTGGTCGAGCGGGTGATGAGGCTCGCCGTGGAGAAGCGGTTCATCTCCGCCGGGCCGAAGGACTCGACCTTGCGGAATTCGAGCGAGCGCAGCCGCTGACTGAACGAGGCGCCGACCCGCGCCGCGACATAACCGGTCGCGATCGCGCACAGCACGGAGCCCAGCGAGATGAGCAGCATCTTGCCCCCGGCGATCCAGATGTCGCGCATGTTGCTGCCCGGAGTTTCGACGAGCTGCGTGATGTCGGACATGTAGTCCGGCAGTTTAAGATCGAACCAGATCTGGCCCACGATGAATACGAGCCCGATCAGCAGCTGCCCGATCTCCGATTGGGAGAGATATTTGCAGATGCGCAGCATGCGCTACCCTTCCTTCATGTTCTTGAAGATTACAGTATCTTTCGTTACTTACGTTCGCGATTCACTTCGAGTATGAATTTCTTACGGTGTTAGATAATATACTCGGAAATCGAAATGAAACTCCGTTTTCCATAAAATAACGCGAAATCCGCCCAACGCGTATTTTTGCGACACCATGTCCTGTCAGCAGGCCTCGGGATATCCCCAGGACCCTATCGGCCGGTTTGCTGCGCAGGCACCTCATGCAGGTCTACCGTCGGCTATCTATATCCACCGATGCCGAAGGTCATGACCTCCTGTCGCGCCCATCATGCCCATCCTGTTCGAGCCCCGCGAAGGCTTTCTTGATCTCCTCGGGCGTCGGGCGAGGCTCGCCGGGTTTGCAGATGGACATGTAGACATGGAACTCGGTGACCAGATCGACGAAGTCCCGCGTCCGCCGCTCCCCCATTTGCGTGAAGATCCAGCACATCGCCGACCGCGCCTCGTCGCGGTCCTTGATCGACTGCTCAAGCCCGGTTTCAGTGATCGACACGAGGATATTGCGCCGATCCTTGGCATCGACCTCGCGCGTGATGAAGCCCTTCTTCTCCAGGGACGCAAGCACCGCGGAGATGCGCCCCGAGCTGGACCGCAGCGCCGAAGCGAGTTGCGATGGCGTCGCCGTGCCCTCTTTGCGCAAGTGGCGCAGCACGAAGGGCTCACCGCTGGTATACCGTGCGTACTGCTTGGCGGCAAGCGAGCGCTTGCTCATGACGTTGGCGAGCAGCCGTTCGAAGGCCTCCTGCTCGTATCCCATATGACTCCCTCTCCTTCTTCCACTTCTACTGTTGCGCCGCATCACAGCGATTTTGCACGCTCTGCATGCCCTTAGAAGTTCCCTGCCATCGACCATGCGCCCCAACTGTGTGTCGAGGTGTACCGCAATACGCATTTGCTTCGCCTATAATATCTCACACTATAAACTTTTCACCCTGTATACTACTAGGGCATTACTGTGACGCCGTCTTCAACATTTTCATGAGAAAATTTGAATGACGATGGGCAACGGCAGCGGCTGGCACATGCCATTCGGGCGCCGGTTGACACGGAGACGGTTTATTTGACAACGCGGCATGCCACAATGTTTTCGTCAGTACAGTTCGGCGACGCGTAGCGCGCCGCACCACAGCATGCAAGGCAGCGGCGCGGGCGACTAGCAATGGCCGTCAATCAAAGGAGACTGAGGCATGTTCATCCCACGGTATTACGAGGATCCGCAAACCCTGCACGTCGGCACGGAGCCGAACCGCGCGTACTATGTGCCCGCATCGCAGCGCATGGATACCGTCGGTGACCACCGCACTGGCTCCGACCGCTTCGCGCCGCTGAACGGGAACTGGGATTTCCGCTATTACCGCAGCGTGTACGAGCTTGACGAGGAGGTGGGCAAGGCCCACGAACAGCCGCTTCCCGCGTTCTACGATCCGGGGTTCGTCGCCGATCGAAATAACGGATATGCCACGGTTCC
Source organism: Bifidobacterium sp. (assembly GCF_022640935.1). Classification (GTDB taxonomy): domain Bacteria; phylum Actinomycetota; class Actinomycetes; order Actinomycetales; family Bifidobacteriaceae; genus Bifidobacterium. Next base: position 22,817 of record NZ_JALCCV010000025.1, read on the forward strand.
CGTGCCGAGCATCTGGCAGACCCAGGGCTTCGACCATCACCAGTACACAAATCTGGACTATCCCTTCCCGCTCGATCCGCCCTACGTGCCGCAAGACAACCCGTGCGGCGTGTACTTGCGCGACTTCGTCTACCACGCGAACGATGCGGCGCCGCGCGCGTTCCTGAACTTCGAAGGCGTGGACTCGTGCTTCTACGTGTGGCTCAACGGGACCTTCGTGGGCTATTCGCAGGTCTCGCATGCCACGAGCGAATTCGACGTCACCGACGCGCTCGACGAGGGCGGCAACACGCTGGCCGTGCTCGTGCTCAAATGGTGCGACGGCAGCTATATGGAGGATCAGGACAAGTTCCGCACAAGCGGCATCTTCCGTGACGTGTACCTGCTGCGCCGGCCAGCGCAAGCGATCCGCGATTACCGCGTGACCGCCGATATCAGGTGGGCAGCGAACGGCGCCGACAGCGGTAACGACGATCCGAATGCGACGAAAGACTCGGGATCGGCAGAGGCTCCGCATGCGCAATCGGCGGCGGTCAGCATCGATTTCGCTTACTACCACGACGCGGACTGCGATACCGTTCCTGCCGTCGTGTCCATCTTCGACGCTGAGAATCGACTGGTCGGTCAGGGGCAGGCGCAGACGCTTGGGCTTGAGGGCACGGATGGCATCAGCAGGTTCCATCCATCCGCACGCGCCGGCATCGCCATCAGCGAGCCGCACTTGTGGAGCGCGGAGACGCCATACCTCTATGCCGTGGTGATCGAAACCGCGCACGAAACCATCACCGAACACTTAGGGATCCGCGAGATTCGCGCGGACGGCGGCGTGATCACGGTGAATCGCCGGCCGATCAAGCTGCACGGCGTCAACCGGCACGACAGCGATCCGATGACCGGCCCGGTTATCAGCCAGGCGCAGATGATGGCCGATCTGGTGCTCATGAAGCAGCATAATGTCAACGCGATCCGCACAAGCCATTATCCCAATGCGCCGCACTACTACGATCTGTACGACCGGCTCGGCTTCTACGTGGTCGGCGAGGCGGACAACGAGAGCCACGGCACGACATCGCAATATCTCGGCGAGGGCGCAGACGAAGCTGAGATTAATCGTCGTTGGAACGAACGCATCGCCGACAATCCGAAATGGACGCCCGCGACGCTCGACCGCGTGCAACGGTGCGTCGAACGCGACAAGAACCATCCCTCCATCATCATGTGGTCGATGGGCAACGAATGCGCCTACGGCTGCACCTTTGAGGCCGCGTTGGCGTGGACGAAGCGCTTCGACCCGATGCGCCTGACCCATTACGAATCCGCGCGCTATGTCGGTGGCACACGCGACTACGATTTCTCGAATCTCGATACGCACAGCCGCATGTATCCGCCCATCGAGCAGATCGACCGGTACTTTTCCGCCGACGGCCCGCGCGGCGACTTCAGCAACGGCGACGACGGCGCGAACGGGACGAAACCATATGTATTGTGCGAATTCTGCCACGCGATGGGCAATGGGCCGGGCGATCTCGAAGACTACTTCACGCGCATCCAGCGCTACGACGGGCTCGCGGGCGGGTTCATCTGGGAATGGTGCGACCACGCGATCGACCGGGGCACGAGCGCCGACGGCAGACGCGAGTATGCCTATGGCGGTGATTCGGGCGAATATCCGCATGCCGGCAACTTCTGCATGGACGGCCTCGTCTACCCTGACCGCACGCCGCACACCGGGCTGGAGGAGTTCAAGAACGTGTTCCGTCCGGCCCGCGTGACCGATTTCAAGCAGCGATTCGACCCGGATCTAGGTCGGCGCGTCTGCACGGTGACGCTGCACAATTACCTTGATATGCTGCCGTTGAGCGCGGTCACGAGGCCGATGTGGGAGCTATATGTCGACGGCGAACTGACGCAATACCGGCTCTTTGACGACGCCGAATCTGCACAGCTCGATATTGCGCCGCATTGCGACGGCGATGTGCGGCTGCCCGACCTCGAGCTGCCGCAAGATTTGCGCGGGCACGTGACCATCGTGCTGCGCTACCTCACTCGGGCAAATGGCGATGCGGCCAACGTCTGCGCTGCTGCGCTGGCCGATATAACGGAATACTTCGAGCTCGGGTTCGATGAGATCGCGGTGAATACTGCGGACAACCGCAACCAGACGTCGCTCGCGCAGCTTGCCTTGGCGAAAGAGACTGGGGCTGCGCTCGGCCAGCCGGCTCTGCACGTGCATGATACAAGCGCGGAGATCATCATCGAAGGTTCGGATTGGCGATACGCGCTCGACAAACGAACGGGACTGTTCTCGCGTATGAGCTATCGCAACCACGAGCTGCTTGCGCGGCCGATGGCGCTCAATATCTGGCGCGCTCCGACCGACAACGACCGGAATATCAAAGCCTCGTGGATTCGCGCGCAATACGACCGCGCCTATGCCCGGGCGTATTCGGTTGAGGCGATGGCACCGGTTTCAGCCGACGCTGCAACTAGAACCGAAAGTGCTTCGTACAGCGCGCAAGGCGGCGGCCAGCCCGCGGCGGCAGACGAGACAATTGACGCCGAGGTTGCGAGAGGCGGAAATGATGGCCGTGCTGATGACGGGAAACCCGACAGCTGTGATAACCGAACCACGTCTGCGCAGGGCAAAGACGAATCAGTCGAGATCCACGCAATGATGGCACTCGTCGCGCCGATCGTCCAACGCATCGCCGACATCGACGCGGGTTGGACGGTTCACGCCTCATGTGCGGTCGAACTGCGTATGAATGTGGTTCGCGACACGCGCTTCCCCTTCCTGCCGCGCTTCGGCCTGCGGCTCTTCCTGCCCAAGCGGATGCAAGAAGTGGCATATTGCGGCCTCGGCCCGACCGAAAGCTACGTCGACAAGCATCACGCCAGCTGGCACGGCGTGTTTCACGGGACTCCAGAGACCTTGTTCGAGCCGTATATCCGGCCGCAGGAAAACGGCAACCACCACGATTGCGATTGGGCCAGCATCTCCGGCGACGGCGCGGCGCTGACGATTCTGCCCGGTGATATTGGCGCTGTCGGCTGCGTCGGTTCAACAGGCAACGGCACCTCTGCCACGGAAGTCAGCTCCCCGGCCGATAACGGTTCATCAACGGATTACGAAACCCGCTCGACCTTCGATTTCCAGGCGCTGCCCTACACGCAGGAAGAGCTGACTGCGAAGGCCCACAACCATGAGCTCGAAGCCGCCGACGCGACCGTCGTATGCGTGGATTACCTGCAAAGCGGCGTCGGCTCGAACAGCTGCGGCCCCGAACTCGCCGCCCAATACCGTCTCGACCCCGCCCGTTTCGGTTTCGCAGTGACATTGCGGCCTGCTGAGACGTTAGGCGGGCAACGAGGCGCGCTGCCCGCAGACGAGGCGAACAACCCGGGGAACGCGAAAGCCATGCCGAAAGCCTGCGACTAAGGCTCGGAAGATACCTCAAACCGGACGCATCGAGTGGCGGTTCACATCAGCCGCAGCTCAGCCGACTTCGGGCATCGGCATCGCCTGGGGAGCCTGCTCGTCGGTTTGGGGCAGGAAGGCGTTGGTGACGCAATGGCCGTCGAGGCTCTGCTCGGCCTGTTCCAACGGGACGCTCAAATGACCGCGTTCGGCCATCCAGCGCGTGTACGAGCGGACGGTGCCGAGGTCGGCGGTGCCCCAGCGCCCTTGCAGGTCATACCAGGACGGGGTCACGGCGGCGAGCGAGGCGTCGAGCACGTCCGGGTCAATGTGGCACAGCGCCGGCTGCAGGGCGCCGACGCCGGCCTGCGGATCCTTGCCTGCCAGATCGTAGCCGCGCACGGTCGCATCGAGGAAGTTCCTCACCAGATTCGGGTTGCGGTCGAGGAACTCCCGGCGCACGCACACGTAATAGGAATGGTGCGGCGCCACGCCGATCGAGTCGAAGGGCAGCGTCACGACCTGATCGAAGCCCTGCGATCCTTGGAACGGCTCCCACCATGCGACATTGATGAAGGCGTCGCATTTGCCGCGTTCGACCGCGCGGATATCCGGCTCCCATTCGCCCGGATCGATGGTGATGACTTTGGAGAAATCGCCACCGTCCTTGCTCACCGCCTCCTCAAGCTCGGTGTGCAGCCGCTTCACGCCCATCGGGATGCATACGCGCTTGCCTTCCAAATCGCGGAACCGCGCAATTCCGGTGCTTTTATTGGTGATGATGCCGCCGATCTGGCACTGGTTCATCACCGCGACGGAGATCAGCGACGCTTCGCTCTGCTGGTGGAACAGCAGCTGGTTGAGCCGGACCAGCGCGATGTCGCATTCGCCGCGGGCCAGCAGGTACGCGGGGTCGCCGCGGAAGGTGTCGCCGCTTGTGAACTCCACGTCAAGGCCGTATTCCTGGTAGAATCCGCGCTGCCGCGCCAGGTACATGCCGGCGTGGTTCGTCCACGGATGAACATATTCGAGTCGTACTGAAAGCATAGTTGCTCCTTAATTGGTTATTTTTTATATTGCTTGTTGTGCATTGGTTATTGTCTGTTTGCCGAAGATCTGCGTTGTGGGCACGCTAGGCCAGCGCCGACCGTAACGTATCGAGCAGCCGCCGGCCTGCACCTGAGCCGAACCAACAGGTATGCGCCAAAAAACACGCGTCGTAGCACCAATCGGCATCGCTGAGGGCATGGGACATGCGTTCGGCCGCAACACTTTCTGGCGCAGCGCCTGCTAGGCCCTCCCCGTCTTCAGAGCACGCCCCGCCCAGTGCCGCCGCGGCGTTCATGTAATACTGGATCCAGTTGAGACCTGCTTCTACTTGGCATATCGGCAAGAGGCCTGGCAGCACTGCTTTCTCCGCGTCGCTCAGCGGCCGAACCGCGCAGTAGCCCTCGAGCAGCGCAAGCATCACATCGGGCCGGCATGCGTCGTCCTTCCCATTCATCACGTCGACCCATTGAATGGCGTGGCGTTCGAGCAGCATCGCCAGGTCGAATACGGCGGTATTGCAGTCGGCAAGCCCGAAATCAATCACGGCGCACGGCCGGTCGCCTTGCCACAGGAAGTTGGAGATATGCGGGTCCCCATGCGTCCACTGCGGATGCAAAGTCGCATACGGCTTGGCAATTGCTTCGCCGTACGGCAGGGCGATCTGCATGTCGCTGAAGATATCCCGTTGCGTGAGTTCCAGATACCGTCTCACGCCCGGGCGTTGCTCAAGCCATGGCGTGACCGCCTGTTTCAGGGCATGAGCTGAGCTGAACCGATCAGCCGAATCAGACAAGCCAGCTGAGCCGAACGCAAGCAGCCCGAAGGCATTGGACATCCCGTTGGGTTCCAATGCGGGCTGCTCGAATCCGGCCGACGCCACGTCGATCGCGGCGAGGAAACGCCCGAGCTGCCGCGCCTCATCCAAGGCCCGCGGTGGATCCCAGGTGAGGGCCTTGCCATACCGGTCCGAACCATCGGCCGCAAGGTACGCCTCGTAGGCGCAGCCGGCCGTCAGCGCCACGCTCGACGTGCCGCCCGGAACTTCGAGGACCGACTCCTCATCCTCATGGAATCGCAGAAAACTCGGGGTCGCTATGCCATGATCGGCGAGATACGCCGCGTAACGGTGATACGGCTCAATGGTAGAAGCATCTCTGACGCATCGGGCATAGCGCTTGATGAATATCAGCCCGATGCTCGTATGCACGAGCGAGGCGGCAGCCGTGGGCCGGCCGCTGTAGGACGCGACCGAGTGCACGATGATGCTCGGATCGGACAGCCGGAGCAGCGCCTGCGCCTCATACGCCTCGACGTTCGGCCAGTGCTGCGCGACGATCTCCAGCTGAGGGTCGCCATTGCCTTTCATATGCCGCGGCCTCTTAATCCACGTCCGCAACCGGCGTCAATTCACGCCCCGATTCGAAACGCGACAAGGCTCCCGCGCGCGCGACGCCCCGATAAAGCAGCCACATCAGCGCGCCTGAAACAACAGCTCCAGATACGACGTTGCTCAGAATATTCGTGATAGCGAAAACCCCGGTGACATTGATGCCCGCATACGTAGTGACGAAGGAATATCCCAGTCCTCCGATCGCGGCAAATGCGCCCGCCAGCGCCGCGGCCCAAGCGTTCCAATGCCGGTATGCCAGCATAAGAAACGCGATTTCAGTGAGCAGGCCTTGCGCGATGCCGGCGACTAAACTTCCGCCGGCTCCCCACTGGTTGCCGAGCACAAGCTCCAGGCATGCGGCGACCGTTTCGGCATACAGCGCGGCGCCCGGCTTGCGCACGATGAGCATCGTCAGCACACCGGCAAAATACCAGAAACCGCTGAGCAGCCCGGCCAATCCGGGCAACACTCCTTCGAGCGCGGCATAGGGCACGATGACGATGAGATCGACAAGCCGGAACACGATGCCCGACGCCACGGCGATGACCGACGCCACGGTGATGTCGATGGCGCGCCAACGGCGCAGCTGATGCCATATGTGCGCGGTCGCCCGTGGCTGCCCAGACTGCCCAGGCAGGTCGCCTGCGGCTGATGGGCTTGGCGATTGAGCGTTCGAAACGGCGGCTTCGATGCGATTGCCATGACGACCGTTCTCGTGATCACCGTTGATGGATGGTGCAGACATTGTTCTCCTCTGAAATATCTGCCGTCCGGCTCCGCGAGGAGCAGGCAGGCGTGGGTATCACGAGAAGGAACACCAAGATAGGCATTGACTTCGTTCGACGGTATTAGCCGTGTCACGTTCAACGGTCGGAGATTCGCATCTCCCTCTCAGCTTTCCAGCTCCCGTGTCTTGCAAGGCCACACTGTAGCAAACAACGCAGACGCCTGCACCCACAGCCATGCGTAACCTCGCATAGCCCGCCCGCACCCATGCCATATCACATGCGGCACGCCCGGGTTGGGACGCAAAAGTCTGCGACAGTGATGTTCGCGACCCACAGAATTGCGCGGGTCGAAAACGCTATCGTTCGACTTGTACACTGCAACCCATGCGTGTCGCAGGAGATGTCTGTCGTTGGGGAGATGCCGGGAGCACCGCATACGAAAACCGCCGTTCCTTGACCGCATAGGCCAAGGAACGGCGATTTTCAGGTGTCAGATGTGTGACTGCTACCGCCCAATCACGCCTGCACTTGCGCGCGAGCGATCTTGCCGGTAAAGGACTGGTTCTCGTCGGCGTCTTCGGCTTCGCCTTTGTTCCAAGAGAACATGGCGCGGAGTTTGGGGCCGACCTCTTCGATCTGCACATGGGAGTATTGCTCCTGCAGTTCGCGGAACTTCGGCGCGCCGGCGTCCTGATCGTCGATGAACTCCTTGGCGAAGGAACCGTCCTGGATGCGTCCGAGCTGGTATTCCATGCGCTTCTTGGTGGAGTCGTCGACGACCTGCGAGATGAAGTCGCCGTACTGCGCGGTGTCGGAGCAGCTCCAGCGGGCTTTGTTCAGGCCGCCCTCATTCATGAGATCGACGAGCATCTTAAGCTCGTGGCATACCTCGAAGTAGGCGATCTCCGGCTGGTAGCCAGCCTCGACGAGAACTTCGAAGCCGGTTTCGACCAAGTGGTTGATGCCACCCATGAGCACATCCTGCTCGCCGAAGAGATCGGTCTCGGTCTCTTCCTTGAATGTGGTCTTGATGGCACCGGCGCGCAGCGCGCCCAAGGCCTTGGCATAGGCCAGCGTGATCGCCCAGCCGTCGCCGCGCGGGTCCTGCTCGACGGCCACCACGACCGGCACGCCGCGGCCTGCGGCATACTCGCGGCGCACGATATGGCCCGGGCCCTTTGGCGCGACCATGAAGACCGGGTGATCTTGCGAAGGCTTGATATAGCCGTAATGGATGTTGAACCCGTGGGCGAAGCCGACTGCCGCGCCCGGTTTGATGTTGGGTTCGATGTCGTTGGACCAGATGATGCGTTGGAATTGGTCGGGAGCCAGAATCATGATGATATCCGCCTCGGCTGCGGCTTCCGGCACGCTCTTGACCTCGAGGCCCTGCTCCTTGGCGAATTCGACGGATTTTGAGCCCGGACGCAGGCCGACGACGACATCGATGCCGGAATCGCGCAGATTCAGCGCATGGGCGTGGCCTTGCGAGCCGTAGCCGATGATCGCTACTTTCTTGCCTGCGAGGGCAGCGAGATCGCCGTCGTCTTCGTACCAGATTTGTGCTGCCATAGTATTGCACTCCTTATGTGCTTACGTGATGTTGCGGTTCTGCCATTGCACGGTTGGGTCGCCGTGCCATTGAGAAAATACCGTTTGTCCCAGCCGATGCGCATATCGCGTCTATGTCGCCGCAAATACGCGGGGCCGGGTCTTCGTGTGGTTCATACGGGCGGATTTTGTCCTTGACCGTGCCCATCATACCGGAAAAGCCGCCGGTCAAGCGCCGTGTATCACAGATTGGGCACGATATCGCAGAGTTCAACGGAGTCCACGGACATCATGAGCAGCATCACCTTCAGCAAAGGAGCAGCTACGGCATAAGAATGCGCCCGCCGGCGATAAGCACAGCGGACGCAAGATATATCAACCGTTCATCCAGCGCAGCAACGCGGCCAGACAACACCGTATTGCCAAACCACTATGCTGCCAAGCCGCAGCGTGCTGCGGACCCGGGATGAACGGCCCAGGATCAAGACTTCGGGACTTCGCCTTCCTGCGAGTGATCGTAGACCGGCTTGTTGGATCCATCGAACTTGTAAACGCCGATGGATGCGGCGCTCGGGTCGCCGTCCTCGTTGATCGGGCCGATGCCGGACTGGCCCTTGTAGGTGATTTCCTTCTTGTCTTTCAGCAGGGCGAGGCAGTCCTTGTACGTCGTGCACTCGGTGCCCTTGGTGGAGCCGGAAACGGCGCGGAGGTTCTTCTGCACCGTTGCACCATCGGTGGCACCGCCCTTCTGCGCAGCCAAAGCCGCGAGAATGGCGCCATCATAGGTTTCCGCCGAATAGGTGAAATCGGCGAGATCGGACTTCACGGTCTTCAGCCGCTCTTGGAAGGCATCGCTGGGATGGGCGCCCGGGATGGTTCCCGTAGTCCCCTTCAGCAACCCGTCGGCAAGCTTGCCCGAGTAGTCGGCGGTGTTGCCATCAGTCATGTATAGCTTGTGGGTGTCTACGCCCTGGCTTGCGAACTCCTTGATGATCTGCTGCGACTGGTCGAAGGCGATAAGCAGCACGGCATCGGGATTCGTCGCCTTGATGCTCGTCACCAGCGAGGAGAAGTTCGTTTCGGTGGGATCGAAGGTGTCCTTTTCGCCATACACGACGTTGACGCCCGCGGCCTCGACGGTTTTGACGACCACGTCACGCAGATTGGTACCATACTCGTCGTTGAACACCGCGATGGCCAGCTTCTGGACGCCGTCCTGCGCGATGACGTTGCCCAGCACCGCGCCCTGCACCGAATCCGGCGGCACAGTGCGGAAGAAGTACGGGCTCACGCCGGAGAGCGTGGGCGAGGTCGCGCCCATGGAGATGAGCGGAACCTTGGCTTCGGCGATGGATTTGTAGACATTCTTGACCACCGAGCTGGATGCGGGGCCGAGAATCACCGATGGGTTCTTGGACAGCACCGACTGCGCGCCCGCCGTGTTCTGGTCGGCGTGGTCGGCATCGGACACATCAGCACTTACGGTTTGAATCTTCTTGCCCAGCACGCCGCCGGCGGTAGTGCCCGGGTTCTTGCGCACTTTGGTTCTTGCCCGCCTGTGTGGGTTTTCAGTTCGCTTCTTGTATGGTGTCGTGGAGTCGGGACATGTCCAGGTAGCGGCGGGTCGACCAGTCGTTGGCGGTGACGTAGCGGATTCTCGCAGTGATGAGCATGAGTGCGCTCCTGCCGTCGGGGAACGCTCCCACGACGCGAGTTCTGCGGCGTATTTCGCGGTTGAGTCGTTCGATCATGTTGTTGGTGCGGAT
>NZ_JALCCV010000026.1 GCF_022640935.1 Bifidobacterium sp.
GCCGTGTCGATCGGCTCATATGCGGCTGAGATCTGCCTCGACTTCGATGCTTACTCCGCCGCGAATGTGATCGTCGAAACGGCGGACAAGCTCGTCTCCACCGAGCATGAGCGTGCCCGTGACCAGTACCTGTTGGTTATCGGCGCGCTCAATGCCTTGTCGAAACACGCGCATGAGCCGCTTACGATCGCGCGGTCGTATGTGATGCGCGCCTTGGCCATTGCCGGCTGGGCTCCAAGGCTCGACTCCTGCGTGGTCTGCGCCAGACGCGACGAGCTCGCCTACTTTTCGACGCTTTCCGGCGGCATGATGTGCCTGTCCGATCGCACGCCGGATGCGACGCGTCTCAGCCCCGAAGCCTACCGCCGACTGCGCGCGCTGATCGCAGGGGACTGGTCGACGCTTGACGAGGCCGGCGCGGAAAGCACAGCGGCATGGGCCGAGGACGCTGCCGGAGAGACGCATGGCCGGCAGGAATGGCCTGCCGTGGCCCGAATTGTCGAAGAATGGGGAGAATACTACTTGGAGCGGCCTATTCGTTCGCTGCGCTTGTTACATTCGTAGCTATGACTTTCGAACATGTCGACTACACGTCGCTCGACGTTCCTGCTGCGCCCTTCTCGGATCTTTCGATCATCCCGGACTTCCCCAAAGGCAAGGTGCCCCGGCATGTCGGCATCATCATGGACGGCAACGGGCGCTGGGCGCAGCAGCGCGGGCTGGTGCGCACCAACGGACACCAGGCGGCGGAGCCCGTGGTGTTCGACACGATCGCCGGCGCCATCGAGGCCGGCGTGCGCTATTTGAGCCTGTACACATTTTCCACTGAGAACTGGAAGCGCAGCCCGCAGGAGGTACGTTTTCTCATGGGATTCTCGCGCGACATCATCCATCGGAGGGTTGCGCAGATGGATGACTGGGGCGTGCGCGTGCGCTGGGCGGGCAGGCGCCCGCGACTGTGGAAATCGGTAATCGAGGAGCTTGAAGTCGCGATGGAGCGCACCAAGCGCAACAAGACCATCGACGTGGTGTTCTGCATCAATTACGGCGGCCGCGCCGAAATCGCCGACGCCTGCGCCGCGCTCGCCCAGCAGGTGCGTGACAGGGAGATCAGCGGTGACCGCGTTACGGAAAAGATGATCGCCCAGCATCTCTACAATCCCGACATCCCGGACTGCGACTTGGTGATCCGCACCTCAGGCGAGCAGCGCACCTCGAACTTCCTGCCTTGGGAAGCCGCCTACGCCGAACTTGATTTCGCGCCCGAGCTCTTCCCCGACTACGGCCGCGACGCCTTGTGGCGCTCCATCGACCACTATGTGCACCGCGAGCGGCGTTTCGGCGGCGTCAGGAAATAATTGCGTGAGCTGGCGCCGCCGAAACGCGCCCCTATTCCAGACCGATGCTCCTGAGCGGGTGGATCCTGAGCATATCGATATGGGTCGTCCCTGATTCTGACGTCAGCTTGATCGCGCGCCGTCTTTCAGACGGATAGCTGTATGAGGTGAGCACTTGGCGTCCGCCGTTGACGTAGACCTCGATCGAGCCGCGGTCCACGAAGATGCGCAGATCGACTCTTCCGCTGGCCAGCTCGGCATTGGATAGCGGCGCGGTGCGGTATCCGCGACCGCCGTGTGCTGCCGTCTGCCGGTCAATGACGATGCGGCCGAGCTGATCGTCGTAGTTCACATAGCTGTATGATCCGTCGTCGGTCGCGTGGATTTTCAGTCCCATGCGTTCGGCGGTGGAACGGGACAGATCGAGAGTCAGCTCGATTTCCACAGCCTCCGCATCGTCCATGATGACACGATTCTCCTCGGATCGCAGATCGAGAGCGCCAAGGTCCGTAGTGCCGTCACGCAGCTTGGAGAGCTCTGCAACGGGAGAGGTGTGCAGATCGCCATCGGCCCCGAGCGTTATTTCGCGTGGTAGGGTCAGTTGGCCGCACCAGCCGTCGTCTTGCATCGGGGCGGCTTCGGCGAATGGGCTCATCCAGCCGATCATGATCTGGCGGCCGTCGGGAGCTGTGAATGATTGCGGCGCATAGAAATTATGTCCGCAATCCCACAGGCGGAACTCGCTTTCCGGCTGGAAGGCCTCGCCAGGCCTCCACGAGCCGATCATATAGCCGGCATTGCTGGTGTTGCGGTTCATGAACCCGCAGGGCTTCGAACCCATGGCGGAGAATCCGATCACCCATTTCTCGTTGCCGTCTGGCCCAATGATGGGGAAGAAGTCCGGGCATTCGAGCATGAAGACATCGGGGTCAGGGTGTTCGAACAGGATCCGGTCAAAGGTCCATTCGACCATGTCGTGCGAGGTATACAGCCACATCTGGCCGCGCCTGCGGGCCGAAGACACCCCGAAGGTCATGTACCATGTGTCGCCGGTTTTCCACACTTTCGGATCGCGGAAGTCAGAATCGACCTCGTCGCGCGGGCAATCGATGATCATGCCCTGTTTAACGAGCCGTGTGGCGTCGTTGTTCTGCGCTGTGGCAAGCATTTGCACTTCTCGGGCATACCCTGCGCCCGCGTCTGCGTCGAGGACCTGGTGCCCGGTGTAGTAGAAGCGTAGTTTGCCGTCATCGCCGATCGCAGCGGAACCGGAGAACACTCCATCGCGCTCTTGGGCAAGGCTCGGAGCCATCGCAATCGGTTCGCGCCGCCAAGTGACCATATCGGCGCTGGACACATGGCCCCAGTGCATCGGCCCCCACTGCGTGCCATACGGGTGCAGTTGGTAGAAGACATGCCATCGACCGTGGTAACGGCACAGCCCGTTCGGATCGTTGATCCAGCCGCCATTCGAAGCAATATGGAACTTCGGGTACCAGCGGTCATCGCGCGTGGCGGCCAGCTTCGCGGCGCCTGCCTCGGCCTTGTCGAGCTCGGCGTCATGGTCGTGAATCGGGGTGTGCGTGGGGGTGAAACCCATTGTCGAATCCTTTCGATTGAAGGGGTATATGGTGCCGGAACGCCTATGGCTATAAAGCGCGGGCAACGCCTGAGGCGGCGGCTGCGCCCGTCTTGTCCTGCACGATGCAGGCGCAGCCGCCGCCTCGGCCAGCCGCTAGCCCTTGACTCCCGAAGAGGCGATGGAGCTGACGAATTGCCGTTGGAATATCACAAACACGATGATAATCGGCACAGTGATCAGCGACGAGTACGCCATGATCTGCCCCCACGAGGTGGTCATCTGCTGGAAGTACTGCACGCCGATCATCACCGGCCGCAGCTTCTCGGATTGCACGACCATCAACGGCCACACATACTGGTTCCACATCGGCAGGAAGCTGAGGATGACGACTGTCGCTGTGGCCGGGCCAGACAGCGGCATCACAATGCGCGCATAGATATGGAACCAGCCGGCGCCGTCCACGCGTGCTGCCTCGTCGAGATCCTTCGGAATTGTTTCGAAGTACTGAATATAGAGATAAATCGAGAAGGCGTTGGCGATGAACGGCACTATCTGCACGGGCATGGTGTCAATCCAACCGCGTGTGAAATACAGGCCGAATTGATCCACCATCGGGCGAGGCAGCTGATTGACCCACCAGAGCAGAGGAATGGCGTAGGTCTCGAATGGCACCATAAGCGTGGCGAGAATAAAGGTGAAGATGATCTTCTTGCCCTTGACGTTCAGCCGTTGAATCGCGAATGCGGCCATGGAATTGACCAGTACGCCAAGCACTACGGTGACCAACGTGATGATTACGGAGTTCATGAGGAATCGTCCCGCCGGCACGCGAGTGAAAACTTGGGCGTAATTCTCCAGCGAGATGTTGCCTACGGGGAGGAAGGCTTTCCAACTGCTGAGGTCGGCCATGATTTCATCGTCGGGCTTGAACGAACTCACGACCATGAACAGCAGGGGAAAGGCGAATAGGCAGGCGAATAGGATGCGTACGATCCATCCGCCTATGGAAAGTCGGCTGTGTGCCGATGCCGTTGCCTTGGTATGTTTGAATGCGCGTTTTTTCGCAGCAGGGGAGTGGGAAACAGGAGAGACAATCGTTGAATTTACCATGATAACGTTCCTTTGTTAATTACCGTCGTGATCCGTCGCCGGTCAGCGATCTTTGATCATGTAACGCTGTATGCCAGTGATCAGCATGATGATAAGGAAGAAGACGAGAGTGATCGCCGAAGCGTAACCCATTTCCTGCTGCTGGAAGCCGGAGCGGACGGCTTCGAACACCACAGTTGTGGTGGAATCGCGCGGTCCGCCTTGAGTCATCACGTTAATCTGGGTGAATAGGCTGAGCGCGGCGATGGTGATGGTGATGAGAATCATGTTGCGCGTCGAACGCAGGCACGGCCACGTCACGTTCTTGAATTGCTGCCAGGCGCTGCAGCCATCAAGCTCCGCTGCTTCGTATAGCTCGCCGGGGATGGTCTGCAGTCCGGAAAGCCAGATGAGCATGTGCTGGCCTACCGCCTGCCATATCGACATGACAATAATCGCTCCCATCGCGGTACGGGGATTGTTGAGCCAATCCACCGCTTGCCAGTGGCCGAATGTGATCCTGTCGAGCATCTGATTGAGCATGCCGTCATTCTGGTAGATAAACATCCATAGCAGAGAAACGACGACCATAGAGGTGACGACAGGCAGAAAGTAGACCGTGCGGAAGAATACGGAACTACGCACCTGCTTGTTGATGAGGACGGCGAGGAAGAGACCGAGCCCGGCCTGTACGGGCACGACGACGATGGCGAATACGGCGACATTGCGAAGCGCGTACCAGAATGTCGGATCCGAGAACAGTCGAATGAAGTTGCTGAACCCAATCAGTCGTGCAGGGTTCGGGCTGATGGTGCGGGCGTTGGTGAATGCCAGTCCGAAGGCGATCAGCACAGGTATGCCGATGAACAGGAGCAGAAGAAGACAAGCGGGAAGCAGCATTCCCCAGCCCACAGAATTCTCGTGGCGGCGTTCATCGTCGGTTTTGCGTTCGGTTATGGCTGGCTTTGCCACAGGTGAATCAAGTTTGCTTGCAGTGGTCATGATGGTTCCTCTCAGTTCTTGGTGTATCCGTCGGCGCCTTGGATATTGCCGTCAATATGGTTGACAGCCTTGTCAAGCCATGTATTGACATCTGCTCCGTTCATGATGTCGCCGATAGTCTTACGGAATTCGGTGGATATGAAGTTATAGGCGGGGGTTTCAGGCCGCATCTTGGCATATCGTTGCGAGATTTGCGTGAACACCTGCATGTCACCGCCTTTGGAGAATTGTGGCACGAGCTGTTGGGCACCTGTGGTGACCGGTATGTTCATGCCCGCCTTCGACATCGTCGCAATGTACTTGTCCTGTAAACTGAAACGCAGATAATCCTGCGCGGCCTCTTTATTGGTGCACGTTGTGGTCATGCCCACGGTCCATGAGCCGCCGCCCGCCACGGAGCCGTGCCCGAAATCGGTCAGGGGCATGGCGACGATGTCATCGTAATCCTTGGCATATTTCTGGAATGTCGACATGGACCAGATGCCGCCGTACAGCAGACCAGACTTGTTGTTCACGAAGTCCAGCGCGGTGTCCGAGCCGCCCTTGGAATTAATGTAGCCTTTGACGACGAGGTCCTGCATCCAGTGAGCGAATTTCTTTGCCGCTGCGCCGTTGAGCTTGCCGTCTGCAGTCTGATAATCCGTGCGGTTGATCAGATCTCCTCCGAATGATTGCAGAATCGGACCATAGGCGTATGCATACCATTCGCTTTTATTGTCGGCAGTGCCGATTTCGAAGGGATATGACCATTGCCCGCTTTTCTTCAGCTTGGCGAGGGCGTCGTCCATCTCCGCTTTGTTCCAAGGATGCTCGACGGTGGCTATGCGAATGCCATTCTTCTCAAGTACGGATTTGCGTGCGAACAGGGCAGTGGTGGCATCGAAGTATCCGACAGTGTATATTTTGTCGTTCCACGTGCCTTTGGCCGACTTCATAAGTTGATTGGCCCGTTTGAGCAACGCCTTGTTGCTGATCGGGGCGAGGATGTTCGCCCATGCCCAGTAGGGGGTATTGGGCTGGTCGACATCGACGAGGCAAGGCAGATTGCCGGCTGATGATGCCGATATGATCGAGTCATTGTAGGAGCTTTGCGGGAATGACTGCAGTTTGACTACTGCCTTCCGATTTGGTGATTTGTTGTAGTCGTTAATCATCTGGCGATCCGCGGCGAGTTCGGCCTCCGATCCGGCGGAATGCGTCCAGAGCGTTATCTCGCTAGCATTGGCCTTGGCTGCCGCGCGTTGGGCTTCGCCGCACCCTGAAAAACCAAGTATGCCGGCTGCCGCAAGAAGTGCCGCACAGATTCTCACAATTTTGTGTTGCGCATGTTGAACCATGACAGTCCTTTCCTAATGAGGCGGAGGGACACCGGCCGCTGTGCCGGCTTCCGAACGCCAATGTTTTATGGATGGTCACCGCTGTGCTATAGGCGAAAAGCCATCACTGAGCGCCTTCCCGGTTGAACTAGTGTGCCGGTGAGGAGATCAGACAGCATTCAGTATATATCGTCAATCGATTGACGTCAATCGATTGACGAAAGCGCGGCGACGATAATTTTCAGGATTCCCGAATCGCTCTTTCGAAGGTTCCGAATATTTCGGATCGGATCATATCCGCGCGAAACGAAGATGATGGCGATCACGATGTCTTCGGTGTCGAGTGTCGTCCCTCCCATACATGTTCTTAGTGTCTGGCCGGTTCCAGTGGTCGTTGCAGCGCCCGTTCTTCGGCGAGGGCCGGTGTTGCGATAGGGTGTGCGGGAGCGGCCTATCCGCCCATGGGCGTGATGTGCACGGCACGGCGCCAACGAGAACACCACCGGACGGCCACGCCAATACCTCCACAGGCGCCCACTCATCCATCCATCCCGAACGCCACCTCGACGCCGTCGCCGAGGAACCTAACGACCGGCCCAGAAAACGCCGACTACATGGAACCCAGCAAAAAAAATAAACGAACTCACCAATCAAACCCGATAGATAGCATCAAACCACCAAAAAATCACAAGGCGTTGCAACCACCGCTAGAAACCGCCGCTTTGCACTGACTCTTTTTCGATGAGCCGGCAATGAATTTTCGCGGGGACGGACTCAAAAGAAGGCAGGGGCGCGGTATCTCTTCCGGGCGGCGGGAGCACGGCCTTGGGAGGATTCTGCCTTTCGATGAGGGAAACCAGTTTCGACACAGCCCAGAAGCCCATCTCATAATGCGGCAATTCCACGCTGGTTAGCCGAGGAGACAAGGTCTCGGCGAATACCCGGTGGTTGTCTACGCCGACTACGGATATGTCCTCGCCGATATGCAGGCCGTGGCGGGCGGCGCACAGGTAGAGCTGCATGGCGCGGGCGTCATTGAAGCAAAAGAATCCGTCGGGGTGCTCCGACTCGATCAGCCGGTCGATTGCAGCTAAAGCAGCCTCATTGCCGGATACATTGATCTGCATGCCTGGGCCGAGGTCGAGTCCGGCGTCCTTGAGAGCCTGAAGATGCCCGACGAGACGCTGACCTTGCGCGAGCATGGGATCCAGGCTTCCGATGTAGGCGATACGTGAGCAGCCTGCCGTGATCAGACGGCGCGTCGCATCGTATCCGATTTGGATTTCGTCGGGAGTGATGCTCGGGGAGCGATGTTCCTCGTCCTGCGCGTCGGCGAGAACGAAAGGCAGAGAGGTGAGACTCGACGGCACGGAGGTGAGGCAATTGAACATCTTGGCGTACACGAATCCGTCCACGCCGTACCGCCGCAGCGCTGCGATTTCGTCGTCCGCGCTGGCGATGCCTTCTGTATTGACGGTCAGCATCACATACCCCAGTCTGCTGGCCGCGTCTTGGGCCCCGAGAATCATGCCTCCTGCGTATGGAGTGGTGGCGATCTCTTCGCTGATGAAGCCCAGGATGCGCGTTTTGCTCGTGCGCAGCGAACGTGCCAAGGGATTGGGCTGATAGCCAAGTTCCTTGGCGATTCGGCGTACGTGAACCGCGGTCTTGGGTTTCACTCGGCCGGCGTCACGGTCGTTGAGCACTAGGGAAACAGTAGAAATAGACACCCCAGTTCGCCGCGCGATCTCTTTCATCGTGGTCATATGTCAAACGATATACCCACCCGATACGTAACTGGGCATGAGATTTTCGGCGCCCTCGCTCAGCCCTGTTCGAGGATCTTGTCGACCAGCTCGGCCTTCGCGTGCAATTGCCCGGTGAAGCCGGGGCGGATGTCGAGCTTGAGGGTGACTCCGGTGCGGTAGCCTTGCGAGGCAAGCTTGTAGGCGGCGTCGCGCACGACCGACAGCACCTCGTCGAGGTCGCCCTCGATATTGGTGAACATCGCGTTCGTCTCGTTCGGAAGCCCTGATTCGCGGATCACGTCGACGGCCTGGGCGACGTACTCGCTCAGCTCCGCGCCGGTGCCGCTCGGCGCGATGGCGACTGCCGCGAGCGTGTTGATGTACGGCCTGCCGGTATCGGGGTCCATGGGGACTTCCTGGCGTTCGCTGTTGCGATCAATCATGATTCTCTTTCCTTCAGCCGGGTATCACAATACATATACATATGAAATGGTAGCGCCCTGACGCATGGCCTCCTTCGCTTGCCGTGCCAAGGGCGCTGCAACCCTCTGCCTGCGCAGGAATCCGCGAACCCCGCCGCGGCGCCCGCAATGAGCTGTTGCCCGTGTCATTGTCAGGCATTAGACTCGGTCGGGTTGCAGGCGTTGAAAATCCCAAGTAGAAGGTGTGCTGTGGCTGTCTCTAAGCTCGATGAAGTCGTATCGCTCGCGAAGCGTCGCGGGTTCGTGTTTCCCGCCGGCGAGATCTACGGCGGAACCCGGTCCGCTTGGGATTACGGACCGCTCGGCGTGGCGCTCAAGGACAATATCAAGCGCGAATGGTGGCGCGCGATGGTCACTACGCGCGGCGACATCGTCGGCGTGGACACATCGGTCATCCTGCCGACGCAGGTGTGGGTGGCCTCGGGCCATGTCAGCGTCTTCAACGATCCGCTGATCGAATGCCTGAACTGCCACAAGCGCCATCGCGCCGACAAACTCGAGGAATCCTACGCCGAGAAGCACGGCGATAAGATGCCGGAGAACGGCTTGGCCGACATCGCCTGCCCTGACTGCGGCGTGCGCGGCAAATGGACTGAGCCGCGCGATTTCAACATGATGCTGCATACCTCGCTCGGCCCCGTCGAGGACGAGAACTCGCTGCATTACCTGCGCCCGGAGACCGCGCAGGGCATCTTCGTGGACTTCAAGAACGTCATGACTTCCTCGCGCTCCAAGCCGCCGTTCGGCATCGCGAATATGGGCAAGTCCTTCCGTAACGAAATTACGCCGGGCAACTTCATTTTCAGGACCCGTGAATTCGAGCAGATGGAGATGGAGTTCTTCGTCGTGCCCGGCACGGATGAGGACTGGCACCAGTACTGGATCGACACCCGCACCCGCTGGTATACGGACCTCGGGATCGACCCGGCGAATCTGCGCCATTACGAGCATCCCAAAGAGAAACTGTCGCACTATTCGAAACGCACGGTCGACATCGAGTACAAGTTCGGCTTCCAAGGCTCCGACTGGGGCGAGCTGGAAGGCATCGCAAACCGTACCGACTTCGATCTCTCCGCCCACGCCAAGCATTCGGGCGAAGACCTGAGCTACTTCGACCCGGCAGGCGGCGACCGCTATATTCCCTACGTGATCGAGCCTGCCGCCGGTCTGACCCGCTCGCTCATGGCTTTCCTCGTCGACGCCTTCGCCATCGACGAGGCGCCCAACACCAAGGGCGGCGTCGACAAACGCACCGTGCTGCGGCTCGATCCGCGTCTGGCGCCTGTCAAGGCCGCGGTGCTGCCGCTGAGCAAGAAGCCCGCGCTGCAAGGCATCGCGCATGATCTCGCCGCCGAGCTGCGCCAGCACGACTGGATGATCGACTACGACGAGGCCGGGGCCATCGGCCGCCGTTACCGCCGCGAAGACGAGATCGGCACGCCGCTGTGCGTCACCGTCGATTTCGATACGATCGACGACCACGCGGTGACGATTCGCGAACGCGACACGATGCAACAGCAGCGTATTAGCCTCGACAAGGTCGCCGATTACGTGGCCGGGCGCGTGAGCGAACGCCGCGTGCGTTACCCGGAGGGACCCATCAGCATCGTTGGCACGGCTGCGGCCGACGGCGGCGTGGATGTCGCTAAGGAAAGCGGCGAGGACCTGAGCGCCCCGGTGAAGGTGGCCGAAGCCGGCGGCTTGTACTGAGTTGATTGCGCCGGTGCTGGTCGGCCCTGTGATGGGCCAACTTGGATCAGGCCGCTCTCGCTGGACAGGCCGTGCTGAAAACGCGAGCCTCATTGATCACGCTGTATCAACCGAATGAGTGGATGGACTGTGACGGAAACTGCACCTGTTAGCGGCGCCGCGCCGGGGCGCGATGCTTCGGCGCGCGCTGACACGGCGTCTGTTCTCGCGCCGGCAGCCGTCGCGCATGACGAGACGACGCTGGCCAATAGGGATGTCGGGCGTCGTGGCACGCTCAGCGACCCGCGCGGCGTCCGGCAGATGGGTGCGATACGTGGGGAGCTGCGCCAGGGGACTGCCGGCGCGGCTCGCAGCACTGAGACCGGCACTGATGCCGGGATCGACGTCGATGCTCAACATGCCGATGCCGCTATTGCCCCGGTCGATCTGGGTCCGATCCACATCCCTACGCCGGTCGTGCTGTCGCCGATGGCGGGGGTCACCAACTGGCCGTTCCGCGTGCTGTGCGAGGAGTATGGCCCCAGCGGGCTGTATGTGGCGGAGATGATCACGGCGCGGGCTTTGATCGCACGCAACCCCAAAGCGTTCCGGCTGTGCCGTTTCGCGCCCAGCGAGAAGATCCGTTCGCTGCAACTGTACGGCGTGAACCCGGCCATTGTCGCGCAGGCTGCGCAGATGGTGGCCGACGGCGGCATGGCCGACCATGTCGATCTGAACTTCGGTTGCCCGGTGCCCAAGGTCACGCGGCGTGGCGGCGGTTCGGCGCTGCCTTGGAAAATGGACATCTTCCGCGAGCTGGTCTCTCGCGTCGTCGAGGTCTGTTCCAGGGCGAATATTCCCGTTACCGCGAAAATCCGCGTGGGCATCGACCATGAACATGAGACGTATCTTGAGGCCGGCCATATCGCCCAGGAGGAGGGCTGCGCGGCCGTGACGCTGCACGCGCGCACCACTGCCGAGTATTACGGCGGGCACTCCGATTGGCATCGTATCGGCGAACTGGCGCAGTCTCTGAATATCCCGGTATTCGGCAACGGCGACATCTGGGGCGCCGAGGACGCGCTGGCCATGGTGCGCCAGACCGGCTGCGCTGGCGTCGCCGTCGGCCGTGGCTGCCAGGGTCGGCCGTGGCTGTTCGCGGATATCAAACACGCCTTCGAAGGCAGCCCGGAGCGCATCAACCCCAATCTAGGGGAGGTCGGCAGGGTGATCATGCGCCATGCCCGGCTGCTCGTCGAATTCTTCGACGGCGAGGAACGGATGGCCGTGCACGATCTGCGCAAGCACATCGCTTGGTATCTCAAAGGTTTCCCGGTCGGCGGCACGACGCGCAAAGCCTTCATGGAATGTGAAAGCCTTGAGGATGTCGAATGTGAGATCAATCGTCTTGATCCCGCGCTCAGGCTTCCCGAGCGGGTGATCGATACGCCCCGCGGACGCGTTCGCTATGCGAAGAAAGTGCATCTGCCCTACGGATGGCTTGCTTCGCGCAGTACGACGCACGACGAGCGCGAAGCGCTGTTCGGCGACGATCCCATGGACGCGGGATACTGATGGCTGGTTTGCGAACAGCTGCGAAGGCGCGAGGATACAATAAAAGGTCGATACACGCCGCAAAAAAGCCTGCGGTGACCTGATTCTGCGATAGAGTAAGGCGTAACCGTGAATGACAGGAGACTATGGTGAGCGAGATTGCCCAGACTGACAATTTCAACGACAAGACCAATATCAAGGTAGTCGGTGTCGGTGGAGCCGGCGGCAACGCCGTCAATCGCATGATTGCTGAAGGTCTGCAGAACGTTGAATTTGTAGCGGTCAACACTGATGCCAAGGATTTGCTGCGCTCCGACGCGGATGTGAAGATCTCGCTGAACGACGCTTCGAGCCGAGGTTTGGGAGCCGGCGCGGACCCTGAGAAGGGCGCCAAGGCAGCGCAGGACCATCAGTCCGACATCGAAGAATCGCTCAAAGGCGCCGATATGGTTTTCGTGACCTGTGGCGAAGGCGGCGGCACAGGCACCGGCGCAAGCCCGATCGTAGCGCGCGCGGCTCACCAGCAGGGTTCGCTCACGATCGCCGTGGTCACTCGGCCGTTCTCCTTTGAAGGTCCGCAACGTGCGGCATCGGCGAAAATGGGCATTGAGAATCTCCGCAACGAGGTCGATGCGCTCATCGTCATCCCCAACGACCGGCTGCTTGAGCTTTCCGACCGCACGATCGGCATCGTCGACGCCTTTAAAACCGCTGACACCGCTTTGCTGGCCGGCGTGCAAGGCATCACCGACTTGATCACGATGAACTCCTACATCCACGTCGATTTCCAAGACATCTCCTCGATTCTGCGCGGCTCGGGCACGGCGCTCTTCGGCATAGGCTCGGCGCGCGGCGAGGACCGCGCCACCCAAGCTGCCGAAATCGCGATCAGCTCCCCGCTGCTCGAGGAAAGCGTCGAGGGTGCCCACGGCGCCCTCATCAACATCGCCGGCCCTACCGACTTGGGGCTCCAGGAGGCTTCGGCCGCCACCGAACTGGTGCGCAAGGCGATCCATCCCGAGGCACAGATCATCTGGGGCCTGGCATTGGACGACGCCTACGGCGACGAGGTGCGCGTCACCGTCATTGCCGCCGGCTTCGATCCGAACGCCAAGAAGACCGATGCGGTCGAGCCCGCCAAGGCGCATGACGAGCAGACGCCGGAACCAAAATCCGAGCCCACAAAGGCCGTTGAGGTGCCGCCGCTGGTGCAGCAGAGCGCGCCTGATTTCGCGCCGGGCGCGGGCGACGCGGCCTCCTTGCCGTTCGACGACCCCCAGCAGGGCGACGAGATTTCCCCCAATGACCCGGGTGATCTCGATATCCCTGATTTTCTTCGTTGATTTGCACGCGCTGATTTGCATACTGATTGAAAGGAACTTCCATGGCGGGGTTTATGAAAAACGCGATGTCGTATCTCGGCATGGCCGATGTGGTCGATGAGGACGAGGACATCGAGACGCAGGATGAGGGGGAGGAGCCGTCCTTCGACTCAGACCACAGTGTCGCCCCCGCGAACCAGCCGTCCGGTTCGCTGTCTTCTTCGCCACGCGAGAGCAGTCCTTTCCAGGGTCGCATCAGCAGAATCACCACGATCCATCCTAAGACTTACGAAGACGCCCAGCTCGTGGGCCGTGCAATACGCGACGGCGTGCCTGTGGTGCTCAATCTGACCGGCGTGGCAGAAGCTGTGGCCTATCGCATCGTCGATTTTTCAGCGGGCGTGGTCTTCGGCGTGCGCGGATCGATCGAACGTGTCACGCCCCGCGTTTTCCTGCTGAGCCCGGCGCAGGTCAATATCAAAGTCGAGGAGCCGAGGCCGGCCAATTCGGCGCGCGATCTGTTCGCCGAATAGATTGCCAAATAACGCAGCGTTGTTCTGGTCACTGTCCGCCAGGTTGTTTGACTGGTTGATTCAGGGAGTCCCACGAATGCCGCTTCGCGGGCTGCCGACATGTCGTCGTTGCGCTGTGCGCGCATTCGGCCGTCGGCTTCTTCCTGAAATTCGTCTCGACATTCTGCAAATACGCAGGATCCATATACTGTTTTCACGGGTTTCCCCTAAAGGCCTCTTGGTAGGCTGAAGACATGTTGCTATGGATCATCTCCCGTGTCCTCGATTGGGCAATCGGCGTATATATAACCGTGCTGTTCATTCGCATGATTCTCGATTGGGCCTTCGTGCTCGCCCCGCAATGGTATCCGCGAGGGGTCGTCGCCGCCCTGGTCGGCGTGATCTACCGCCTGACCGATCCGCCGCTGCGCTGGCTGCGGCGCTACGTTCCGCCGCTCAGATTCGGCGCGATCGCCTTCGATACGAGCTTCATCGTGCTGTATTTCGCATTGATTGTGCTGCAAATACTGATATGACAAGGCCGAGAACTATATAAATCCTTGCGTTACGTGATAGCATCGATGTGGATGGAAACACATTGAGGCATTATGCCCAAAGCGAGGTGTAGGATTTATGGCTCTGTTGACGCCTAAGGACATACGGGAACATACCTTCCAGACGGTCCGATTCAAAGAAGGATACGACGTCGACGAGGTTGACGACTTTCTCGATCAGGTGACCGAAACCGTCGAGGCACTGGGGAAGCAGGCGGTGCAGGGAGGCGGCCAGGCCACCCAGTCGTTGGGGCCGGATGTCTCCAGCCTCAACGCCAAGATTTCCGATCTGACAGCGCAGGTGCAGTCGCTGCAAGGGGAGAATGAGAATCTGCGCGAGGCTGCGCAGAATCAAGGTTCCTCCTCAGAACAGGTCGATGCTTCCAAGCTGAGCGAGGCCGAGGAAAGCAACCGCGCACTCTCCACGCAGAATGAGCAGCTCAAAGGTCAAGTCGATCGGCTCACTGCGCAGATCGACCAGCTCACTGCTCAGGCTGCTCAGGCTTCCGGCAACGAACAGCTTGGTGAGCAGCTGACTGCGGTGCAGCATGAGCGTGACGATTTGCGTGCCAACATCGATTCGATGGGCCGTGAGATCTCCTCCTACCAGGGGCAGCTTGCCGCTATGCAGAACAAAGTCTCCGGCTACGAGCAGGAGCTTCCTCAGCTGCGCCAGCAATCCGCCCAGCTGCAGGATGTCGCCCGTCAGCTTGAGGAGTCCAAGCAGCGTGAAGAACAGCTGCGTACCCAGGTCGCCAAGATCGAACCGAGCACAGAAACCGGCAGCCTGCAGAAGATCGCAGGGGCTGCTTCTGGCGCCGAGAGCGAGCCGGAGCGCGCCACCGCAATGCTTACGCTCGCCATGCAGCTGCATGACCAGTACGTCGACAAGGGCAAGGCCCAGGCACGTGAGATCACCGATGCCAGCCACGCCAAGTACGAGGAGCTGGTGTCGCAGGCCAACGACTATTCCACACGCACCCGCAACGAAGCCGACGACTTCAGCAAAAAGACACGCGGCGACGCCGAAGCCTACTCGAACAAGACTCGTGCCGACGCCGATGCCTACGCCGAACAGACCCATACCGCTGCCGACGAGTATTCGACGAAGACTCGTGCCGATGCCGATGCGTATGTCAAGGACAAGCACACCGAGGCCGACGGCTACGAGACCGAAGTGCAGCGCCGCGCCGCCGAATACGACACGAAGACCCGCACGGCCGCCGAGGCCTACGCACAGCAGGTGCGCGATAACCTCGAATCGCAGTCCAAGGTCATTGAGGGGAACATCCAAGGGCTGAAGCAATTCGAGAACGAGTACCGCACCCGCCTCACCGACTTCCTCGGCCAGCTGGTGTCTCAGGTGTCGGATACGAACAGCTACAGCCAGATCGACCAGCCGAAAGACTGAGTCGAGGTTTCGTCGAGTATGAACAATAGGCAACATGGACGGCTGCGCGCACGCGTAGCCGTCTTTGCATGTGTCGCGGCTGTTGCGCTGGCATGTGATCAGATCACCAAGGCCTGGGCGAGTCGGGCGCTCGCCGACGGTCATAGCGTGCCGGTCGTACCGCGGCTCTTGTCGCTGAGACTTATTCATAATCCGGGGGCGTCCCTCGGTCTTGGCGCATCCATGACCTGGCTGATCTCACTGCTTGCGACAGCGGCCTGCGTGCTCTTGGTGGCGCTGGCTCTCACTACTGTCTCCATGTGGTGGACCGTGGCGTTCTCCATAGCTTTTGCCGGCGCTGCCGGCAACCTTATCGATCGGGTGGCCTACGCCGACGGCTTTCTGAATGGCAAGGTCGTGGATTTTCTCGATTACGGATGGTCGATAGGCAATGTCGCCGATATCCTGTTGATGTTCGCTGGCGCGGGCATTGTCGCGCTGATCCTGATGGGCGAGCCATTCAGCGCGCGAGATCGCGAACGGCACTTGAAAAGCTTGGAAAATAAGCGCGGCAGCGTTGGAACGCAATCCGAAGAGAAGCACATGGGGCCTGAACCGCAATGAGCAGCCCGGTGATCCCCGCCCCCGATGCGCTTATCGGCAGACGGTTCGATATCGCTGCGGCGAAAATGCTCGGGGTCTCACGCGCGAAGGCTTCCGAACTCATCGACAGCGGACAGGTGCGCGTTCTTGGCAGATCGATGCACAAATCCACTTCGCTGCTTGCCGGTGACGTGGTCGAATTCGACCTCGAGCAGGAACATCGAGGAGTCGAGCCCATCGCCGAAGACATGGCTGTCGCCTACGAGGATGACGATGTGGTCATCGTCGACAAGCCCGTGGGCGTTGCCGCACATGCTTCCGCTGGCTGGACCGGGCCTACCGTGCTGGGAAGCCTCATCCATCGCGGCGTGCACATCACCTCCTATGGGGCCCCGGGACGGCAGGGTATCGTCAGCCGGCTCGATGTGGGCACCAGCGGCCTTATGCTCGTATGCAAGTCCGAACTGGCCTACAGGGAGATGCGCCGGCAATTCTCGCACCACGAGGTGGTGAAGATCTACCACGCGTTGGCGCAAGGCAACCTGAGCCAAGACAGAGCCACGATCGAGGCGCCGATCGGCAGGGCAAAGGTCAGCGATTTCCGTTTCACCATCACGCCGGGGGGCAAGTCGGCCGTCACACACTGGGATGTGCTTGAACGCTTCGGCAAAGCCACGCTTGTTTCGGTGAATCTTGAGACCGGCCGAACCCATCAGATTCGTGTTCATTTCTCTTCGATAGGGCATCCGTTGGCAGGCGATTCGATGTACGGCTCCAATCCGAAGTTCACCGCCGAACTGGGGCTGAACCGGCAGTGGCTGCATGCGATGCGTCTCGAATTTCGTCATCCGCGCACCAAGGTCTGGACCACGGTCGATTCCCGCTATCCGTCTGATCTGCAGCATGCGCTTGATGTGCTCAAGGCCGGGCATATCGCCTCCGATCCGCCCGACGCGCAACCGTAACTTGCGTGACGAGACCGGCGGCGCGGCGCTCGCGCATCCATGCTAAGGAGGGCCGATGATGAGGGTGATGCAGACGAGCAGGGGAGGCAGGCTCAGAAACATGGCGGTTCCTGTCATGCTCCGGTCTCGTTCCATGGCCTCCAGTTGCTCACGATTGGAGGGCCGTCGCAGCCTGGTGATCGCGGCAAGCACGAGCGCCCCGACCGAGCAGACGATGGACAGCGGAATGGAGAGGGAAACCCCCAGCAGCACGATTGCATCGGCAGGGTTGTATCTGCCTCGGCGCAGATAGGCAAAGCCGCCAAAGCCCGTGGACGCAAGCAGGAATGCGGCGATTCCCAACGCCAGCGCAACGATAGCCGTTGCCGCGTGGCGTTGGTGACGCTGTCCGCATGGCCGGTCTTGTGTCTTCGGGCATGGTTCTGGCTGCGGCTTTGACGGCATGGAGACATGTCGATCGTCGTCGGATTTCATGGCTGCTCCTTCATATTGGATCGTGCGCAGCACCTGGAATGTCAAAAACGGTGCCGCGCGACCTTATTTCGCTGGTCTGATATCAGTCTCACGATTCGGCGCAAGCCCGCGCAAGCCGAATCGGCCAATGTGGTCGAAGGCTTCGGGTTATCCACATTTCGTGCATGTCGAGCCGTAAAGCGCACAGCGCTCGCCGTGCGTAGGAGAGACCGAGCGTCCGCCAAGGCCGCGAAGAGGGAGGCCGACGGCTGAGCTACGGTCAGCGTGCTGTACGGCTGGGCCCACGGACTTGGCCATGAATCAGTGCCGAGCCGCGGAGACATGCACCCGCCTCGAAGTCATATTCCGCCGCTATCGTGGAATCATGGCCAATTCCGGAAACTTCGTGCAGCTGCACAATCACACGCATTACTCGCTGCTTGATGGCGCATCGAAAATTCCTGATCTGGTGGCCCGCGCCAAGGAGTTGGGCATGCCGGCGGTGGGCATCACCGACCACGGCAATATGCATGGCGCTTACGAAATGTGGAGCACGGCGGTCAAGGCAGGCATCAAGCCGATCATCGGCATCGAAGCCTATGTGACCCCGGAGACCGCGCGGCAGGACAAGACGCGCGTGCACTGGGGCAATGAATCCCAGCGCTCCGATGACGTCTCCGGCGGCGGCCTGATCACGCATATGACCATGTGGGCGCAAAACGACGAGGGCTTGGTCAACCTGATGAAGGCGTCCTCGGTCGCCAACCTCGAAGGTCGCGTCATGCGTTATCCGCGTATGGATTACGAGGTGCTCTCGCAATATTCCAAAGGCGTCATCGCTTCTTCGGGCTGCCCTTCCGGCATCGTGCAGACCCGTCTGCGCCTGGGACAATTCGACGATGCGCTACGTGCCGCAGGCCAGCTGCAGGACATCTATGGCAAGGACAATTTCTACATCGAACTCATGGATCACGGCCTGAGCATCGAGAGGCGCGTAGCCAACGATCTGCTGAAAATCGCCAAACAGCTTGACGCCCCGCTGCTGGCCACCAACGACTCGCATTATGTGCACGAAGAGGATCGCAGCGCGCAGGACGCCATGCTGTGCATCAACTCCGGTTCGCGCCTGGATGACCCGAACCGTTTCAAATTCGACGGCTCCGGCTATTACATCAAATCCGCCGAGGAGATGCGCGAGCTCTTCCACGACCTGCCTGAGGCCTGCGACAACACATTGGAGATCGCCGAGCGCTGCAATGTGATGTTCGACGACGGCGAGGACGGTGCGTTCATGCCCGAATTCGACTGCCCGGAAGGCTGGGACGAGACTTCCCTGTTCCTCAGGGACGTGCAGGAGGGCTTGGACCGGCGCTACGACGGCAATGTGCCCGACTATGTACTCAAACAGGCCGACTACGAGTGCGGCATCATCTGCCAGATGCAGTTCTGTGGATACTTCCTCGTTGTCGCCGACTATATCAATTGGGCCAAGACGCACGGTGTGATGGTCGGCCCGGGCCGCGGCTCTGCGGCAGGCTCGATGGTCTCCTATGCGATGGGCATCACCGAACTCGACCCGCTCAAGCACGGCCTGATCTTCGAGCGCTTCCTCAACCCTGAGCGCGTCTCGCTTCCGGATATCGACGTGGACTTCGATCCTGAAGGCCGCATGAAGGTGCTCGACTATGTCGGCGAAAAATACGGCCGCGACAAGGTTGCCCAGTGCGTGATCTACGGTACGATCAAAACCAAGCAGGCGCTCAAGGATTCGGCCCGCATCATGGGCTACGAGTTCTCCGTCGGCGAGCACATCACCAAGGCGCTGCCGCCGAGCAAAAACGGTAAGGACGCGAGCCTGAAGGACATCTTCGACCCCACGTCGAAACGTTATGCGGAGGCCCGCGAATTCAGGGAGCTCTACGAATCCGATCCGGACACGAAACGCATCACCGAGCAGGCCAAGGGCATCGAAGGCCTAATCCGGCAGACCGGCGTGCATGCCTGCGCCACGATCATGGGTTCGCAGCCCATCACCGACACCTCGCCGCTACTGGAACGCACCGACGGCACGGTCACCACGACCTTCGAATACCATACCTGCGAGACGCTCGGCTTGGTCAAGATGGATTTTCTCGGGCTCTCCAATCTTACGGTCATCCGCGACACGCTGCTCAACATCGAGCGCAATGGCAAGGATGGCATCGACTACACCAAGATCCCGCTGGACGATAAAGAGACCTACCAGCTACTCTCCCGTGGCGATACCCTGGGCGTCTTCCAGCTTGATTCCGATGGCATGCGCTCGCTGCTGCGCCAGCTCAAACCCGATAACTTCAACGATATTTCGGCGCTTATCGCGCTGTATCGGCCAGGCCCGATGGATATGGATTCGCATACCAATTACGCCAAGCGCAAGAACGGTTTGCAGCGCATCATCCCGATCCATCCCGAGGTGGAGAAGCCGTTGGCAGCGGTGCTCGACGAGACCTATGGCCTGATCGTCTACCAGGAGCAGGTGCAGTCGGCGGCGCGTATCCTGGCCGGCTACTCGCTGGGCCGAGCCGATGTGCTGCGCCGCGCCATGGGCAAGAAGAAGCCCGAGGTGCTGGCCAAGGAGCAAGGACCGTTCTTCGAGGGCATGAAGGAGCACGGCTACTCGGAAGAGGCGGCGCAGGCGGTGTGGGATATTCTCGTGCCCTTCTCCGGATACGCGTTCAACAAGGCGCATTCCGCCGCGTACGGGTTGATCTCGTACTGGACCGCCTATCTCAAAACGCATTACCCGGTCGAATTCATGGCCGCGCTGCTGCAGAACGAGCGCACGAACAAGGACAAGACGGCGCTCTACTTGGGCGAGGCGCGCCGCATGGGCATCCAGGTGCTGCCGCCGGATGTCAACGAGTCGATCCTGGAATACTCGGCAGTAGGCGACGTCGTGCGTTTCGGCTTAGGCGCGATTCGCAACGTCGGCGACAGGGCAGTGGACGATATCATCGCCGAGCGCACGACCGAGCGCGGCCGCTATGTCAACTTCATGGATTTCATCCGGCGTGTGCCGCTGACGGCGCTGAATCGTCGTTTGGTGGAATCGTTGATCAAGGCGGGAGCATTCGATTCCATCGATCCCAACCGCCGGGCGCTGTTCCAGATCCACGCGGCGGCAATCGATTCGGTGGTCAGCCTCAAGCGCAAGCAGGCCGAAGGCCAGTTCGACCTGTTCGCCGACATGGATGGCGACGCAGATGCCGAAGCAATGGGCGACGCGTCGATAGTCGTGCCTGACATCGAGGAGTGGGACAAGAAGACCAAGCTGAACTTCGAGCGCGAGATGCTGGGCCTGTATGTCTCCGATCATCCGTTGAGCGGTATGACGGCGGTGCTGGGCGGCCTGCGTGAGATGTCGATCGCGCATTTGATCGACCGCGCGGCCACGATGGACGAGCGCCAGCAGGTCACGCTCGCCGGGCTGATCACCAGCGTCGATCGGCGCGTCTCGCGCAAAGGCAACCCGTGGGCCATCGTCACCATCGAAGACATGGAGAGCTCGATCCAATGTATGTTCTTCGGCAAGGTCTATGAAGCGGCTTCGCAGGATCTGGCCGTCGACGAGATCGTGCAGATACGCGGCCAGGTCGAAGTCCGTGACGAATCCACGCCCAGCATCCGTGCCACGGAATTGCAGGTGCCGACATTGGAAGCAGCTGACGAACGACCGTTGATGATCACTTTGCCGACTGTGGCGCTGGACCGCAGCCGCATGGGCCAGCTCGGCCAAGTGCTGCACGACCATCCGGGGTACTGCGAGGTCAAACTCGCGGTGCTTGACGACCATGGCAACGCCCGCGTGCTGACATTCGGCGACCGGTTCCGGGTCAAACGCGACACATCGTTGTTCGCCGAGATCAAGATCCTTTTCGGACCCAGCTGCTTGCCTGCGGCGTAATCGCAGGCGATCGCATATTGTCGAAGGCAGCAGGGGCGTGCAGCCGATGAAACTGCGCAGTTGAAGCCGATCCATACACTCGCGGCTGATGCCGAGGCGTCCCCGCATGCACCCTGTACCCGCCCGTGACACGCCGTAGCAATACATGTTCCACAAATAAAGGAGATCGCAGCAATGCAGACCGAGGCACGCATCGAACGTTTCGCCGACCAAGGACGCTGCGTGGCGCATATCGACGGCCGCGTGGTGTTCGTGCGTTTCGCTTTGCCCGGCGAACTGGTGCATATCGAACTTGACGAGCCGCACGAGCGTAAGGATCGCTTCTGGACCGGCGAAGTAGTCGACGTGCTCGAGCCCAGCTCGTTGCGCGTATCGCCGCCGTGGCCGTTGGCGGGGCCACTGGCCGCTGGCGGCGGAGTCGGTGGCGCCGATCTCGTTCACGTCTCGCTGCCAGGGCAGCTGGCGTGGAAATCCGCCACCATCACCGAGCAAATGCGCCGTATGGGGCATGTGGCGATCGACGACGTCCCGGTCGAGCGAATCGCAGGGGACGAGGCGGCACAGGGCCTGCATTGGCGCACCCGGGTCGAGATGGTTGCCGACGACGAGGGCAGGCCGTCGATGCGCAGACGCGGCACGCATGTGCGCGTCCCAATCGACACGATGCCATTGGCATCGAGCGCCGCGCTGGCCGTGATGGGGCGGCAAGGGCTCTGGGACGGCAGGCTGGAACCGGGCGCGCGCATCCGCGTCGCCGTGCCCGAGCCGCGCATATCGCAGCCGGAAGCCTTGCAGCCGGATAGCGGCCAGCTTGATGCAGCGGGCGGCGACGCGTTGCTCGAGGCCGTCGGCAGCAACTACGCCATCCAGATAGAAGGCACGACCGTCGCCGGATCCGATGAATTGCGCGAAACCACGATCGTCGGCGGCAGGCGGTTCTTCTATCGTGTCGACGCCGGGGGGTTCTGGCAGGTGCATCGTCGGGCTCCGCTGGTGCTGCCCGAACACGTGCTTTCGCTGGCCAGTCAGGTCATGGCCGGCACGGAGGCACCTGTGGTCTGGGATCTGTTCTCCGGATCCGGGTTGTTCACCCTGCCGCTGGCGAGCTGCATTCCGGACGCCAGGACGCTCAGCGTCGAAGGCTCGGCGGCTGCTGTCAGGAACGCGCGCAGGAACCTCGCCGACATCGGTTTGGAACAGGATCGTTGCGACGTGCAAATCGGCGATGTGGCGAAGGTCCTGAAGCATACGCCGCGTAAACTGGCGCATCCCGATATCGTCGTGCTCGACCCGCCCCGGGCAGGCGCACGAAAGGAAGTCTGCAGCCGCATCGCTGCGGCCAATCCAGCGGCGATCATCTACATAGCCTGCGATCCGACCTCGCTGGCGCGCGACACCGCCACGCTGACCGGTCTGGGGTATG
Organism: Bifidobacterium sp.; assembly: GCF_022640935.1. Classification (GTDB taxonomy): domain Bacteria; phylum Actinomycetota; class Actinomycetes; order Actinomycetales; family Bifidobacteriaceae; genus Bifidobacterium. The sequence continues at coordinate 22,965 of NZ_JALCCV010000026.1, forward strand.
CGCTCGCCGATATCCATGCCTTCGACATTTACCCGATGACCCACCATGTAGAGACCGTCGCGCTGTTCACCCGGGAAAACCGCGCATGATCCGATTGATTCGCAGAAACGAAGCTGCAGCGACACCGAGCAGAAAACCCCAGGCAGGATGGGGCGCGGCGCGCGGTCCGGTCCGGCAATGGCCCAAGGCGCGCACGAGCGCAATCATCGGCGCGTTTTCGCTGGTGTTGGCGGCTGTTATGCTGCTGGGGTCGTGCGCGCCGCATGGCGAGGCTGTGGGCGATACCGCTCGCCAACGAACGACTGCGATCGCGCATGACAGCATCGACAACAGCGATGTGACTATCGGCTTGATCGGCTCGGCTGATACCAACCGTGACAAACGCGTGCTCAACGCGCTGGCCAGGAGCGATCTGAAAGCCTCCTACGTTTCCACGCAACAGGTCAAGGATCCGGTGCGCGCAGCGCAGGAAGGTGTCAAGGACCTGGCGCTCAGCCCGATCAGCGTGATCCTGATCTGCGGGCTAGACGTTCGGCCTGCACAGATTTCCAGTTGGAGCAGGGCGCTCGGCTTCGTCCGGAGTTCGGGCATCCCGGTAGTGCTTATCGATGCGAAACGGCCGCCCGACGATGCCACGCTGTACGCCATGAGCATGACGCTCGACGATGCTGATTCTTCGGCCGTGCCGCTGCCTGGGGCCTTGATGGCAGTGATCAATGACAATCCGCACGTTCGGTCGCTGACCGTGACGACGAACGAGCAATAGGAGAGGCCGATGCTGGAGAAACCGAAGACGCAGCCAGCCCAGACGCCGCAGACATCCGGCATGGCGGCCAGTCGGCCTGAAACGAATGCGCAGCAAGGCGTGCAGGCGATGCCCCAGGTCGAAGAACGCGGATTGGGCGCGCAGGAAGTCCAGGCGCGCATGGACCGCGGACAGACGAATCTGGTCGACAACCCGGCTTCGCGTTCGTTGGCGCAGATCATCCGCGCCAACGTGTTCACGCTGTTCAACGGCATTATCCTCGTCGCAATGCTCATGGTGTTGGCCACCGGCTCGTGGCGTGATGCGGTGTTCGGGCTGGTTATCATCGTCAACACCGGCATTGGCATCATCACCGAGCTGCAGGCGAAGCGCACGCTGGATCGGCTCTCGATCTTGGTTGCCGCGCATCCGCTCGTGAGGCGGGATGGGCGCAATATCGCCATCAGCCATGATGACATTGTGCTTGATGATCTGCTGTGGATACGTTCCGGCGAGCAAGTGCCGGCCGATGCGGAGCTACTGCACAGCTGGGGGCTCGAACTCGACGAATCGATGCTCACAGGGGAGTCGATCACCGTGCGCAAGCGGCCCGGCGAGAATATCTATTCCGGTTCGAACGCGGTCTCAGGACTGGCCTTGGCCAAAGTCAACGCCGTAGGCAAGCACGGATATGCTGCGAAACTGACCGCTCAGGCGAAGGTCTACACCAAGACCGTGTCCGATCTTAACCGCGGCATCAACACGATTCTCAAGGTGCTCACGTTCCTGGTGGTGCCCTTGTGCGCGCTGCTGATCTGGTCGCAGGTGCGCGCCGTGGGCGGCTGGTCTGAGGCGCTGGCCGGCGGCGAGTGGCGCCAGGCCGTGGTCTCCGCTGTGGCCGGCGTGGTCGGCATGATCCCGGAAGGCTTGGTGCTGCTCACCTCGCTGAACTTCGCCATCGCCGCGATGCGGCTCGCACGCAAGAACACGCTGGTGCAGGAGCTTGAGGCCGTGGAGACTTTGGCCCGTGTCGACTGCCTCAATCTCGACAAAACCGGTACGATCACCGACGGCGGCATCGGGTTCAAGGCGCTGCTGCCTGTGGATGCGAATCGTGCCGAGACTGCCGTTGCGGGCACCGGCGATGCTGCTGACGGCAAGGACCATGTGCCTCGCGAGGTGACGCAAGCCTTGTTCGATCTGGCGCACGAGGAGAATCCCAACGCCACAGGCCAAGCGGTACTTGATGCACTGGCTGGCTGGGGCTGCAAGCCGGGTCGCGTCGATGAGCGCGTGTCGTTTTCGTCGGCGAGAAAATGGAGCGCCATCGCGCGCCAGGGCGAGGGCACATGGTACTTCGGCGCCCCCGAAGTGCTGCTTTCGGCCTTTGAACAGGCTGGAGACAATGCTCAGACATCCGCTTCCGACACCCTCTCTGCTGAGATTGCCGAGTATGCGAACCAGGGCAACCGAGTGCTGCTCATCGCCCGCGGCACAGGCGACATTGCCGCCGACTTCGCATCCAAACCGCGGCTGGACCCAGCCGCGCGGCCTGTCGCATTAGTGCTCTGCGCCGAACGAGTGCGTGACGATGCCAATGGCACCCTGCTGTGGTTCCGTAAGCAGGGCGTGCGCTGCCGCGTGATCTCCGGCGACAATCCGGCCACCGTCGGCTCCATTGCCAGGCAGGTGCGGCTGTGCGGTGACCGGCCTGTGCGCACCATGGATGCGCGTAAGCTGCCGAAAGATATCGATGAGCTCGCACAGGTGATCGATAAGGTCGATGTGCTTGGCCGCGTGATGCCCGAGCAGAAGAAGGCCATCGTCCAGGCCTTGCATCGTGGTGGGCATGTGGTCGCGATGACCGGCGACGGCGTGAACGACACGTTGGCGATCAAGGAGGCGGATCTGGGCATCGCCATGGGAAACGCCGCGCCGGCAACCAAGGCAGTGGCACAGGTGGTGCTGGTCGATTCGAAGTTCTCTCACCTGCCAGACGTCGTGGCGCGCGGCCGCCAGGTCATGGCCAATATGGAGCGCGTCGCCTCGCTGTTCCTCGTCAAAACGGCGTATTCGGTGGCCATTTCCCTGGGCGTCGTGTTCACCGGGATGCTTTTCCCATATCTGCCACGGCATATCACCTATATCGGTGCGCTGACCATCGGCATGCCGGCTTTCATTCTCGCGCTGGCGCCGAATACGCGCCGATACGTCCCTGGATTTTTGCGGCGCGTAATCGAGTTCTCGCTGCCCCGGGGCATCGCGATCGGGCTGAGCGTGCTGATCAATTCGTGGTTCCTTCCCAGGATCATGCAATGGGATATGCAGTCGGCGGCCAATCAGCGCTCACTGTTCACCGTCAATGCCATCATCGTGTTCGCTCTGGGCATTGTGGTGCTGGGTCAGGTCGCACGTCCGCTGCTGTCCTGGCGTGGCGTGCTTGTCGCGCTGTTCGCATTGGCAGGCGTGGTCGGGGCGTTCATACCGTTTGTTGCAGGTTTTTTCGCGTTGCAACTGCCGTCCGGCGACTCCCTCGCAGCCACGGTGATCGCGCTCGCCTGCGCGCTGGTGATCTTGGCGATATGTCAATTCGTGGCTCGAATCGTGCGGCGAAATATGCCCGGAGTACGATTGCCGCACGACAGGCGCAATGCCCGGGGCTGAGGGATCTATACGGAGTCTTCCCTATAGTATGGAACTGAGGACCACCCGCAGCCTTCGTCTATCGGCGTGTGCCTGTGCGCCTGCAGCTGCAAGGCTCGTTGCATAGCCAAGGTCGCGGAAGCGCGCAGCACTTGCCAGGAAACGGGACGATTAGCGCCCCAACGTTCGGAGGAACCATGTCTGTACGAGACGAGCAACTGTCCACGCTCAGCGTGAACGGCACGGAATTCGACTACTACCGCATCGACGATCTGCCCGGCGTGGACCATCTGCCGTATTCGCTGAAAGTGCTGGTCGAGAACCTTATACGCAACATCGACGGCGCGAACATCACTGACGGGCATGTGAAGGCGCTGCTCGACTGGGATCCGGACGCGCAGCCGAGTCATGAGATCCAGTTCACGCCCTCGCGCGTGGTGATGCAGGACTTCACCGGCGTGCCCTGCATTGTCGATCTGGCGACGATGCGCGACGCAGTCAGCGAGCTGGGCGGCGATCCCGAGGTGATCAATCCGCAGGTGCCGGCCGATATGGTGATCGACCATTCGGTGCAGATCGACGCCTATGGCGTCTCGGACGCGGTCGAGCGCAACATGGACATCGAATACCAACGCAACGGCGAGCGTTACCAATTCCTGCGTTGGGGCCAACAGGCGCTGGACAACTTCCGCGTCGTGCCGCCGGGGACCGGCATCATCCACCAAGTCAACATCGAGTACCTGGCCAAGGTCATCATGAGCAAGCCGGGGGAGCGCGGGCGGCAGCTGGCCTACCTTGATTCCTGCGTGGGCACTGATTCCCATACCACCATGGTCAACGGCCTGGGCGTGCTGGGCTGGGGCGTCGGCGGCATCGAAGCCGAGGCGGCCATGCTCGGCCAGCCGATTTCGATGCTTGTGCCGCGCGTCGTCGGATTCAAGCTGACCGGCTCGATCCCCGAGGGCGTCACCGCCACCGATGTCGTACTCACCATCACCGACATGCTGCGCCAGCACGGCGTGGTCGGCAAATTCGTGGAATTCTACGGCGATGGCGTGGCCTCGGTGCCGCTGGCCAACCGCGCCACCATCGGCAACATGAGCCCTGAATTCGGCTCGACCTGCGGCATCTTCCCGATTGACGACGTGACGCTTGACTATCTGCGTCTGACCGGGCGCAGCGAGGATCAGGTCGCGCTTGTGGAGGCCTATGCCAAGGCCAATAAGCTCTGGGGCGACACCAAGGCCGAAGGGTATGTGGAGCCGAAATACTCGGAGTACCTCACGCTCGATCTGGGCACTGTCGTGCCGTCGATCGCCGGTCCGAAGCGCCCGCAGGACCGCATCCGGCTGTCCGAAGCCAAGGACTCTTTCGCCGCGACGCTGCCGGATTATGAAACCAGCAAAACCGCGCAGGAGGCGATTTCGGTCAGCACGGATTTCCGCGGCGACTTCGATGTGGCCAACGGCGACGTGGCCATCGCTTCGATCACCAGCTGCACGAACACCTCGAACCCTTCGGTGATGATTTCCGCCGGTCTTCTGGCGCGCAACGCGCATGCCAAGGGCTTGACTCCCAAGCCGTGGGTCAAGACCTCGCTGGCGCCGGGCTCGCAGGTAGTCGCCGATTATCTGAAAAAAGCCGGTCTGCAGAATGACCTCGACGCCC
>NZ_JALCCV010000027.1 GCF_022640935.1 Bifidobacterium sp.
CATAGATCACGATGAGACTGGCAGCGATCAGTGAGATTCCAAGGAGATAGCCCTTCTGATCAAAGCTCACCTGTGCGCGCACGATCTGGATGGCGAGGAAAATAAGGCACAGCGCCACGAAAGGAACGCTGAAATACATAAGGAAGAACAACGCGACGGTGGAGGGGCCTCCCAATCCCTGCCGCGAAGCCACGAAGAACAACGCGAGGAGCACGGTGGGAATCGCCAGCACGCAGACCACGGCGGCGATGGCGAGTTTGCGCACGGTCTCCCTCAGCACGCGGATGGCTCCGATGCTCAGCAGCACGAAGCTTGCCGTGAGAAGGCCGATAACGACGATGAGTCCGGGGACGCTTCCGGCCAGCGCGAAATAGCTATGACGAGCAGAGGTGTCGTACATCACTGGGGAATGGGTCGCGTAATGCGTGATGAGGATGACCACGCCGGCAATCATGCTCAGTCCTGCGGCGAGCGTGGAGAACGCCGCACTGAGGAAAGCGAGTTTTCGCTCGGCGGAATACGAGCGAATCCGCTGCATGAATTCTTGCGACATATGATCCTCTTTCCGCCGCCTGTCTTGACCATCCTCCGCTAGTTAACCACGAGGCGTGCCGTGAAGGTGAGCAAATTCATAGTCGCGGTTGGCGGCGGCGACTGGCGGAATCCAGCCGGAAATGCGAGGCTTGAAGCATGACCAAGCGCACCATTGTGGAAGCAACCGCGGAGTCCCTCGATAACAACGCTGATTTCGAAGGTATCGCCGAATCTCAGGACGACACCCCTGAGTTCTTGGGTGCTCCCGCCCCCGCTGCCCCGAAGCTTCATCCGCTCTTCCCTGGGCGGCGGTTCATCAGCACAGTATTAGAGGTGCTGGAAAGCAAGCAGGAGATGACCGGCAGGCTTGTGGGGAAGTATCTGCAGCGTGCGGTGATGGCGGGCTTCTTTGTCGGCATTTTCTTCACCACGTATTTCGCGATCATCGCGCGTTTCTCGGCGTTTGATGCCGGAGCGGGTTTCGCACTGGTGGGGAAAGTGCTGGCGGCGTTGACCTTTGGATGGGCGCTTGTGCTCATCTATTACACGAATTCCGAACTGCTGACCTCGAATATGATGATCGTCTCCATCGGCGCTTATCACAAACGCATCACATGGGTGCGGTCTTTGAAGATTCTGGGGTTGTGTTTGGTCGGCAATCTTTTGGGCGGTCTCGTTATCGCACTGTTGCTGCGGGTCTCAAGTGTGGTGGATGGGGATATTCTCGCGCAGATGGTCGCCGCGGCATCCGCCAAAACCGGCTACTTGACGCAAGGAATCGGCGGCATCACAGATCTTTTCGTTCGTGCGATTCTGTGTAATTTCTGCATTAACATCGCCATGCTGATGGTGTACAACGGCAAGCTCACCAACGATTTCACCAAATGCGTCATCATGGTGGTGGCGGTTTTCGTCTTCGCTTTCCTCGGGCTTGAGCATTCCATCGCCAATTCGGTGCTGTTCCCCATCACAGGACTTCACGGTGCCGTCGATCCGTTGCTGGCAGTGGGCAGCGTTGCGATCACCATCGTCGGTAATTTCGTGGGTGGGGGCTTGTTAATCGGCCTCAATTTCGCTGTGATGAACGACGAGCAGCCGCGTCATCGCACCGGTTCGTCGGAGCTTCTCGGCACCGTGCATAATACTCGACAAAAATGAGAAATATGCTCATTGCCACACGTGCGATTGGGTGACTTTATACTTTGTAGGAATCGTAGGCTCCGTGGCGGTTTCGCCACGCCTTGCCTGTGCTCATGGCACGCGCGGTGGGTACTGAGGAAATTGAAACGAAGGAACACGAATGACCATCAAAATTGGAATTCTTGGGTACGGCAATCTCGGACGCGGAGCCGAATACGCCATTGCACAGAACAAGGACATGGAACTCGTCGGCGTCTTTACGCGGCGTGACCCGGCGACCCTCACCATCGCAACGGAGGGTGTTCCGGTTCGCAGTGCCGACGATCTTCTCTCCGGCGACAAGCTCGATATTGACGTTCTCGTCATCTGCGGCGGCTCGGCCACCGATTTGCCCGCGATGACACCGAAGTACGCGGCCCGCTACAACGTGATCGACAGCTTCGACACCCACGCCAACATCCCCGCGCATTTTGCTGCGGTCGACAAAGCAGCCGGCGAGGCCAATACGGTGGCGCTCATCTCTGCTGGTTGGGATCCGGGTCTCTTCTCACTGAACCGTCTCTTCGGCAATGCCTTCATTCCCGAAGGAAAGGACTACACCTTCTGGGGCCGCGGCGTGAGCCAGGGTCATTCCGATGCCGTGCGGCGCATCGCCGGCGTGGCCGACGCGCGTCAGTACACGGTTCCTGTGGAGGCGGCGCTCGAAGAGGTGCGTGCAGGCAAGAATCCTGAGCTCACCACACGTCAGAAGCACACTCGCGAGGTATACGTGGTCGCCAAGGAAGATGCGGATCGCGACGCCATCGTCAAGGAAATCGTGGAGATGCCGAACTATTTCGATGAATACGACACCACGGTTCACTTCATTTCGCAGGAGGAGATGGATCGCGATCATTCCGAGCTTCCTCACGGTGGTTTCGTGCTGCGCTCCGGCGCTATGGCCTCCGGCAAGACCAGCGTGATTGAGTATTCGCTCAAGCTGGATTCCAACCCCGACTTCACGTCCAGCGTTCTGCTCGCTTATGCGCGGGCCGTCGCTCGTCTGTCGGCCGAGGGCCAGAAGGGTTGCCGCACGGTCTTCGATGTGGCGCCTTCGTATCTGATGCCCTTCGACGGCGACTACCTGCGCAGCCACTTCCTGTGATCCACTGATCCTAAGTGCGGTGTGCGGTGCTGTGACGCGTGATGTGTGGTGTGTGGTGCTGTGTCGGCGGCGGACGGTGAGCGCGGTGAAAGCGGATATTCCGCGATGAAATCGTATGGCGCTGACAAGCAAGTGTGAATGCCCGGAGCGGTGCCGAGTTTCCTGAAGTCGTGAAGGGAGAGCTCGGTGCGCTGCTCCGGGCATTTTGTGTTGGAGGAGGTGGGAGTAGGAGTGGGCAGGGCGGGGGACTTGCTGTGACGGTGCGCGGGGCAAGTGTCGGCACCGAAAAGCCCTGCCATCCCCACAATTATGCTGTGACGGTGCGCGGGGCTAATGTGCTGCTCGCTTATGCGGGGGAAGAGCCGTGAGCCTTTGGCCTTGAGTCTTGAGTCTTGATGCTTGATGCTAGAGTCTTGAGTCCTAACTCTGATCCCGGATTCTTAAGCCTTGAGTCTTGAACCCCAACTCTGATTCTCGATTCTTAAGCTTTACCGCAGAATTTGCGCGGCTGTTATCGGGGACTGCGCCCAAAGGAAACCGGATTCACGGGGCGCTTGGCTTTCGCCATTTTCTCCACGACGAGAAGATACGATTCGGTGATGAGTTCCCGCACGAGACTCTCTTGCAGGGTTGTGCCCGCGTGAAGGGTGATCCAGTGCCGTTTATTCATGTGGTACCCCGGCGTGATGTCGGCATAATGCTCACGCAGCGCCCTGCCATCCTCGGGAGTGGCCTTGATGATGGCGATTGGTTCGTTCGTGGCCTCTGTCAGCAGCATGAACACCTTGCCTTCAACTTTGAAGACCTCCCAATCCAGTCCGAAAGGGTGGGTGAGCACGGCTGCCGGCAGTTCCTCGGCGCATGATTTCGCGGCATCATAGAGTGCATCGGCTTTCATGCTGTGCAATCTACGCACCTTTTGCGACAGCGAGGGAATATGCCGAAAGCAGTGAGTGAGAAGATTGCAGGGGCACTTCTAGTCTCTTCCTGGTATAGAAAAGGCCGGACAATTCTTTCGAATTGAACCGGCCTAATTCCTTGAACCCAATGGGTTGTTGGTAGCGGGGTCAGGATTTGAACCTGAGACCTCTGGGTTATGAGCCCAGCGAGCTACCGAACTGCTCCACCCCGCGTCGGCTGCCTTCAAGCAGCTCTATATACAATAGGGGCGCAGGCGGAAAAGTCAAACCGGCCGCGAGTTTCATCGCTCAGCGAACGATGCTCAAAAACGCATAAGGCCTTTATGCGGAGCCGATTCCGAGCCTATCCCAAGGATATAAAAAAGAAGCAGGGCAAAAGAATTCCACCGGGCGTTGCGGATGGTGTATCGGACGGTTCCACAGCAGGTTTCGCGGCGGCGTGGATTGCCGACCTTCGGACGGCGCCCCTGCCTATGCCGTGTCAGGCCATACTCGGCCGCTCGCCGGCCGCTTATCCATCGCACCGCCATAATAGTGATATGCCTATCAAAATCCCAAGCGGCCTGCCCGCACGCGACATCCTCGATTCCGAACGCATCTTCGCGCTGGAGAAGCCCGAGGCCGAGCGCCAGCGCGTGCGACCCCTGCGATTGGTGATCCTCAATCTCATGCCTAAGAAGGTCGAGACGGAAACCCAGCTGCTGCGGCTGATCTCCAAATCCCCGTTGCAGGTGGACATCGACTTCATGAAAACCTCGACGCATGAAGGCACGCATGTCAGTGCGGACCATCTCGTGAAGTTCTATGAAAATCCCGATGCGTTCGCCGACAATTTCTACGACGGACTGGTCATCACGGGCGCGCCGGTGGAGCATCTCGACTTCGAGCAGGTGGATTACTGGCAGGAGTTCAAGGATATCCTCGATTGGGCTTCGCGCCACGTGTTCTCGACCATGTACCTGTGCTGGGGCGCGATGGGCGCGCTCAATTACCGCTATGGCGTGCGCAAGGTGGATCTGGACGAGAAGATCTTCGGCATCTTCCCGCAGTACCTGCAGGACGAGTACTGCTTCCTGACTAATGGCTTCGACGAGATCGCGCTGCAGCCGCATTCTCGCGTAGCCGGGGTCAATGAGTCCGATGTTGCGGCCGATCCCGACTTGCAGGTGCTGACCTGGGGGCCTCAGTCCGGCCCGGGTCTTATTGCGACGCGCGATTTCTCCGAGGTATTCGCGCTGGGGCATTGGGAATATGGCAAGATGACCATCGCCGAGGAATACGAGCGCGATATGGCCAAGGGCCTGACGAATGTGCCCTTCCCACGCAACTACTTCCCCGACGACGACCCGGGCAAGGAGCCGTTGTTCTCGTGGCGCGCACATGCGAATCTGCTGTGGCGCAACTGGCTCAACTGGGTCTACCAGACCACGCCATACGACCTGCACGAGGTCCCCGAGCTGCGCGCCGCCAGGCGACTGGGCACCGACCGCTCGATCCGCCACGACCCCGGCAGCCCACGCGCGGACGGCTTCAAGCCTTTCGATGGACACGGATACGGCGTGATTCTGGCTGCTCGGTAAGTTCCGAAATCAGCAGGCATCGGGCAACGACCACATTGTGGTCACGCGATGTTTGCGCTCACGGTAAAAGGGGTGCAGGGAGGCGCTAGTGGACCGTACGTCGTTTCAGAATCGTTCGGAATCCCTCGAATTCCAGGTGTGAATTCGAGGGGTGGCACATTTCGAAGATCGGCGGGCGGACGCTCGGGAAACGCCGGGCGACACCTACAATATCCAAAGACAGCGCAGAAGACAGCGCAATTCGAAGCCAGACGTGGTAGAACTTATGGCTTGGTCACTCAGGGCGACAATGCCAGCGGGGCTTCCCGCCGACCTGGCATGCTCTCGGGTGTGGTGCGCTGGACGTAACGGAAATGTAACTTCATCTCCACCGCAGGGCTTAGACTTGCAGCTGATACGAACCAGGAGGCGCATAGATGGTTGGAGTAGCGGGCATGAATATGTTGGTCGCGGCCCACAGCGGCCCCGATTTGCCGACGGTGGATGACTTTCTGCCCCCTGAAATCCTGTTCCAGGGCACGCCATTCGCTATCAACCGCATCATTCTGATACGAATCGTCGCCACGCTGATCATGCTGCTCGTGCTGGGCATCACCGCCATGCGGGTCAAGCTCATTCCCGGTCGCTGGCAGGCCGCCATCGAATGGCTACTTGATTTCGTGCGCGACAACATCGTCTACCAAGTCATGGGCAAGCTGCGCGGCCAGCGGTACATCCCCATGATCACGACTATTTTCCTCACCATTCTGGTCTTCAACCTGTGCGGCATCATCCCGGGCATGAACATGGCGGCTACCGCCACGATCACCATGCCGCTCGTGTTCGCCCTGTGGTGCCTGTGCCAGTACTGGATCGCGGGCATCCGAGAGAAAGGGCTGGGGCGCTTCCTGAAGGACGAGCTGTTTCCTAAAGGCGTGCCGATTCCCATCTACATCCTGCTCACTCCCATCCAGCTGCTTGAGCTGCTGATCATCCGCCCGGTTTCGCTGACCATTCGACTCTTCGCGAACATGCTTTCAGGCCACATCATGGTCGCCCTGTGCCTAGCGGCCACTCAATGGTTCATGATCGATACTGCGAACAAGCTGTGGATTCCGGTGGGCGCGATGACTTTTGTCGCCGGTTTCGCCATGACGTTGTTCGAAGCCTTCGTCGCTGCCTTGCAGGCTTTCATCTTCGCGATACTGACCACGGCGTACATCAACATGAGCTATCCTGAGTCGGACTGAATAAGCCGATGAAGATTGTTAGATTTTTGTGACTTGTCATTAGAAAGGAAACAACAATGGACATCATCACACTCGCAGCTATCGCGGGCAACCTCAACGCAATCGGCTATGGCGTTGCGACCATCGGACCCGGCATCGGCCTGGGCATCCTCATTGGCAAGACCATCGAGGGCACCGCGCGCCAGCCTGAACTCGGCGGCCGTCTGCAGACCCTGATGTTCCTAGGGCTCGCCTTCGTCGAGGTGCTTGCTCTGCTCGGCTTGGTGGCTGGTTTCCTCTTCCAGTGATCGCGTTAGCGGGGGCTGCCTGCAGCTGCATCGATAGCGCGCAGACGTCCGCAGGGCAATTACTGGAGAAGATCAGCAGCTTTGTAAAGGAGGGCATATGAACTCGGTTGCAGCCACTAACGGCATATTGCTGTTTCTGCCCAAGACGTTCGATATCGTCTGGTCGTTGATCATTCTTGCCATCGTCGCGGCCTTTTTCTACAAGTTTTTCTTGCCGAAATTCCAAGCTGTGTTCGACGAACGCGCCTCGAAGATCGAAGGCGGCATCGAAAACGCCAAAAAGGCCCAGCAACAGGCAGACGAGGCGAGGCGCAAGTATGATGATCAGCTGAGCACAGCCCGCGTCGAGGCGTCGAAAATACGTGACGACGCTCGTGCCGAGGCCTCTCATATCATCGCAGATGCGCGTGCGCGCGCCGATGCCGAGGCTTCGCAGATCACCGCAAGCGCCCAGCGCTCGATCGACTCGCAGCACAAGCAGGCGCTGGTCAAGCTGCGTGGGGAGGTCGGCACCCTTGCCGCGGCACTCGCCGGGAAAATCCTGGGTTCCAAGCTGCAGGATGACGCTGTGCAGTCGCAGATGGTCGATGGATTGCTCGACGAGCTCTCCGACGACAGGCAATGAGGACAGGCAATGGGCGATGAACGGCATGTCCGTACGCCTTATGCATATAGGAAAGCCAAGGAAAGAGAGGTGAGCGATGCGCGGTGAGGCTTCACGTCTGGCAGATCGCGAATCTCGCGACTCGTTTGCAGCCCAGCTGCGCGACGCCGGCGAAGATGCGTGGCACATCGGCAACGAGATGTTCACGGTCACCGCATTGCTCGACGAGAATATCGCGATTGAGCATGCGCTCACCGATCCCTCCCGTTCCGCCGACGACAAGAAGGCACTGCTTACTGCGATCATCGGCGATCAGGCTCATCCCCTTACGATGACGATCCTCGCCGACCTCGTCGCTCGCCGGTGGAGCCGCGCCAAGGACATTGCCAACGTGGTGGAGGATTTCGGCGTGGACGCGATGATGTATTACGCGGACGATGCTCATTCCACCCCTACAGTGGCCATCGAACTGGCCGATCTGCATTCGGCGCTCATCAAACTGCCGGTTATGCGGGCCAAGCTGCATGATGACCAGGCGACTGCGACCGCGCGCATCAAGTTGTTGCACTCCTTGCTCGACGGCAGCGGTTTCGACAAGGTCACGGTGCGCTTGGCGGAGCATGCGACCGCCAATCTGCGCGGACGGCGCTACTTGGCCACCATCCAGTGGCTGATCAGCAAATTCTCCCGGCATATGGGCGAGTCGCTGATCACAGTCACGACAGCCGCCCCCTTGAACAAGGGGCAGATCGCGAAGCTCATCGGTATTTATTCGGCCAAACTGGGCCGGCCGGTGCACATCAACTCCGTAGTCGACGTCTCCGTGATAGGCGGCATGCGCATCCAAGTGGGCGACGAGGTCACCGACAACACGGTGGTCGCCCAGTTGCGGCATCTGCAGGATTCCGTCAGGCAGAGCGTATGAGGGCGGCTGACACGCGCATGCGCTCGGCAGGCGTGATTATGCGTCATACTGCGCGGACGGCGCAGGCGGCGCGGGCAACAAATGAGACTTACCAGTCAACACAAGATAATAAGGAGTGATCATGGCAGAACTTACCATTGATCCCACCGCGATACGCAAGGCGCTCGACGATTTCGTCGAGGCGTACCGGCCCTCGGACACGCCCACCCAAGAGGTGGGCTATGTGGCCACGGCAGGCGACGGCATTGCGCACGTGACGGGACTGCCTGGTTGCATGGCGAACGAGCTGCTGACCTTCGAGGACGGCACGCTCGGCCTGGCGATGAATCTCGATGCCAGGGAGATCGGCGTGGTGATCCTGGGCGATTTCGCAGGCATCGAGGAAGGCCAGGAGGTGCGGCGCACCGGCGAGGTGCTGTCCGTGCCGGTCGGCGACGGCTACTTGGGCCGCACCGTTGATCCGCTGGGCAACCCGATCGACGGCTTGGGCGAAATCAAAAGCGAAGGTCGGCGCATCTTGGAGGCGCAGGCTCCCGATGTGATGCACCGTCATCCGGTTGATGAGCCGCTGTCGACAGGCCTGAAGGCCATCGACGCCATGACCCCGATCGGCCGCGGCCAGCGTCAGCTCATCATCGGCGACCGCCAGACCGGCAAGACGGCCATCGCGATCGACACGATCATCAACCAGAAGGACAACTGGAAAACCGGCGACCCAACCAGGCAGGTGCGCTGCATCTATGTCGCCATCGGCCAGAAAGGCTCGACCATCGCCTCGGTGCGCCAGAGCCTGGAGGAATCCGGCGCGATGGAATACACCACGATCGTGGCCAGCCCGGCATCCGATTCCGCAGGCTTCAAGTACATCGCACCCTACACCGGTTCTGCCATCGGCCAGCACTGGATGTATCACGGCAAGCATGTGCTCATCGTCTTCGACGATCTGTCCAAGGAAGCTGAAGCGTATCGTTCGATTTCGCTGCTGCTGCGCAGGCCGCCGGGGCGCGAGGCATATCCCGGCGATGTGTTCTATCTGCATTCCCGCCTGCTCGAACGCTGCGCCAAGCTTTCCGATGATCTGGGCGGGGGCTCGATGACCGGCCTGCCGATCATCGAAACGAAGGCGAACGACGTGTCCGCCTACATTCCGACCAACGTGATCTCCATCACCGACGGCCAGATCTTCCTGCAGTCCGATCTGTTCAACGCCAATCAGCGTCCGGCGGTCGACGTCGGCATCTCCGTGTCGCGCGTCGGCGGCGCCGCACAGACCAAGGCCTTGAAGAAGGTCTCCGGCACGTTGAAGATCTCGCTGGCGCAGTACCGCTCGCTGGAGTCCTTCGCCATGTTCGCCTCCGACCTGGATGCGGCTTCGAAGGCCCAGCTGACGCGAGGCGCGCGCCTGACCGAGCTGCTCAAGCAGCCGCAGTTCTCGCCCTACTCCATGGAGCGCGAGGTCGTTTCGGTGTGGGCCGGCACGCATGGCAAGCTCGATGATCTGGAGATCGCCGATGTGCTGCCCTTCGAACAGGCCCTGCTTGACTATCTCGACCACAGCACGGATATCCTTAAGGTCATCCGCGAGACCGAGGACTTCACCGACGACACGGAGAAGGCCTTGGACGCGGCGATCGACAAGTTCCGCACGACTTTTGTGACCAAGTCCGGCAAACCGCTCGTCGAAAAGAAGCCCGAGGCCCCCAAGGCTGCCGAGGTGGAGCAGGAGCGCCTGGTCGCGAGGGAGAAGAAGTAAGCGATGGCCTCCCAACTTGCATTGAAATCAAGAATCAACTCCACCACGTCGCTCGGCAAGATCTTCAACGCCCAGGAGATGATCGCGTCCTCGCATATCGCGAAGGCGCGCAATGTCGCGCTGAACGCCAAGCCGTACACGGATGCGATTTTCGATGCGGTGCAGGCGTTGGCTGCGCATACCGATATAGACCATCCGATCGTGAAGTCGAAGGACGACGGCAATCCACGCGTCGCCGTGCTCGCGCTGACAGCAGATCGCGGCATGGCCGGAGCATACACGTCGTCGATCATCCGCGAGACGGAAGGCCTGCTATCCCGCCTTGAAGCCCAGGGCAAGGATCCGCAGCTGTATGTGTACGGCCGCCGAGGCGTCACTTATTACAGGTACCGCAACCGCAAAGTGGCTGGCACTTGGGAGGGCGACAGCGATCATCCCGGTGTGCGTGTGGCCAAGTCCATATCCGACACGCTGCTGGACGCCTACATGAAGCCGAAAGACAAAGATGGCGTGAACGAGCTGTACATCGTGTTCACCGAATTCATGAACATGGTCGTTCAGCGTGTGCGCGTGCTGCGTATGCTGCCGGTCCAGATCGTATGGCAGGGCAAAGGCGAGGATGACGGTTCCGACCCGGAAGGCTCGGGGGCCAAGGTTGCAGCGGAGGCTCCGGTCCCAGCTGCATCGACTTCGGCCGACACATCTGCGGATACCACGGCTGTCGCCCAGGTGGGCAAGGTCTCGCCCTTGTACTCCTTCGAGCCGAGCTTGGAGGAGGTGCTGGACGCGATCCTGCCCAAGTACATCCAGGCGCGCATCCACGAATGCCTGCTCACCGCAGCGGCGTCCGAAACCGCCAGCAGGCAGAACGCCATGCACACGGCCACGGACAACGCCAACAATCTGATCGACAGTCTGACGCGAGAGCTCAACGCTTCCCGCCAGGCGGCCATCACCCAGGAACTTACCGAAATCATCGGCAGCGCCGACGCGCTGAATAAACAGGAAGAGTAGGAACGCATATGGCTGATAACCAGACCACAGCGGCTCCCGAGGACACCGTCGAGGAACCGAGCGCCGGACGCATCACACGCGTCACGGGCTCGGTCATCGACGTCGAGTTCCCGGTCGGCCACCTGCCCGATATCTATAATGCCTTGAGGGCCGAGATCAGCAATGTCGGCCACACGGAAGGTGAGACGGCCCATACCATCACCCTTGAGGTGGAGCAGCAGATCGGCGACTCCACCGTGCGGACCGTGGCGCTTAAGCCCACCGACGGCTTGGTGCGCGGCTCTAAGGTCACCGATACCGGCGGCCCCATCAAGGTGCCCGTCGGCGACGTGACCAAAGGCCATGTGTTCGACGTCTCGGGCAACATCCTCAACAAGAAGGAGGATGAGGTCGTCGACGTCACAGAGCGCTGGCCCATCCACCGCAACCCGCCGGCCTTCGACCAGCTCGAGTCCAAGACGGAGATGTTCGAGACCGGCATCAAGGTCATCGACTTGCTCACCCCATATGTGCAGGGCGGCAAGATCGGCCTGTTTGGCGGCGCAGGCGTGGGCAAGACAGTGCTCATCCAGGAGATGATCCAGCGCGTGGCGCAGAACCACGGCGGCGTCTCCGTGTTCGCCGGCGTCGGTGAACGTACCCGTGAGGGTAACGACCTGATCGGCGAGATGGAGGACGCTGGCGTGCTGGAGAAGACCGCGCTGGTCTTCGGCCAGATGGACGAGCCACCGGGAACGCGTCTGCGCGTGCCGCTGACCGCGCTGACGATGGCCGAGTACTTCCGCGACGTGCAGAACCAGGACGTGCTGCTGTTCATTGACAACATCTTCCGCTTCACGCAGGCCGGCTCTGAGGTCTCCACGCTGCTGGGCCGCATGCCTTCCGCCGTGGGCTACCAGCCGAACCTAGCCGACGAGATGGGCTCCTTGCAGGAGCGCATCACCTCGACACGCGGCCATTCGATCACCTCGCTGCAGGCCATCTACGTGCCCGCCGACGACTACACCGACCCGGCCCCGGCCACGACGTTCGCCCATTTGGACGCTACGACCGAGCTTTCGCGCGATATCGCTTCGAAGGGCATCTACCCGGCCGTCGACCCGTTGGGCTCCACTTCCCGCATCCTGGATCCGCGCTATGTGGGGCAGGCGCATTACGACTGTGCGAACCGCGTCAAAGCGATCCTGCAGCGTAACAAGGAGCTGCAGGACATCATCGCACTGATCGGTATCGACGAGCTCGGCGAAGAGGATAAGACGATCGTCAACCGGGCGCGTAAGATCGAGCAGTTCCTTGGCCAGAACTTCTATGTTGCACAGAAGTTCACTGGGCGCGAGGGATCGTATGTGCCGGCCGACGAGACGATTGAGGCGTTCACGCGAATCTGCGATGGCGTCTATGACAATGTCCCGGAGCAGGCGTTCACCGGCATCGGCGGCATCGATGATCTCGAGCGCAAGTGGCACGACATGAAGCAGGAATTCGGTGAGTGATGGCCGATAAGAAACTCCTGCAGGTCAATCTGGTCGCGTCC
The DNA here is from genome assembly GCF_022640935.1 of Bifidobacterium sp. Taxonomy (GTDB): domain Bacteria; phylum Actinomycetota; class Actinomycetes; order Actinomycetales; family Bifidobacteriaceae; genus Bifidobacterium. The sequence goes on from NZ_JALCCV010000027.1 coordinate 12,665, forward strand.
GACCACCCCGTGTGGAGCGGCACCGCGACCTCGGTGACCATTCCGGCTTCCGAAGGTGTTATGGGTATTCTGCCCGATCACGAGCCGCTGCTCTCGATCATCAAGGGCGGCACCGTGAGCGTCGTGGACCCTAGTGGCGAACGGCATTCCTTTACGGTTGCCGATGGTTTCATTTCCTTCGACTCTAACAAGCTGACCATCGCCGTCGAACGCGGCCAGGATGTGATCAGGACCTCGGGTACTGACTGAGGCTTCGAGGTTGATGCGATTCGTCTCATAACGGGCGGTTTGCGACACGTACCATGTGCCGCAAACCGCCCTTCGGCGTTGTGCTGTGCCGTTAAGCGTGAAGCCCAGCCGGGATATTGGCGGGTTCGCGACCTATTCGCTCGATACGGCGTCGAGCACGGGTTTCTTCAGCGCGCGGCTCGCGGGGGAGACGCTGGCGATCAGGCCGACCAACACAGCGAGAACGAGGAATACAGCGAGTTGGCCCCAAGGGATGCTCAGCTTCTCCAGGCCGCTGCTTTCATAGACGGCGCGGATCATGGCCCCGGCGCCTACGCCGATCACGAGTCCCAGCAGCGTGCCGAATACGGAAATGATCACGGCTTCGATCGCCAGCATGCCGCGGACTTGCCCGCGCGCGGTGCCTATGGCGCGCAGCAGCCCGATCTCCTTGGTCCGTTCGGAGACGCTGAGGGCCAGCGTGTTCACGATGCCGAAGATCGCGATGATGATCGACAGCGCGAGCAGCGCGTAGAGGATCACCAGGATCTGATCGACCATCGAGCTCGTCGATGACTTGTACTCGGCGTGATCCATCACGGTGACTACGTAATAGGGTTTGACGGCGTTGAGCAGCCGCTCGTGGAGCGCGTCGAGATTCTGGCCATGATCGGCGATCACGAAGAGCTGGCGCACGATCTGCATGTTGCGGTCGGCGAGCTCATCCGCGAGCTTGTCGCTCATATAGATGCCTCCGGCATAGGCCGAATTGGTGACGATGGCGCCTATTGTGACGTGTTGTTCTTTGGTGACGGATTTGGTCTTCACCAGCGTCGCCGGGTCGACGTTCTTCGCATCGTCCATGGCCTTTTGCGCGCCCGCCTTGTCTCCGGCGGCCATGAGCTGCCGGACTTCCGCCTGGGTCTGGGCCTGATAGTCGGCCTGCGCCTGCTTGGTAGCCGCTTCGTCAACGACTGTGCTCGTCGCCGAAACGGTGATGGTGTCCCCTAGCCGCCAGCCGTTGTCAGTGGCGATGTTCTTGGCCACGACAAGCTTCCCGGCTGCGATGGCTTGCCCGGCGTCGCCGCCCGTGGTGGTGGTGGCGGCGAACACCTCGGAGAACATCAAGGCAGGCGAAGCGGTGCTCATGGCCGAATCAATGGATTTGCCGTTGTATTTGACGCCCATGACCAAACGTGTCGCGACAGTCGACTTCACGCCGCTGGTTTTGCTGATTGCATCCATCGCTCCCTGCGGCAACCTGCCATATGAGGCGGAGCTGACGGCATAATCCGCTTTCAGTCCTGTATCGACGATATCGGCCACCGAGGCTTTGGCGGAGGCTGCCACGACACCGAGACAGCTGACGATCGCGACGCCGACGAACAGCGCGGCGGCCGTGTTGGCGGTGCGTCGTTTGGAACGCGAAAGATTGCGCGTGGCGAGCTTGCCAGTCACGCGGAAGATGCGTGAAGGCAGCCATCCCAGCGCGGCGCCGGACGGGCTTACGAGCGCCGGACCCAGCACGATGGCACCGATGACCAGCAGCGCCGCGCCTATGCCCAGTGGGAATCCCGTATTGATATCGTTGATGCCCTGCCATGGCGTGGGGCCGTCGCCGCTCGCTGTGGCAAGCGCATAGGTAAACGTCCAGAAAACGATGCCGAGCGCGCACATGACAGCGCCGATGATGCCGCGCAGCGCCACCGACTTCTCGGGGTTGACCGTTTCATTCATCGCCTGGATGGGTGGTGCCAAGGCCGCGTCGCGCGCCGGAATGGCCGCGCCCAGCAGCGAGACGATCAGCCCGACCGCCATGCCGACCGCTATGGCGGTCGCAGTAGGGTTGCTTTGCCCGCTCAGCGGGGTGCCGATCTGCTCAAGCCCGACGACGATGAGCTTGATGATGCCCCAGCCCAGGCCGATGCCGATGCCTGAACCTACGATCCCCAAGATCACCGCTTGAACGATTACGGTGGAAAACACCTGTCGGGGCGATGCGCCGACGGAGCGCAGCAAGGCGTAGCCGCGCATCGATTCGCGCACGATCATGGCGAAGGTGTTCGCGATGATGAAGGAGCCGACGAACAACGCGATGATGGCGAAGATCAGAATAAGCGGCTGGATGAAGCCCAACGCGTCCTGAATGGACTTCGTCGATTCCTCGCGTATCTCGTCGCCGGTGACGGCGTGGGCGTGCGATCCGGCGGGGAGCGCCTTGTTGATGCGGTCGGCCAGCTGCTGCTGGGCCTGGTCGCTTAGCGGATTCGCGGCGTTTCCGTATACCCCGATGAGCGATGATTTGTTGGGATCGGGCGCGGTCGAGGCGTAATAGTGACTGGCTACTGACGGGTCGACGCCGACGATGATCGCGCCTGCCTGACTCGTCTGCGTGGTGAAGATGCCGGAGACGGTGACTTTCTTCGGGCCGTCTTCGTAGACGATGGTGGCGGTGTCGCCTACCTTCAGTTTCGCCTTGTCGGCGGCGAACTGATGTAGCGCGATCGCGTCGGCGCCCTTCGGATAGCCGCCGGCAGTGAAATGCGCCGAACGCCACGGTTCGCTGCTGCTCATGCCGATGGCTATCGTGGGCGCGCCCATGGTTGAGACGGCGTTGCCGGCGTGATCCACCAGCACGGTGCCGGTGATGGTGGTGGTGGCGCTCGCCGAAGTGACTCCGGAGACCTTCGCGATGGTGGCGGCCAGGCTGTTGTCGATCTGGTTGTAATTTTCGCCAGCGCCGGAGCCTGTCATCGACACGGAATCGTCGCCTTTGACCTTGTCAGTGCCGCGTACGTACACGTCGTGGTCGGAATTGGTCGCCATCATGCTGGAGACCTGGGTGTTGAGCATCTCGCGGAAGCAGAACGAGCCGACTACGAAGGCCACGCCGAGGGCGATGGCGATGATCGACATAAGAAAGCGGCCGAAATGGCTCCTTGCATCGCGCAGTCCTATCCGGATCATAGGGAGACCTCGCTAGTGGCGAGGTCGCTGGATGCGGTGGACCGACCGGGTTGTGCGGTTGCGTGCTCTGCGCCGTTGAGCTGGCCGTCGTAGCCTTTGGCGGCACCGTGTTGATTGTCGTCTCCTTCGGAGGCGAACACCTGAAGGATCTGCTCGTATGAGGGCTCATGCATATCCCGGGTGATCCGGCCGTCGGCGAGCACGAGCACGCGGTCCGCATAGGAGGCCGCGCGCGGGTCGTGGGTCACGATCACTATGCTTTGGCCGTATTCGCGCACCGAATTGCGCAGAAAGCTCAGCACCTCGCGGCTCGAACGGGAATCGAGGTTGCCGGTGGGCTCATCGGCGAAGACGACGGATGGCCGGGCCATCATGGCGCGGGCGCATGCCACGCGCTGCTGTTGGCCGCCGGAAAGCTGGCTGGGCCGGTGGCTCAGGCGTTTCTCCAGTCCGACGACATGCACGATCTGATCGAACCATGCGCGATCGATCGGCTTGCGCGCGATCTGCAGCGGGAGCAGTATGTTCTCCTCTGCGGTGAGCGTCGGCACCAGATTGAACGATTGGAAGATGAATCCGATCTCCTGCCGCCGCAGATCGGTGAGCTGGCGCTGATTCATAGCCGAGACTTCCAGCCCTTCCACGAAGACCTGGCCGGATGTGGGTGTGTCCAGACCCGCCATGCAATGCATCAACGTCGACTTGCCCGATCCCGAAGGACCCATGATCGCGGTCATCTGCCCGCGCCCGAACTCCACATTCACATGGTCGAGCGCGACGACGCTGGCATCCTTGGCCCCGTATATTTTGTTCAGATCGCTCGCATATGCCACAACATTGTCGCTGGTATTGCCATTGGCATGCCTGCTGGTCGCAGCTGCGCTGTCCGCCTCGTGTCCGGCCTGAGATGCAGTGTCTGCAGCGGTTGATGCGTTCGCGCTGATTGGTGTTTTCGTCGAGTGCCGTGCCATGATGTCCATTCGTGAAAGGTGGCTGGGTTGTTGAGATGTGCCTGTGAGACACGCCTTGCTGTTTGGAATGCTGTGCAGTGCCACTATATCGGTGTGCTCCCTACGGATCTGCATGCGGCATCGATGCAATGCCGCATTGCTCGATATCATGCGGTGATGTCAACGTCTGTTGATACCGCCGCGCGGTGAGCGCCCAAAGACCAGTCTAACCGAGTGATGCTGCAAACGGGCTGTGAGAATTCCAACGTTCATGCATAGTCAATGTTTATGCAATGTTGCGTGGGGTCGATGCGCATGCCGAGCGCCTGCGCGTGACGAAGTCCTTCGCTCGGGCTCCGTCGCACAGTGGGTTTGCTAGAGTGGGGTGTCGTGCGAATCATAGTTGCCGACTGCCAGGCCGAGTACTCCGGTCGATTGAATGCCTCACTGCCGCTGGCCAGACGCGTATTGCTCATCAAGGCGGACAGCAGCGTGCTGATTTTCTCGGAGATCGGTTCCTATAAGCCGCTCAACTGGATGGCCGCCCCGTGCAGCATCAAAGAGATCGAGCCTTCGGGCGCCGACGGCGATGTGGACACCGACATCCCGGAGAAGGCTTTGCGCGTGTGCGCCGACAAGTCGAGCGATATCCTCGAGATCAATCTGCAGCATATCTACTCTGATGAGAGCTATGAGCTGGGAACTGATCCCGGGTTGGTCAAAGACGGCGTAGAAGATCATTTGCAGCGCTATTTGGCCGAGCAGATCGAGCGGATCGGCGCGGGCGCGAAGCTGGTCCGCCGCGAATACCCGACGGCGATCGGCCCGGTGGACATCATGGCAGTGGATGCGAACGGTGAGCATGTTGCCATCGAAATCAAGCGGCATGGCGGCATCGACGGCGTCGAGCAGCTGACGCGCTACTGCAAGCTGCTCAATCGCGACCCGCTGCTGGCGCCGGTGCATGGCATGTTCGCCGCCCAGACCATCAGTCCGCAGGCGCGCACCTTGGCCGAAGACCGCGGGTTCACCTGCCTGATTTTGGATTACGACGAGATGAAGGGCGCACAGGACGGCGGTCTGCGCCTGTTCTGAATTGTTGTAAGCACATTGGAAATCGATATGTCGGTTCAAGCGCCGTGGCCCTGCGACGCCATCTCTAAGAAACGTTGGAATTCCAGCAAAACGCTGCTTGCCGAGTTTTGCGTGTACTTTGTGAAGTGCTGAATTGACGGAAAAAGTGCTGAATACATGGCAAATCCGGCAAAGGCTCCTAGAATGGCATAGGATGCGTGAAAATGAAGATGGGCCTAATCGCAATGATCAGGCCCAGGAATGGACGGGTAAAGCTTACAACGCAGCTCAGCGAGGAAGCCCTCAGCCCGCGTACAGAATGTCGACGACGAAGTACAAAGTCGAATTCGCCGGGATCTTACTCTGTGCCTTATTGTCATAGCCTTCGCTCGGCGGCACGACCAGCAGGACCTGCGAGCCGACTTTCTGGCCGGTCAGGCCCTTCGTCCAGCCGGCGATGACTTGGCTCAGCGAAAAATCTGAGGCTTCGCCGCGGTCCCATGAGGAGTCGAACTGGGTGAGCTTGCCTTTGGCGTCCAACGTCCAACCGGTATAGTTCGCGGAGACGGTGTCGGTCTCCTTGACCGTTTTGCCCGTGCCGGCGATCAGCGGCTGCACGACCAATTTGTCGCTTGGTTTGTAGCCGTTGAGATCAAGCGAGGGTTTGCCCGTCTTATCCAGCGTGACCTTGGGCAGGTTGGCGGGGATGTCCGTGACCTCGGCGCCTGTCGCGCGCGTCAACTGCTTCGTTTTGGAAACCAGCGTCAGCACCATAACGTAGGAAGTGCTTGCGGAGCTGCTTGTAGAGCTGCTTGCGTCGTTGACGCCGAAGGCAATCGTGGTGTTGAGCTTCTTGCCTTTGAACAGTTGATAATATCCGGTGCTCATACTGCTCTTGCTGATCCTCATCGAGCAATCCGGCGTGTTTTTCGTCCAGGTATTGGCCAACTGGGATCCGTCCGTTGCGCTGATTGCAATGCCTTGCGTGCACACGCGGTCGCCATCGGCAACTGCTGCGCCATCGCCCTGCTGCACAATAGCGTACGTATTGTTGTTCACGGTTTTCGGTGTGGCGAACGAGATCTTAGGCTCTTTGCCTAGCTTGCCGTTTGCACTGATGCCAGTCAGCAACGTCATGCCGGATGGAGATGGCGAAGAGCTGGCGTCCGCCGAATCCTGCGATGAGGATTTGCCTGAGGTGCCCGATCCACCGCAGGCCGCGATCGAGACGCATAGCCCAAGCGAGCACAGCGCCAGCAATCCACGAGAGATAAGGGAATGATTCGAAGTATTGCGCATGACATACCACACTACCGTCCAACCCTGATTTGTTGAGTCTCAGCCAATACTATGGTGGGAGCCTGTAGAATAGGCATCGTTATGACAGCAGCACAGGAAAAGCGCGAAGAGCCGGCAGGCGCGAAACGGCCCTCGAAGCATGCCATGATCATGCGCGGGGTCGTCGCGCCATTGCTTGGCCTGCTTGCAATAGCTAGCATCGTTCTGGGGTATCTGAACGATACGCAATGGAAACCGAATGCCGACGTCACAGCGCAGACGACAGTTTCGAACGCGCGCTACATTGTGACCGACCCGGGCGTGCTGGATCTGGTTGATTCCAGTGCCCGGCTGACGGTCGAATCCTCCGCGGGGGCTTCGGAAACTTCGGATGACTCAGACACGGGCGGGAACGTCTGCGTCGCCCTCGGCTCAGCCAAGGATGTCGCCGGTTGGACCGCAGGACATGGCACCGTGCGGATCACGGGATTGGGCAGTTGGACGACTTTGGCGCAGGTGCGCACGGCGGCCCAGGGCACGGCTGCAGGTGACGATGCGAACGGCGTGTCGTTCCAGGATTCCGACATGTGGTCTGTCGTGGAATGCGGGGATTCGCGTGTCACGGTGCGCACCAGCGGCAGGGATGTTTCGGATATCGCGCTGATCGATCTGGGGCGGGATTCCGCTGATGCCACCGTGTCGTTGCACTGGGTGCGCAGCACGTTGCCGAATTTCGCGATGCCCTTGTATTTCGTGGGCGGGCTGTTGCTTGTGCTCATGGTGCTTGCCGCTTCGGTGTTCGCGATGCCGTCGCAGAAGCGCCGCAAGCGCGAAGTCATGAGCAGACCGATCGAAACGACGCAGGAGGTCGCCATCGGCGAGGCGCTGACGGGCAGCCTGCATGGGCTGACTTCGGCGGTGCGGATCAAGCCGCGCGGAAAACAGCGCCATCGTCATGCAGCGCATCGCGGCGGCTCCGCGCCGCAGCGGGTGCAGGCGGCGACGCGGCTTGACAACATGCAAATCGGCAATGAGCCGGTAGGCAATGAGCCGACGGGCAATGATCCAGCCGGCAATGCGTCGACTGGGAACGCCCAAGCCCAGGGGTCGCCGATCATCATCGATCCGGCAGCGCGCAATATGGTGGCTGATCAGCTTGGCAGCCGGACGAATGAGCCCAATGGGGCGATGCCATTCGCGGACTCCGGGGAGGAGACCTCGGTCATATCCCCGGATGAATTGCAGGCGTATTTCACCCGCCTGGCGCAGGAAATCTCCGTGCAGGATGCCGACGATGCACCAGATGATGATAATGATGGGCACAATGCGGCGAGCGGTGAAGGCTCGTCTGGCGGCGAAAACGTGCCAGACGATGATTCAGCTGTTGGCGAGGCGGACGCTAGGGCATCGGCTTCGAGAGCTGCGGATGTGGCGAACAGTTCGGGCGCGGCCGGGTCTGGCAGCGACGACGGCGGTGCCGGCGATATCGACAATGACAACGACGGGAAAGGAGAACAATCATGACAGGGCGGTTCATGAAGGTGACGACTGTAGCGCTCTGCGCGGCGATGTTCGCCGGGCTTGCCGGGTGTGAGGGCCAGGTGCCGCTCGTGCAGCCTTCCACGAACTCAAGCGAATCCCCCGACTTGACGCAGGCGCAGGAGAAGAAGGTCCGGCTTGAGATCCTCGACGCCATCGATGACGCAGATAAGGCGAAGAGTGCCGATGGCTTGGGCCGTGTCATGTCTGGCCCCGCGCTTGATGTGCGCTCCAGTCAGCTTACCATCGCTAAAACGAGCGGCAGCATAGACAAGATGGCTACCATTCCCAAGGAGACCACGCAGACGGTCGTGCCTACGGATGCCGGCTGGCCGCGCTTGGTGTATACCATCACGACCACCACGCAGGATCAGCAGTCCAAACGTCTGCTCGTTCTCAAACAGGATGATGCACGCAGCAATTATCGGCTCTGGGGCGTTGTCAGGCTCTTCCAAGGCGCCAAGCTGCCTAAATTCGCGGTGCCCAGCATTGGCTCGCAGGCCGGCAACGGCGACGATAAAGGGCTTGCCGCCACTCCGAACGACGCCGTCGACCACTATGCCGATGTGTTGCGCAATGGCTCGAAGAGCCGTTACGCCGCTGATTTTGCCGACGATTACTTCCGTCAGGCCCTGACCCAGCTGACGTCGACCGTGCAGGAAGGCATGGAACGCAACAATGGCACGCAGCAACAGACGTTCACTGCGTCGCCCGATCAGATCAGCATCATGCGCTCCACTGACGGCGGCGATCTCGTCGTGGCGAGAATCGACTCCCAGTGGACCCGGCAGACCGGCGAAGGACGCGAATCGCTGCCGGCCAACGACGACGAGAAGGCGCTGTTCGGCGACGCAAAGGCCACCAGCACGCTCAGGGTGACCTATGTAAATGTCATCGCGCTGTACGTCCCGCCGTCCAGCTCGAATCAGAAGATCACGGCGGTCGGCGCCGAACGCCAGCCGGTCAAAGTGGAGGCGCTGTGATGGCGGTGCGCTGGATGCTGGGCAATAGTGGCACTGCCGCACAGCATCCAGCGACGAGCGATGGTCGCGTGGCGCAGCAGCGGTTATCGTAGCTTGCGCTTGCGCTGCAAGGGATAAGGGATTCGGATGGGCGGCGCACACACTAGGTTTAGAAGAAGGCAGTGGTTATGAGGGCCGGTGTTGCGCAGAGACAACGTTGCACAGAAAACAGTGTCGGACAGAGATAATCAATCGGATATGGAGGCATGATGGCTGATACACAGCAATTCAACCCGGGTATGTCGCTCGCGGGGGCGGTCGACCTCGAATCGTTGAAGCACCAAGTCAAGGCCGATCCGGGGCAGCAGGGCGGCGCTCCCAAGGCAGGCGGATACGTCGTCGATACGAGCGAAAACACCTTCCAAGCGATGGTGCAGACCTCCTCCACCTTCCCCATCCTGCTGCTGCTATGGACGCCGGGCGATGACCGGCTGATCGACTTGGCGCGCAAGCTCGGCGATGCTGTCAATGCACTGAAAGGCAAGATCCAGCTCTCCCGCATCGATGCCACCGCGAACCCTTCGATCGCCCAGGCGTTGCAAGTGCAAGGGCTGCCGGCGCTCTTCGGGCTGATCGGCGGCCGGCCCATGCCGATTCTGCAAGGGCTGCCGCACGATGATGAATTGCAGCAGGTCATCGACCAGATCATCCCGCAGCTGATCCAATTGGCGCAGCAGTCCGGGGCGACTGGGACCGCGCCGTATACCGAGGCTTCCGGCGACGACGGCGGCAGCGATTCGGCTGATGACGTCGCAGGCGGCGACGGCGATGGCGGTAAGGCGCAGCAGGTGCCCCCGGAGCATATGCAGGCGCATCTGCTCGCTCAGAACGGCGATTACGAGGGCGCTGCCGCTGCATACGAGCGCATTCTCGAAGCGAATCCGGCTGATGGCCTCGCGGCCCGGGAGCATGCGAAGGCCGTGCTGCTGGCCAGGGCAGGGGAGAGCAATGTGCGCGAGGTTCGCGCCCAGGCCGCTGCGAATCCCGATGACGTCGAGGCGCAGCTCGCCGTAGCCGACGTCGACATGATCGGTGGGCAGATCGACGACGCCTTCGGACGCCTGCTGGATTATCTCGCGGCAGGCCACCGCGACCAGATCGAGCCGGTGCGGCATCGGTTGCTGGAGTATTTCGCCATCCCCGAGGCTAATGATCCTCGCCTTTCGCGCGCCCGTCGGCGCCTCGCCACACTGATGTATTGAAAGCGCTGTCGGATTCGGGCTGCCGGGCTCATCTCATCGCCTACATAACTCATTACATACATATTGGTGGGTGTCCGATTGCGAATGCTTGTGTGCAATCGTGTGCATCCCGCACCTTGGCGACCCTTATGCATGGCCTGTGACGTCTGCGTATCAGGCATTACAGGCCATACATCACCGCCGTAATCATGCGGGATTTGAGATGGATGCAGGCCCATGAACTTTGCATTGCCGCAATCGCCCCCGCCTCGTGGTTGCGGGCGCGCGGCATAAGGCGACACGGAGAAGGCGCGTCTACTGCATCCGGTTCGTGCCGAAGAACTGCTCGAAATGCGGGCCCTGCTCGGTAAGCTCGCGCTCGAAGTCCTCCTGCCATTGGGAGAACGGGTGCGATGCCAGCCCATCGTTCGAAAAACGAGGTTGATCGGTGATCTCGGTGATGCAGAACTTGGGAATGACGAGATTCGTGACCGGACCGCTGCGTTCGGCTTCGGCCACGATGAGCGGCGCATTGGAGCAGCCGAACACGTCGATGCTCCACCCGTCCTCGCCGATCCACGCCGAGAAGCGGTTCTTCACGATGCGTTCCCCTCCACGCCGTATCAGCTCCGCGGCGATATGCGCGTCGATCTCGCGTTCGGCCTCGTACCGCGTGCCGCCCACTGACGGCCCTTTTACGGTGATATATGCCTCGGTAAGCCTGTCGCGGTAGGCATCCAGTACATCGAGCGGATCCGTGGCCGCCGTCATGTCGATGCGGACTGTGCGGCTGGTCAGGCGCACACGCAGCGCATAATTGTCGGCGTGCACATAATAGCTCTGCACGATCAGCGTTGGCGCATCGCCATCATCCAATTCGGCAGGCATTTCCCGGCAGAAAAAGCGGCGTTCGTATTCGAAGTCGTTCAGCGTGCTATCCATACGCTCAAGTGTACAAGTGCGAGAGCGTGCGGTGATTTGCGCATACCGAGTATGCTTTCAGGCATGAGCGACGAAAAAAACATCCTCAGAGCGTTTGCGCGCGTCTATGTCGACGATCCTGATGCAGTATTGCCTCTGTATGAACACATTACGGGCAGAACCGACATCAATCGGTTTGGCTCCGGCGAAATGCAGCTCACCAACGTCGGCGATTTTCTGCTGATTCAGGAGGGCGAATTCCGGTATACGTCGGCATAATGCCACAGTCAGTGTGCGTGACATCGATCAGAGCGTGGCGGCAATCATCGAATTCGGAGGCGAACTTCTTGAAGGCCTAGCTGCCGGCCCCAACGGGCAAGGGTTTATCGCGCAATATCCTGATGGGAACATCATCGAATACATCGAGCGTGCGGAATAAGAGCGTTATCTGCACGTTGACCTCTAGTTTTAGCTTCGGAATAATCAGGCAAAAAGGGAAGGATGATCCGCATGGTTACGAAAGGCGGATACGTGTCGGGGCGGATCGCGCCGAACGCCACCACTTCGAGAGAACAATTCACCTACCGCGATCCGCAAGCCCCGGTCGGGGAACGTATCGCCGACTTGCTGGGGCGTATGAGCGTGGAGGAGAAGGTCGGGCAGATCATGCAGCTCGACGCGCAGAACGATCTGCGTTCCGACATCCTCGACAAGCATGTCGGCTCGATTCTGCACACGAGCCCTGAGCGCTTGGCCGAAGCGGCGGCGCTTGTGCGGCAGACCAGGTTGCGCATCCCCTTGATCGTCGGCGAGGATTGTATTCATGGCTATTCCTTCTGGCCCGGCGCCACGATCTTCCCCAGCCAGCTCACGATGGCGGGGTCATGGGACCCGGAGCTGATCGAGCAGGCGGCACGCGTCACCGCGGTGGAGGCTTCGGCCACTGGCGTGCACTGGACGTTTTCGCCGGTGCTGTGCATTGCGCGTGACCTACGATGGGGGCGCGTGGATGAGACGTTCGGCGAGGACCCATTCCTGATCGGCGAATTCGCCTCCGCAATGGTGCGCGGCTACCAAGGCGACGGCTTGGACGACCCTACGGCGATACTGGCCTGCGCCAAGCATTTCGCTGGATATTCGGAAACCCAAGGCGGGCGCGACGCGTCGGAGGCGGACATCTCGCACCGCAAACTGCGCTCATGGTTCCTGCCGCCCTTCGAACGCGTGGCGCGCGAGGGCTGCCGCACGTTCATGCTGGGCTACCAAACCACCGACGGCGTGCCGATCACACTGAACGAATGGCTGCTGAACGATGTGCTGTGCGGCGAATGGGGCTACGAAGGCACGCTCATCACCGACTGGGACAACGTCGGGCGCATGGTCTGGGAGCAGCATATCCAGCCCGACTACGAACACGCGGCTGCGGCTGCGGTCAAGGCGGGCAACGATCTGATCATGAGCACCCCGGGATTTTTCGAGGGCGCGTTGGCGGCGATTCGCGACGGGCTGATTCAGGAGCGGGACTTGGACGGTCCGGTCGCGCGCGTGCTGCGGCTCAAATTCGAACTCGGCCTGTTCGAAAACCCGCGTATTCCTGATCGGGCGCGTATCGCAGCGGACATCGGAGCGCCGGATCACACCGCGCTCAACCTCGAAATCGCCCGGCGCTCGCTCGTCCTGCTGCGCAATGACGGGACGTTGCCATTAACCGCGCCGCCGCTGACGGGAGCGACTTCCGCAGCTTCCGGGCGCATCGCCGTAGTAGGCCCGTTGGCCGACGACGAGAACAATCAGCTGGGCGATTGGGCGGGCGGCTCCGGGCAGGTCAACTGGATCACCGAAGAGCCGGCGGGCACGGTTGTGACCGCGCTGCAGGGCCTGCGCAGGGAAGTTCCTGACGGCTGGGAAGTCTCGTATGCCAAAGGAGCCGACATCCTCAGATTGGTGCCCGATCCCGCGGGCGCCGCCTTCGCGGACGGACAGCCTAGGCCGCCGATCCAACGGGCATGCGAACCGGATCCCGCTTTGCTCGACGAGGCGGTTCGAGCCAGCAAGGAGGCTGATGTCACGGTCGCAGTGGTCGGCGATGTGATCGCGCTGACCGGCGAAGGCCGTTCCACGGCCACGCTCGAGCTTTTCGGCGCCCAGAATGCGCTGCTTGAGGCGTTGTGCCAGGAGAGCCGGGCCACAGGCAAGCCGCTGATCGTGGTGCTGATGGCCAGCAAGCCGCTAATTCTGCCGCAATGTGTGCGTGAGACCGCTTCGGCTATCATCTGGGCCGGCAATCCGGGCATGCAGGGCGGTCGTGCACTCGCTGAGCTGCTGCTAGGCAAGATCGAGCCGAAGGGCCGCCTGCCGATCTCCTTTGCGCGGCATGCGGGCCAGCAACCGACATATTACAACCAGATTCGCGGGCAGCACGGCGATCGTTATGCCGACCTGACTCAGGAACCGGCATTCGTCTTCGGCGAAGGGCTGTCGTACTCCGCAGTGGAGTACGGGCCTTGTGATTTGTCGGTTGCGCCGGGTGATGGCGATGACGCTTTGGCGGGGGCGACGGTAGCTCGGGAGGAGGAACCGTCGCAAGTCCCCATCGCCGCGGTTGAGGACACGATTCGGATTCGTATCCAGTTGACCAACACCGGAACCCGCCCTGCCAGCGAAACCGTGCAGGCCTACATCCATGACAAGGTCACTTCTGTGAGCTGGGCGGGCAAAGAGCTCAAAGGCTATTCCCGGGTCGAACTCGAACCCGGCGAAACCCGCACTGCCGTCATCGACATCCCGGTTGCATCGTGCTCGCTTGTGGACACCCACGAGCGACGCGTAGTGGAACCCGGCGAATTCGAAGCGCTCGTAGGGCACTCTTCGAAGGATCGGGACCTGCGCGCGCTGCCGTTTGTTGTGCGCTGAGAGCGCGCTGTGGAGCAGCCGCTGGCGCGTAAAGTCGGCGGGGCGTGTACAGTAGTGGAGGCTGAGGGCTTGTAGCTCAGTGGATAGAGCGTTCGCCTCCGGAGCGAAAGGCCGTGGGTTCGAATCCCATCAAGCCCACCAGATGTTCGTTGTTCAAACTGGCAACGAATGAAGTTTGATTTCCCGACTCGCTCTCCGCCTTGCGGCGGAGGGCGAGTTTTTGTATTTCAGGGTCGAAGAGGATATTGAACGGCTCCC
>NZ_JALCCV010000028.1 GCF_022640935.1 Bifidobacterium sp.
CTCCCCGCGAATGGAATCGCGGGGAGGCACAACCGATAATTGTGTTTGCAGACTTGCTGCAGCCTACTGCCGTATCAGGCGAGTATGGCCATCGTGGCGAAGTCGATGATGAAGAGGGCGGAGACGATCCAGATGATCGGATGGACCTCCTTGGCCTTCTTCTTGCAGACCATGATGATGCAGTACATGATGAACCCGCCGGCGATGCCGTAGGAGATGGAGTAGGAGAACGCCATGAACACGGCGGCGAAGAATGCCGGAACCGCCTCGGAGAGCTCGTCCCACTTGATCTCCTTGAGGCTGGCGGCCATCATGCAGCCGACCACGACCAGTACGCCTGCGGTCGCCGCCGCAGGAACCGCGGAGATAATCGGGGCGAAGAAGATAGACAGCACGAAGCAGGCGGCAACGACCACGGAGGTCAGGCCGGTGCGGCCACCCGCTCCGATGCCCGCAGCGGACTCGACGTACGTCGTGGTGTTCGAGGTGCCGAAGATCGCGCCGATCGAAGTCGCGATGGAGTCGGAGAAGAGCGCCTTGTCCATCTTGGAGCTGAAGCCGGAGCCGTTCTCCAGCGCCTTCTCGTCAGCCTCGGAGAAGATGCCCGTGCGGCGGCCGGTGCCGATGAAGGTGCCGAGCGTGTCGAAGGTATCGGACATCGAGAACGCGAAGATCGTCACGATGACGAGCGGAAGCCTGGCCGGGTCGGCGAACAGCGCGGGGAAGCCCTTCGAAGTGAAGATCGCGCCGAAGGTCTGCGGCAGCTCGGAGAAGGTCTGGCTGAAGGACTGCATGTTGGCCGTCGTGGTCAATCCCATGGGGATGCCGATGATGGCAGTCGCCGCGATGGAGATGAGCATCGCGCCCTTGATGCCCAGTACGTTGAGCACGATGGCGAGCAACAGGCCGATGAGGAAGAGCCACAGCACCGGCTGGTTCATCGTCGAAAGCGAAGGAACGCCGGATTTGAAGTTGATGAAGCCGACATTGAGCATGCCGACGTAGGCGATGAACAGGCCGATGCCGCCGCCGATCGCATGCTGCAGCGGTTCGGGGATGGCTTCGATGATCATCTTGCGGATCTTGGTGACGGTGATGATGATGTTGATCAGGCCGCACAGGAACACCATGCACATGGTCTCCTGCCAGGAGAATTTCAATCCGAGGCAGACCGTGTACGTGAAGAAGGCGTTGAGGCCCATGCCTGCAGCCTGCGCATACGGGACATTGGCGAACAGGCCCATGACGAGGGTGCCGATAACTGCGGCGATGATGGTCGCCAGGAATACGCCGCCCCAAGGCATGCCTGTCTTGCTCAGGATCTGCGGGTTGACGATGATGATGTAAGACATCGCGAAGAACGTGGTAAGGCCAGCCACGATCTCAGTGGAGACCGTGGTGCCGTTCTCCTTCAAATGGAAGAAATGTTCCATTGCTGCTCTCTGCTCCTTGGTTTGCGCACGGCTGATCCGTGCCGAGGTTACTGCGACTCGTCCGCTCGAAGCGAACAGAAGAGACCATAGCACCGGGAGGAGTCAGATTTATTACATGCAACTGCCAGAGCTTTCCCATGAAGCGGCCGACAGACGGCCCTGTGCCGAGCCGTTAAGCGGGCAGTCCTGCTGAACCCGTAAAGCAGACAGCACGGTGTGCTGTCTGTAGGTGACGAGAGGCCGCCAAGGGGTCGAAGAACGGCGTGCTTTTTTGCGCCGTCAGCCCGTAGACGAGGCGAGCGGCCGTCAAGGCCGCGAAGGACGATGCGAGGCATCGTCGGTCTGCAGCAGCGCGCGACGCACGAGCTCGCGTCACTGGGCGCCGCCTGCCGACGCGTAAGCGGCGTCCGCTGATTGGGCGAGCCGGCTAGGCATCGCGAAGGGCGGGGCAACGCTGCAGCAATAGCATCGTTGCCCCGCCCCTTGACCGTTCTGACAGTTTCGCTATCACCCGAATCTACCGGAGATATAGCGCTCGGCTTCTTCGTTTTGCGGGTTGTTGAACATCGTGGTGGTGTCGGCGAAATAAGTAAGGTGCCCAGGCTGGCCCACGGCCTTGAGATTGAAGAAGGCCGTGTAGTCCGCGATGCGGGCGGCCTGCTGCATGTTGTGGGTCACGATCACGATCGTGTAGTCGTTCTTGAGCTCGTTAATCAGGTCTTCCACGGCCAGGGTCGAAATCGGGTCGAGCGCGGAGCACGGCTCGTCCATGAGCAACACCTGCGGGTGCACGGCCACGGCGCGCGCGATGCACAGGCGCTGCTGCTGGCCGCCGGAAAGCCCTACGCCGGGGTTGCCGAGGCGATCCTTGACCTCGTTCCACAGGTTCGCGCCGCGCAGCGCCCATTCCACCAGATCGTCGGCGTCCGACTTGCTGATCTTGCGGTTGTTGAGCCTGACGCCGGCCAGCACGTTCTCCTTGATCGACATGGTCGGGAAGGGGTTCGCACGCTGGAAAACCATGCCGATGTCGCGCCGCACCTCGACCGGGTCGACGTCCTTGGCGTACAGATCGCGGCCTTCGAGCTTCACCTCGCCTTTGACGTGCGCGCCGGGGATGATCTCGTGCATGCGGTCGAGCGTGCGCAGCACAGTCGATTTGCCGCAGCCGGATGGCCCGATGAACGCGGTGACCTTGTTGGGTTGGATGGCGAGATTGACGTCCTCGACGGCCAGGAAGTCGCCGTAGTAGATGTTGAGGTTCTTGACATCAATGCGTTGTCCCATGAATGTTCCTTTTCGTACGCTTTGCGATCATAGCGCTGCTGTGGCGCCTGAATGGCTGAATACCAAGTCTGAATTCGGCTGCATGAGAGGTTCACCGTTCCGTCTGGACGGCGAAGATCCTGGCGATCAGCCTGCCGAGCAGGTTGAGCACCAGCACGACGAGGATCAGGGTCAGCGCGGCGGCCCACGCCCGCTCCACCGGGATGCTGGTGACGCAGTTCGGCCCGGCCGAGGCAGGGCAGTTGGCTGAAACCTTGCTGTACTCCTGATAGACGTAGACAGGCAAGGTCGTCATCTGGCCGGAGAAGAGATTGAGATTCGTCGACGAGATGAATCCGGCGGTCATCAGCAGCGGCGCGGTTTCGCCAATCACACGGGCGACGGCCAGAATCACGCCTGAGACGATGCCCGGCAGCGCAGTGCGCAGCACGATCTTGGTGATCGTGCGCTGCTTGGTGACGCCGAGCGCATATGAAGCCTCGCGCAGATCGGCGGGAACGACTTTGAGCATCTCCTCGCTCGCCTTGACGACAGTCGGGATCATGAGCAGCGACAGCGCCACCGAGCCTTCGAAACCGTTGATTGTACCCGGACCGAAGGCGATCGTGAACATCGAGTAGGCGAACAGGCCGGCCACGATGGATGGTATGCCGCTCATCACGTCGACGAGCAGCCCGATGGCCTTGGAAAGCCCGCCGTTGTGCGCGTATTCGATCAGGTAGACCGCGCACAGGATGCCGATGGGCACCGAGATGACCATAGCCCCGCCAGTGACCTCAAGCGTGCCGATGATCGCGTGCAGAATGCCGCCGTAACCGCCCGAAGGCGTCGGGTTGCCGCCGATCACGCCGGTCATGTTATATGAGAGGAAATTGAGGTTGAGCCGCTTGACGCCGTTGGCGACGGCGATCCACAGCACCGAGACGAGCGGCGCGAGCGCGACGAGGAAGGCTGCGGAGATCAGCAGGCGCATGAAGAGATCCTTGCGCTTGCGGGCGGCGAGCGCGGAACGCGTCGGCTTGAACTTGTCGAAGTCGATGGCCGGAGCGGTTTCGCCCGGCTGCGATTGGGCTGCTGCCATCAGGCATTCACCTTCCTTGTAATCATGCGCGCAATGTAATTGACGGCGAAGGTGATCACGAACAGAACCAGGCCGGTGCCGATCAATGCCGACACGCCCAGCGGGTTCGCCTCAGGGTATTGCGCGGCGATATTAGCCGCGATGGTCTGGTTTTTCGAGGCCTGCAGGATCTTGATCGAGTAGGTGAATCCTGGCGAGAGAATCATGAGCACGGCCATCGTCTCGCCAAGCGCGCGGCCCAAGCCCAGCATCGACGCGGACACGATGCCCGATCTGCCGAAGGGCAGCACCGCGAGCTTGATCATCTCCCACTTCGTGGCGCCAAGCGCAAGGGCCGCCTCCTGCTGCAACCGCGGGGTCTGCACGAAAATATCGCGCGACATCGAGGTGATGATCGGCAGGATCATGACGGCGAGCACCACGGCGACCGAGGCAACGGTGCGCGAAGGATTGGCGGCCGGCCCGGCGAAGATCGGGATCCAGCCCAGATAGGTCGCGACCCAGTTCCAGAAGGGCCTGATCGCCGGCACCAGCACGATGCCACCCCACAGACCGTAGATGACCGAAGGAATCGCGGCGAGCAGATCGACGACATAGTTGAGCGCCGTGGCCACGCCTTTGGGCGCGTACTGCGAGATGAACAAGGCGATGCCGACGGCGATGAAGAAGGCGATCGCCAGCGCGAGCGCCGCGACGAGCACGGTGCCGAAGACCAGCGGGCCTACATACTGCCAGAAGTTGTGAGCGGTGCCGCCGGTGAACGACTCGATGGTCGCGGCGTTCGCCTTCTGATCCCCCCCGATCAGCGGCCAGGCGCGAAACAGCAGGAACAGTGTCACGGCAGCGAGCGCGACGAGGATCAGGATGCCGCAGGTATAGACGACGGCCTTGAAGACCTGGTCGGCGACTCTTCCGTCGCCATGCGGCTTGATGCCGCCGTTGTGCGAACTCAACGGTTCTCCTTACTTCTCCGCATCGATATGCGCACCCGCCATGGGCCCAGCACCACGATGCTGCGCCCGGCGCGGTTCATGTCCTACTGTAGCAATGTCGGACGCCTGCCGTGCCTCTCGACGGATGCGCGTTGTATTATCGATCAGCTTCGGGTTTGGTCCCGCGCCTACTTGGTGGCGATGGCGTCAATGGAGGCGGTCACCTTCTGGCGCATGGAATCGCTCAGCGGAGCGGAGCCAGCGGCATCGGCGGCGACCTGCTGGCCGTCGGCGCTCACGACATAGGTGAGCCAGGACTTGACGAACTGAGCCGTCTTGGCGTCCTTATAAGCCGGGCATGCAATGTCGTAGGAGACCAGCACGACCGGGTAGGCCCCGGCCTCGGTGGTGGTGTGGTCGAGCTTGACGACCACGCGGTTGGCTTGCGTGGCGGTGCTGTCGAGCGGCGAGGCGTCGACGACCTTCGCCGCGGCTTCGGCCGAATACGGCACATAATCGTCGCCGACCTTGACGGCGGCAGTGCCCAGATCGCCGGCCTTGGATGCATCGGCGTAGCCGATGGTGCCGTCGGCCTGCGAGACGTTGCTGATCACGCCGTCGGTGCCCTTGGCGGCCTGGCCGACCTGATTGGGCCAATTCTCGCCGACTTCGTAGCTCCAGTCGCTGCCCGCGACATCCTTGACATAGCTCAGGAAGTTCTTGGTGGTGCCGGACTTGTCGGAGCGGTGCACGACGGTGATCGCCGTGTCCGGCAGCTGGACGTCCGCGTTCTGGCTCGCGATGGCCGGGTCATTCCACTTGGTGATCTTGCCGTCGAAGATCTTCGCGATCGTCGGGCCGTCCAGGTTCAGATGCTTGCCCTGACCCGAGATGCCCTTGAGGTTGAAGACGATGGCGATCGGGGAGATGTAGACCGGGATGTCGAAGGCGGTGCCTGCGGCGCATACGCTCGAGGACTGCTTGACTTCGTCGGCGCTCAGCGCGGCATCGGATCCGGCCCAAGCGGTCGCGCCAGTCAAGAACGTAGCGACGCCCGCACCGGAACCGGTGGGGTTGTAGGCAATATTGGCGTCGGGGTTCGTCTTCTGGTAGCTGGCGATCCAGGCTTCAACTGCGGATTCCTGCGCGGAGGAGCCGGCGCCTTGGAACGAGCCAGAGATCGTGCTCGTCGAAGCGTTGGACGAG
Source organism: Bifidobacterium sp. (assembly GCF_022640935.1). Classification (GTDB taxonomy): domain Bacteria; phylum Actinomycetota; class Actinomycetes; order Actinomycetales; family Bifidobacteriaceae; genus Bifidobacterium. Next base: position 5,940 of record NZ_JALCCV010000028.1, read on the forward strand.
CTGCCTGCACCAGAGTTGCCGGTGTTGTCGCCGCAAGCCGCAAGCGCAGCCATCACAGTCAGGCCGCATCCTACGGCCACGATACGGGTGAGTGCATTCTTTCGCATTTCTTTTTCCCTCATCAAACGGCGGCACATGCCGCCAACGTGCGCGAACCGCCTTCGTGTTGCCACGCCGTCATCCGATTCGCACGGTTTTTCATGACGATTCCAGCGTAAGGCGACTCGCGCGCGCCCGTGGCCGAACTAGGTGAACAGCAGATGAACAGTTGGGAAGCGATGGGGTTGCACGCCCAGCTGCGCGACGTCCCGTACCTGCATGCATATCAATGCTGCGATGGACTATCGATCTTGTAGCCCAGCCCGCGCACTGTCGTCAGGTATTCCGGGCGCGCCGGATTCTCCTCGATCTTGCCGCGGATGCGCTTGACATGCACGTCGAGCGTTTTCGTGTCGCCGACGTAATCCGAGCCCCACACGCGGTCGATGAGCTGGTGGCGCGTCATGACCCGGCCCTTGTTCTGCAAGAGGTATTCAAGCAATTCGAATTCTTTGAGCGGAAAGAACATCTGTTCTCCGCGCACGCTGACTTCGTGCTGGCCCACGTCCATCGCGATGCCGCCACAGGTGAGCATCACCGTATCATCGGCAGCTCCCGCAGCCGTTTCCACGACTTGGTTGCGCCGCAGCACGGCGCGGATGCGCGCCAGCAGCTCGCGGAAGGAATATGGCTTGGTGACATAGTCGTCAGCGCCGATCTCCAGTCCGACCACCTTGTCGATCTCTGCACTTTTCGCCGTCAGCATGATGATCGGGATGTGGCTCTGCTCGCGGATGCGTCGGCACAGCTCGACGCCATCGATGCCGGGCAGCATGAGGTCGAGCAGCACCAGATCGATGCCACCGCGGGTAAACAGCGCCAAACCATCCTCCCCGGTAGCCGCTGCGCTCACCGCGTAGCCTTCCCGCGTGAGCTGGTAGACGAGCGGCTCCCGATAGGATTCCTCATCTTCGACGATAAGAATTCGCGTCATGCCTGATGCCTTCCGTGAGTGGCGGACCATTCCACAAGCAGTTATACAGGTACGCTGGACGATTCGGCCAATCGGACCCATATCCGATTGGCGCAGCCGATCAAGCCATGGCCTCAGCTTCGCCCGACGCAGGATCGTCATTACCAGCAGATGCCGACGGCATCTCGATCGTGAAAGTCGAGCCGATGCCTTCATGAGACCACACGCGCAGCGTGCCGCCGTGCTCTTCGACGCCATGCTTGGCGATCGAAAGGCCCAGCCCCGAGCCTCCTGTGGCGCGCGAACGGGCGGCGTCGACGCGATAGAAACGCTCGAATATGCGCCCCTGCGACTCCTTGGGGATGCCGAGGCCTTGGTCGACGACGCAGATGCGCACCTTGTCCCCAGCGCGGTCAATCGACACAGCGACAGCCCCATGCTCCGGCGAATAGCGGATCGCGTTCTCGACGAGATTCCTGACGGCCGTCGTCAGCGACTCGCGATCGGCCAGCACGTCATAGCGCGTGTCGCCATGCGGATCGTCCGAGGCTGCGTTCGGATCGTCCGGCCGCGTGTCAGCCACGACCGCCAACGGCACCAACCGACGGTCCACGGCGAGACGCACGACGATATCCCTCGCCTGCGCCGCCGTGGCGTTCAGGGCGACCGCCTCGCGTACGGCCGCGAGCGCATCTACCCGCTGCGTGGCCTGCATGGCGCTGATGTCCTGCACACGCTGCAGGTCGATAAGATGGCGCACAAGCTGGGTGAGCCGTTCCGATTCCTTCGTGATTCTCCCGGCGAAATAGCGCACCGCCTCAGGGTCGTCCGCCGCGTCGCCGATCGTTTCCGCGAGCAAGGCAATGGCCCCGGACGGAGTTTTGAGCTCATGGGAGACGTTCGTGACGAAATCGCGACGCACCGCTTCGAAATGCCGCTGCTCGCTGACATCGTCGAGAAACACCGCGTACGAATCATCGTCGATGGCCCCGATGCGCACACGCACATGCATATCCTGCCCGCCGAGGCCTGCTGCGATCTCCCGCTCGCGCAACGAGCCATCGGACGCCACCTGCGCGAGCAAGTCCATGAGTTCGGACTGCATCAGACGGCTGTGTTCGACCAGTCCCAGCTTGGCCGCCCCGGGGCTTACATAGCTGACCAGCCCTTGCGCGCTGCACACGATGAGCGCGTCGGGCATCGTCTCGATCAGCCGCCGGACGACATGGGGGCTGATCGGCTCGTCCGCAGACAGGCCTTGCATCACGCCCCAAGGCAGTGCGGCATCAGGCGAGTCATTTCGGGACCGCAAGGAGGAAACGAGCCATGCGAGCGCGATCGCCACGATGATGGCGATCAGCGCGATGAGGACCACGAGCTGCGCAGAAGTGAAACCGACCATGGCGTCTACCTGTCACAGCCGCTTGGCGATAGTGATGGCGAGGCGGGCGGCGGTATCGGCGAACTCGCTGATGTCGAACTCCTTGAACACCTCATAATCCGTGTCCGCGTTATCGCTCAGCGCCCGGACGACCAGCGCGGGCACGTCGTTGCGCGCGGCGACATGAACCACGGCCGCGCCCTCCATTTCGACGGCGTCGGCGCCGGTCTGCGCAACGACCTGTGCGATTTTCTCGGGCGTGTCGACGAAGTAGTTGCCCGATGCGATAGTACCTGTGATATGCGCGATGCCCAGCTCGTCGAGCGCCTGTTGCGCTATCGCAAGCAGCTTCGGATCGCTGTGGAACTCCTCGGTCTGCGGCTTCCATTGGGCGATGAGGCGCATGTCGCTGTCCAAGTAGCGCAAGGTCCCGCCCAACACAACGTCGTTGATGTGCAACGACTTATTCAGGCTCCCGGCGATGCCCGAGAAGATGATCCCATCAGGCTGATAGACGTCGATCAGGCGCTGCGCGGTCGCCGCCGCGTTCACCAGACCCATGCCGCCTACGGTCGCGGCCACGGCAATAGGTCCGCCGGACCCAGACCACCCATCAGTTGCTGCGGATTCGAGCATGCCGTACGCGACATTCAAACTCGCCCCCTTCTCGTGCCGTAGGTTGCTGAGCGAGGCTGCGATATGCGCAATCTCCTCCTCAAGCGCCCCGATGATGACGATCGTTTTCATAGCTTTGGCGCCCTCTCCTGCCCTGTGGTTTCCGCCCATAGTGTCCAGCCTGCCCCAACCGGTGGCACGTTCACCGCCATCTACGTTCACCGACTGCTCGGGCGAGTCCGCGCAGCAGCTCCTGCGTGTCATTCCAAGAGATGCAGCGGTCGGTGATCGACTTGCCGTACACCAGGCTCTTCAGCGGCGCGGCAGGCTGGTTGCCGCCTTCGATGAAGCTTTCCATCATCACGCCGACGATGCCGCGCTCGCCGGAAGCGATTCGTGCCGCGATATTACGCGCCACCTGTGCCTCACGATGCTCGTCCTTGCCGCAATTGCCATGCGCGCAATCGATGATCAGCCCTTGCGCAGCAGCGCTGTCAGCAGGCATCGTCTTGCGAATGTCGCGCATGGCCTGAGCGACCGAATCGGCGTCGTAATTCGGCCCGTGACTCGAACCGCGAAGCACGACATGGCAATCCGGATTGCCCAGCGTCTCGACGGCGCAAGCGCGGCCCAGATGGTCCACGCCGAAAAACGTATGACACTGCGCTGCGGCGAAGCAGCCGTTGACCGCCGCGTCAACCGATCCGTCCGTGGCATTCTTGAAACCGACCGGCATCGACAGACCGCTGGCCAATTGGCGGTGTATCTGCGATTCAGTATTGCGCGCACCGATCGCCCCCCAGCTCACCGCATCAGCGAGATACTGCGGCGACGTGGGCTCCAGGAACTCCGTGGCGGCAGGCAGACCCTCGTTCAGCACGCCGAGCAGCGTCTTGCGCGCCAGCAGCAATCCTTTGCGGATCTGATGGCTGCCGTCAATATCCGGGTCGTTGATCAGGCCTTTCCAGCCCACGGTGGTACGCGGCTTTTCAAAGTAGACGCGCATGACGATGAGCAGCTCGCCGGACAATTCACGGGCAAGCGCCGACAGTCTGCGCGCGTAATCAAGCGCCGCCGCCGGATCATGCACCGAGCACGGCCCGACGATCACCAGCAGCCGGTCATCTTGGCCGTACAGGCATGCCCGGATCTCGTCGCGCGACGAGGCGACCAAGTCCTGGGCGCTCGGCGGCATCGACAGTTCGCTGAGCACTTGCGCCGGTGTGGGCAGCGGCTCGAGCTCGAGCACACGGCGGTTGATGATCCGGCTGACGCCGGCCTCATCCTCCCAGCGCGGCACATTCGTGACGATCAGCGGGTTTTTGCCTTCCTGCAGCGCAGTGCGGATGGCGCGCAACTCCTCAGGAGTATTCAACGGCTGAGACGTCGGGTCAGACTGCATCGCATTCTCCTTGATTTCAATACTGCTGACAAGGATAAAGCCATGTATGAACGAGAAACGGCCCACACCGCCCTCGAGCCACTCCGAACAGCGCGAACGAAACGAACAGGCACCATGATAGGTTTTGCTCGCCTAAATGGCGGAATCCCAACGGTCAAAGCCTTAATAAGGCGAACATGACCTGTCCGTTTGATTCGCACTACTCTCGAGCCACTCCGAGCAGCGTCCGAGCAGCGCGAATCACAAGGCCCGACGCGAAGCCACCGCATCGGCCAAGGTGCGCAGCAGCTCCTCGGTCCGATTCCACGGCACGCAGGCATCGGTGACCGACTGCCCGTAGACCAGCTGGCTCAACGGAGCCGGCTGCTGATGCCCGCCGACGAGAAAGCTTTCCATCATGACGCCTGATATGCCCGGTTCGCCGGCAGCGATGCGGGACGCGATATGCTCCACGACCTGTGCCTCGCGTGTCTCGTCCTTGCCACAGTTGCCGTGTGCGGCATCGATGACGAGACCATGCTCGCTCGGCCCTGCGGCCTTCGAAGCCTTGAGCGCCGCCATGGCGCCAGCCACGGATCGCGCATCGTAATTCGGCCCGTGACTCGAGCCGCGCAACACCAGATGGCAATCGGGATTGCCCTTGGTCTCCGCCGCGATTACACGCCCGTCAAGATTGATGGACAGGAAATGATGCTCGCAGGATGCCACATAGCACGAATCGGCCGCCGCCGTGACCGAGCCGTCGGTGGAGTTCTTGAAGCCGATCGGCATCGACAGACCGCTCGCTAACTCACGATGGACCTGGCTCTCGGTGTTGCGCGCCCCGATCGCGCCCCAACTGATCAAATCGCATAGGTACTGCGGCGTGATCGGATCGAGCCATTCGGTCGCCGTGGGAAGCCCAAGAGCCAGCACGTCGGTCAGCACTTTGCGCGCGAGCCACATGCCTTTGCGGATGTTGAACCGCCCGTCAAGATCCGGGTCGTTGATCAGGCCTTTCCAGCCGATGGTCGTGCGCGGCTTTTCGAAGTAGACGCGCATCACGACAAGGAGCCGATCATGCAGCTCGCCGTTCACCTTCGCAAGCCGTGCGGCATAGTCATGCGCCGCCTTGGGATCGTGAATCGAGCACGGGCCGACGATCACCAGCAGCCGGTCGTCACGCCCATGCAGCACATCGCGGATCGCTTGGCGCGAGGAAAGTACCAGGTCGCTCATCGTATCGCTCAGCGGCAGCTCTTTCAGGAATGCGCGCGGAGCGGGGATCGGGTCGAGCTGGCGAATGTTCACATCCACCGTTTCGGGGAAGACCGCACGGGCGTCGAAACGCCGTGCGTCCTCGGAACTGTCCGGGCCGCGAAGACCTGCCATCGCCCTGCCTCTCCTTGCCGCCATACATCTCATCGCCACGTCGATAACGAACCTCAGCAGTATATGGGAGACACCCACATATGCGCAACAGGCGGTTGCATGGCGGGATTGCGGCAAGCAGATGCCGGGAACAGCCCCCGGACTTCTGCCCCTGAAGCCCTAACGGCACCTGGCAGCCTTAGCGGCCGCTCACTTCACCTACAGACAGCATGCCGCGCTGCCTGCTTTACGGTTCAGCCGGGCTGTTCCCCTTAAGCCAATGCGCCCAAAACCGGATCAACAATAAAAAAACCACTTCCCCCAACCCACACGAAATACCGGAGAACGGCATAAGCCGCTCTCCGGCGCGTATTGGCCGGGAACAGCCCATCGGGCTGTTCCCCTTAAGCCAATGCGCCCATTGGATCCCAAGCGGGGAGCATTTGGGCGGACTCGGATAGGGCCTGAAGGTATTCTTCGGGGAGCATCGACTTGGGGACGGCGATCTCATAGACATACTCGCTGAACCAATCGTCGCTCATGGTGAAATAGCCCTTGTCAGCGATTTTGTCGCCCCACGAGTTCTCGACGCGCCAACGGCGGGTCGTCGTGCCGTCATCAGCCACGTCGACGCCGCAGAAAGCCATCGCATGGTTCATCGCGGAATCGCCGAAACGCACACGCTGCTCCTTGTCGAGATCAAAATCGAAGCCGTAGACGCTGCCGTACTCGAACAGGTCGGTCGCCCAGGCACCGTTGTCCCGATCCATCATCGGCCCGCAATCCGCGCCGAACCACACAGGAATGCCCTGTTCTGTCATGATCTTGCGCGCGCAATCCTTCATGAACTGGTTGGGGACATTGAGATATTCGGTCGGATCGCCGCCGACGACATTGCCCAGGTGCTCGATGCCGATCTTCTTGCCCTTCGGATGCTCGGCGCGCGGATCGTCGACCAGGCAGACATAGTCCTCGAATCCGGCGTTGATGTACTTGTTCCAGAAATCGACCGGCGTGATCTCGCCGTCCCTGTGGAACGTGCCGTCCTTGTCGGTCCACTCCCAATCAAAGCTCTTCGGCGGCTCGCCCAAGTGAATCGTCAGCATGCGATGCCCGGCGTCGATGCCCTCGTCCACGATCCCGTCGATACGAGAAGGATCGGCGTACATGCGCGCGACCTGGGTGTGCAGCATGGAACGCAGCTTATTGTTCATCCGAGCGGTGTTCGCCGACGACTGCGTCTCCGGGAAGATCGGCTTGGGCACGGCGCCGTATTTCTTGTAGATGTTCATGGCCATCGTCCACTGGCCGCCGTCGCCCATCACATCAGCGAGCAGATGCAGCATCAGCTGGGAATCGGAAGGCTCGCCCGCACGCACCAGTGCTGCCACGTCCTTCAGGAAGTAATTGATGCGTTCCAGCTTGTCGTAATACATCGCATAATTCTGCGACAGCTCGAACTGGTCGAGATCCATCGACTTCTTCGCGATGAACCGCGCCGCATTGAGCGAGCTGAACAGCCAGCAACGCCCTGAATGATTCTGGTTCGTGACCTCGCCGTTGTCGACCGTCACCGAAAAATGACGCTGCAACAGGCGCGAACGATCATAGTTGCGGGCCACCTTGTCGATGCCCGAAGTCGTCACGGCGTTCATAGCCAGACGGTTGGTGGGCGAGGCCTCGAAGCCTTCGCGCAACCTTTCGAGCCGATCAGCGCTCAATGGCGTGATGTCAGTCATATTGCTCCTTCTGCTGATAGTCGCATCAGTGCTGCGCACGGCTCAACCGGCAGCTCCCGCACTGAATCGACCATGGTTGCGGCCCCGAACGCACAGCTGCGTCGGAAGCCGGACGGATGATCCTGTATCAGTGTAATCACAGCCCATGTAAACACCTCGTACACGGCTGTCGACCAGCCCGGCCGACTCGTTCGTCACGCCGGCCGATCCATGCAGAACGCGTCTGCGTTCCCTGAACCCAGTCTGCTACTCCTCCCCATTCCGCTCGGCAGCTTCCGGTCCATTTTCCCTATCAGCAGACGGTTGTAAATCTTCGCCACCAGAAGCCGGAACATCCTCGGCAGCCCCACTATCCGTGTCCGCTTCGCCATCCGCGGCGAAATCTTGCGCTTGGGAATCATCGGCGTCAGCGCCCTGCTCGATTTCGGGCGTGTCCTCGGCATCGTCAGCCGCGATCTCATTCACCACCGGCATGTCGGCGTTCTTGGGACCTTGCACAGGAACGAAATCGAATCCGGAGAACGCGTTCGCGAACAGCGAACGAAGTTCGCTCACCCGTTGCGTGATCCCGGATTCGCGCTCCTGCAATTCCTTGATATGCCTTGAAAGCCCGTCGAGCTCGGATTGGGCGGCCGCACGGCGCTCCTCGATCTGACGGTCAGCATCCTGACCCGCCTTGGCGAGAATCGATGCCGCCTCGGCGTCGGCTTCCTGTCGTTTGGCCGCCGCATAGGCATCAGCCTGTTCACGGGCATCCCTCGCCTGCCCGATGAGCTCGTCCGCCTCCTGCTTGGCCTCGGCGCGGCGCTGCTCCAAGTGGTCGAGCAGCTCGTTGACCTTGGCGGTCGCCTCGTCCTGCTGGGCCGTGATATCGTTGCGAATCTGCTCGGTCTCGGCGTTCACCTTGCCGATCGTCTGCGTGCGCTGCACCTCGGCCTCGTCCACGATCTCACGAGCTTTGGCGTTCGCGGAATCCGTGATCTCCCCGGCCTGCCGCCTGGCCTCGGTCATCATGTGCGACACCTGCTCGCGCACCTCGGCGAGCTTTTTGTTCGCCTCGGCGAGCGCACTTTCGATCTGATCATTCGCCTCGCTCTTGAGCCGTGAGATCTCCTCGTTCGCCGTCTTGCGCTGCTGGGCGACCTCTGCGGTCGCCTGCGCTTTCATATCGGCGATCTCGCGCTCCTGCGTCGCCCGCTCGGACGCGAGCCGCTTGTTATGCTCCTCGCGCGCATTGCTAAGTTCGATCTCCAGAGCGTCACGCTGCTCGGCCACGGTTTTGGCCGTTTGCGACGTGAGCTGGGCTGCGTCATCCTTGGCCGCTTTGCTCAAGGTCTCAGCCTCGCTCTTCGCCTTGCCGACGCTTGCCTCGGATTTCGCCTCGGCATCGTCGAGCATGCGCCGCGCGTCGAGTTTCGCGTTATTGAGCAGGGTCTGCGCCTGCGCCTGCGCGCTGGCCCGCGTGGCTGCGGCATCTTGTTTGGCCCGCTCGAGCAGTTCGCTGCTGGTCTGCTCCGCGGAAGCCAGCATCTGCTGGGCGTTGGCCCCCAACGAAGCGAAGGAATTGCCCTGCGAGGCCTTCTTGGCGTTGTTCTTCTCCTCCTGCAGCTGAGCCTGCAGCTGCAGAATCGTGTCATCGCTGGCTTTCACCTGCTCACGCAGACGGCCCAGCGTTTCACGGGACTGCGCGAACGCCTCATCTACCTGATCCTTATCGTATCCACGCAGGACGGTTTGGAAGCCCTCCACCATATTGTTTCCTTTCGCACCCGGCACGATATGTGCCGAAAACTCACACCCGATTGAACTCTAACGCAAGAATCCGCGGACGCGCCACAGACTCGCCGAATCCACCTAATCCTCAGGCCAGCAGGATATCGCTGGACGACGGCTGGCGGTAATAGCGGATGGCTTCGCGGATCACATCTTGCCCGGCGGCGACCTGCTGGTCCATTGACAGGCCGCGCTGCGCGCGTTGGGACTGCGTGACCATCGGGAAATTGACGAAGCCCGCCAACGTGCGCTGCTGCGACGCCGTCCAATGCAGCAGGCTGTAGAACAGCGAATTGCATACAAAGGTGCCGGCGTCGGAGCTCAACGTGGCGGGAATATCATGCTTGGTGAAATCAGCGAGAATCGAACGCAGCGGCAGCCTCGTCCAATACGCTGCAGGGCCCTGCGCATCGATCGGCTCGCGGCTGGGCAAGGCGTTGTCGGCGTCCGGGCGGCTGGCGTCCATGACATTGGTCGCGCAGCGCTCCAGCAGAATGCCGCGCGCCGCCCGCTTGAGCCCGGTGGCGATGACGATATCGGGCCTGCTCGCCTCGATGGTCGCGAGCAACGACGGCCAGGCATTCGAGAAACTTATGGGAAGCCGGACAGCCGTTATGGACACGTCCACATCGCGCAGCGGGTCGTCATAGTCCCCGCTCTCGGCATGCAGCCCTTTCTCGGCAAGCGTTTCAGGCACTTCGTACGCAGGGTTGACGTCAACGCCCTCGTAAGGGCCGAATCCGGAAATCACCATGCTGATATGTTCCATGAAAATCCAGTCTAGCGTTTGGCGTCTCTATCGAGAACTCACGGACGCGTGAAAGCCGCTTGGCGCAACGTAAGCCAGGCTCGATCGTTCAACGAGCTCCTGCCTAGAGCATCTCGAAAAACGCCGGAGCCAGGCGCAGCGTGCGGCAAGGCCGGCATCGCCATGTCATGCTCGCCGGCGAACGAGTCGCATCAGTCGTCGAATTTTGAGGCAACACGTCCGGCCAGTTGCCCGCCAAGCCGATCGGATACCGGCAGGCGCGGGCCGACCGACGGCTGCGTACGGCGCGCCCAGTGCCGCCCGTCTAACGGCTCAGCACAATCAGGCCGAGCATGCGTCCTTCATGCGCCTTGTTCGCCCGGGAGCTGCGGCGGTGCGAATACCACAGCGGATTCTCGAAAGTGCACATGGGGTGGCGCAGCTTGGCGATGCGCTCGCTCAGCCGCGGGGAATCCTCGTCATCGCGCAAGCACAGCCCGATCAGTTCTTCGTCTTCGCGCAAATACTCAGTCGCGGCGGCCACTCGCGGCCGGGAGTCGATGATGTTGTCGCGCGGAATGCCGGCAGCGGCTAGCTCTTGCAGCGCCGCAGCGGCGAGATCGACGCCTGGTCCTGAAAAACGCGTCAATGAATAGCTGCCCGGGAAATGTGCGTCGAAATCGTCGGCGATCTCGCCGCCGACCTCATAGCAATCCGCACAGATCCGCGGGCCAAGCGTCGCCACGATGTGCTGCGGTTGGGCACCCTTGCTCACCATCAGCCGCACGCATGAGCCGATAACGCCGTTCAGCAGACCGCCCCGGCCGCAATGCGCGGCGCCGATGACGCCATGCTCGGGGTCGGCGAAAAGCACAGGCATGCAATCCGCGGCGAACATGCCAAGGGCAAGGCCCGTGCGGGTGGTGACCTGCGCGTCGGCGCCCAGCGCCGTGGCGGCCGGCCGCACGCCCGAACCGTATTGATCGAGCGAAACGTTGCGCCTGCCCGTGCCGTCATATGATGCAACCGTTCCCGACACATCGATGCCGAAGGCTGCATTGCGCTCGACGTGCTCGTCCATATCGACGGCGATTCCGGAATGAGTCTGACTTACCAAGGAGAGATCGGCGTGCAGCTCCTTGGCCAAGGCGACGCGATTGGCCTCGACCAGCTCTGGGGCCTCCCCGCCTTTGCCGCCGTAATTGCAATTGCCCCAATCGCCTTCGCTCACACCGCCCAGCCGCGTGGTGTACACGACCTTGACGCCAGGCGCAAGATCGATCGGGATGGTGACCGGGATCGGATTGCCCGCGCTGTCGGTCGGCGACATCGCGCTGCTGTCGAGAATCGCATCATCGAATTGCGGGCTGCCGTGCGTGGCGGAAGAGGAATCAGTCATGATACCAATCATGGTATGAAGCCGAGATCACCGCGCTTCGCTGTGCTATGCGCGAATAGCCCTCCGCCCCGACTTCCTGCCTAATTGTCCCGAAGGGGTCGCTTATGTACGCCGGCGTGGGGTGCGCCGTATAAAACGCAACGTTTCAGAGCCTGATCACGTTGCGTTTTATACGGCGGCCTCGTACTACGGTCGAAAAGCGCTGCCGAGCCTCGGCAGCGTCACGACTTCCGCAGCGATTTGAATTTTATGCAGGCTTTATGGTGTTTCAACGTGGACAGACATCACAACACCCGCACCAACGCGTTCAATCGAGGGTGGCGAGCTCCTCGGGCGTGAGCTTCAGATCGCCGGCTTTGAGGCTGTCGAGGATCGTTTCGGGGCGGTGCGCACCCGGGATGACGAAGACGTGGTCGCCCTTGGCCAGCTCCCATGCCAGCACGACCTGCTGGTAGCTGACGCCATGCGACTTGGCCAGTGCGCGGAAAGACTCGAACCGGCTCTCATCCTTGGCTTTGCGGTAGCCTCCCAACGGACTCCAGCAGACGAAGGCGAGGCCGACTTTGGCTGTGTAATCCAGCGTGTCCTGCGTGTCGGTATGGACCGGCGAATACTGGTTCTGCACCGCAATGAGACGGTCGCCGAGGATGGCTCGTGCAATGTCGATCAGCTCGATCGACGTATTGGAGATGCCGGCATATTGGGCGACGCCCTCGTCGAGCAGCTGCTTGATGGCTTCGATGGACTCGTTGTACGGCACCTTGGGGTCCGGACGATGCATGTACAGCAGATCGATCGAATCGACGCCGAGCGCCTGGGCCGAGAGCTTGCCGTTGCGGATCAGGGTCTCCGGCCTGCCGTCGACGTCCCAAGTCGGCTTGCCGTCCGTGAAGTTACGGAAGTGCCCTACCTTGGTGGCGACGCTGACCTCGTCGCGCGGGCCATCCCAGGTTTCGAGCGCCTTGCGCACGAGCTTTTCGCCAGTCTGCTCCTCGCCGCCCGAGCAGTAGTAGGCCCACGCGGTGTCGATATGGCGGCAGCCGGCATCCAACGCAGCGTGGATCGTCTCCAGCCCTTTGGCTTCGCCGAGGTTGTTCTCCAGCGTCAGCGGCATCTCGCCCAAGCCGATCGCGGTCGTGTCATAGGGTCCCAGATTGCGATGCAGCACCATGATGTTCCTTCTTCCAGTGGATTTCCAAATGACGATGGGTATGGGACCCAGTGTAAGCCGGGTGCGTTGCGCGTAAGGCGCAATCACCTCCCGCCGAAGGAGCCGCCGCCCGAACCGCCCCCCGAGCCGCCGAAGCCGCCGGAGGAGAACGATCCGCCCGAGGAGAACGATCCGCCGGATGACGATGGCCGGGCAGCTTGGATGGTACGGCCCAAGTCGGCGAAGCTCGCGGTGAGCTGCGCGCCGATATCGCCCACGTTGGCGCTGAGCACTCCGGGATCGAAACCGGTGAAGCCGCCGCCCGCATTCATCCCGGCGCCGCTGCCGACCATCTGGCCTGCCATCGCACCCCAGAAGAACGGGCGATACTGCCAGTAAAGCAGCGATCCGCCGGCGTTGGCATCCAGCCATTGTGGGTCACTCAGCTCCGGGTATGCCGCAGCGAGTTCCTTGACCGCCAGTTTGGAGATGCCGAATGCGGCGGCATAGACGAGATAGCGGTCCCACAGCACCAAGTCGGCAGGGCCGCGGTCGGTGAAATCGCTGAAATGCTCGAGATAGCGTCTCAGGCCAAGCACCTGGCCGGCCAGACCCTGGCCTTTGCTCGTCAAAGCGGTGCTTTTGGAGCTGAAGATCACGAAGAATCCGCCGAACAGGATCAGACCGCCGGAGATCAGGCCCAATGCCAGCTGGCCGTTTGTCGAGAGCCCGATAAGGTTCGCGAATCCGGCGAGCACCGCCACTACTCCCAGTCCTTTGGCCAAGCCGCCGGAATGGCTGGTCGCTCCAAGCCCGGCGAACTCGTTGTTGACGCTGGTCGTATAGCGGTTCTGGACCTTGTACCCGCTCTCCCATCCTTTGCATGCGGTTTTCATCTCATGCAGATCGAACACCGGGGAGCCGACTCGTTCGGAAGCGGCCTCGAGCAGACGCAGCGCCGCGTTTTCGCTCGCGCTCAGCCGCAGCGAAGCGGGATCGCTTGCGCTCACCGGCATAATCACGATAGTGCTGGTATCGTTCAAGCGCCCGGACGGCTTCTCGCCACTTTGGAACATCGCAGAAAGCTGTGTTGCCGCTGCGCGGCTCATGTCGATGCCGCGATAGTTGCTCGACGCGCCGGGGTAGATAGCGATGGCCTTTTTCGAAGCCAGCGACAGCACCGTGGACGCCATCTGCCTCGACGTCAGCACGCTGGCCGAGACCTTCTGCACGACCGAAAGCATGCGGGCGGCGCTGGCCGGGCTCATATCCGGCGGATCGCGCCAATATTCGATATCGCCGTGGTATTGCGCCTGCCGGTTGCTGCGGACGGAAGCGATGACGCCGCCGATGATCAGCAGCAGCGCCGCGATGCACAGGCCGAGCACGAGCGCGAGCAGCAGGCGGGCGCGGCTCTGCTGCTCACGCCGCCATTGCGTCTCCTGCCGAGTCTCGTCGCGGATGGTCGCCTCTTTCGCCACATCCGGGCTGGTTCTTACGACACCTTGCGACTGGTTGGCGTCGAACATCGAAACCAGGTCGAGGTGCTGACCGTTGCGCACGTCATGCGCCGTGAAATGCAGCGTGCCGTCATTGTCCCGCGAGGTCGTCGAAGCGCCCGAGAAATGGAGCCACGCCCACGAGTTATCCGCATTCACACCATCGGGGAAGCGCACCGTGCCAGTCACGATGCCGATCGGGATCTGATTGCTCCCGCCGAACGGCTCCCACTGGAATTTCGTCACATCGCGGTAGGCGGTCGACACGCCTTCGAAGGTCATGGACACTTCGAATTTCAGGCTGTTCGCCTCCGTGGTGTAAGGGATGTTCCAGCCGATCTCCACAGTTCGGCCCGAGTTTGCGGCAGCGTCGCCTTCGGAGCTGTCGGGCACGTAGGGCTGTGGATCGCCGTCGCCGTCCGTCACGTCGGCGATGTACCAGCTCCTGGCGTATTTCGCGTTCCACGTTGATTCGTCTACGCCTTCAGGCGATTGCGGGTCGATCTTGTTGTAGCTTTCCCCCGTGGTCAGGTTCTTTACGGAGACGCCCGCGATGTTCGTCAGGTTCGAATCCTTGAGCGTGTACTGCTGGTAGAGCTGGCGCCATGGCCGGTCCCCGTCGCGATCCCGCAGCTTCATATCGATGCGCTGCGTGATCTTCAGGTCGCCGTTCTTGAGCACCGTGACCTGGTAATCCAAGCTGCGGTAGCTCTGATCTGGCGAATCGCCGTTCACGAGGAATATCCCGAGCAGCGCCAGCACGCTGACCGCGGCGGCCCCCAGCGCCATGAGCATGGCGCGCACTGCCTGTTTCGCTGTCATGAAATCCTACCTCGGCAATCCTGTAGCATGGCGCTGGCAGCCCTCGGACGATTCGTCTTCCTGCGTCCAGCAACCCTGGTATGGCAACGTCCTTCCCACCCGGCTCGCCGCGTTCAGAACTTGACCTGAGGCACCTGCCGCGCGGTTTCGTCGGCCTGGAAGTACTGCGCCTGCGTGAAACGGAACATTGAGGCGATGACGTTGCTCGGCACCGTCTCGATCGTGGTGTTGTACTTGAGCACAACGTCGTTGTAGAACTGGCGCGCATAGGCGATCTTTTGTTCGAGCGCGCTCAGCTGGCCTTGCAAGTCCATGAAGTTCTGGTTGGCCTGCAGCTGCGGATAGGCCTCGGCGGTCGCCTGCAGATTGATCAGCGTGCGCGAGAGCGCATTCTCCGCGTCGGCGCGGTCGGCGGTCGTGGCATTGGGATCGACGGCCACCGCCATGGCCCTGGCGCGGGCTTGCGTCACTTGGGTGAAGACCTCGGACTCATGCGTAGCGTAGCCCTTGACCGTCTCCACGAGATTGGGGATCAGATCCGAGCGCTGCTTGAGCTGCACATCGATCTGCGCCCAGCCGTTGCTGACCCGGTTGCGCAAGGCTATCAGCCCGTTGTACGCGCCGACGCCCCAAAGCACCAAGCCGACGATCAGCACAATGACAATGATGAGGATAATCCAACCGATGCTCATATTCGCTCCTTTACGTGTATTCGTCCCTCTATTCTCGCAAGAGGTACGGATTGGACGGCCGATCACGATGCGTTGACCAGGCTCGCTGCCGTTCCTCTCGTTGCCCGGCCTGCATTACAGCCTTCCTGCTGGCTACGCTCATGCACGCCGCTGGCGGCTGCCTTGTTGCTTGCCGTGATCGCACTTGACGAGCACGCCACCCGGCTCGTTGCATTGACGCGATACACTGGGCGGCATGACGATTCCGGACGAACCCAGGCGGCGTGAACTGCGCATAGGCGTGCTCGACAATGACTGCCTCGCGCTGGAATGCATCGTTTCGATGCTGGTTCGCCTCAACAATCTCGGCGGCCGCAAGTTCGACGTCTGGTCGAGCGACAACTCGGCCAAGGGTATTCAGGAATGCCGCTTCGGCGCGAAGGCGACGGATATCATGTTTATCGACATGGCGCTCAACGGGCTGACTGGTTCGCAGGTGACCAAGGAGATCCGCAAGCATGCGCCGGGAACCGGCGTCATCGGCATCACCTCGTATCAGCCTGAACTGTATATCAAGGATATGCAGGCGGCCGGCGCGCAGGCCCTGCTGGACAAAAGCACGCTGAAATCGACGCTCGCCGAGGCGATCGACGCCGTCTCCCAAGGCCGGCCATTCCCCCAGGGCTCCGGTTTCGCCGCCGTGTACGAAGACCCGCCGGCGGCCTTCGGCACCGATCCGCTGCGTATGCATCTGACCAACACCGAACAACAGATCATCACATTGAGCCTGACGCGCAAAAGCACCAGGGAAATCGCCACCGAGCTGAATATCTCCGTAGACACCGTCTTCTCACACCGGCGCAACATCAAGAACAAATTCCGCTCGGGCACTTGGTACGATGCGCTCGACCGCTGCCGCGAACTGCATATCGTCTAGGGCAGGCATCGCATGACACATATGCCGCATATGCCGCGCGCGCCGAAGCTGTTGCAGCTGTCACAGCCCACATGGATCGCCAGACTGTCCCGGCATTTCGCCCATCCCTATATTTCACTGCTCGCAGCGATTCTAGGCGGATTCACGCTTTTCGAAAGCGCATATTCTTTGATCGTCAGTCCATTCGATGCGTTCGACCTGCTGCTGCTGGCAGCACGCATTGCGGCGATCGTTGCCTTCGTGGCGCGACCCGCCTACGGCGCTTGGCTTATCGTGGTATCGGTTCTTCTTGATTCGCTCACCCCGAATCCCACTCCGGCTACTATGCTGATCAACGCGCTGGTGGCCGTGGCAACGCAGGGATTCTTGAATATGGCGCTCGGTGGCGTACTCAGTCTGTTGCTGATAGTGGTTCTCGGGTTTGGACTGACGATAGGATTTGATTCCGACATGGGGAACGGCGGCATCGTCTCATTTGCCGTGTTCATCTTCATCTCCTATGGCATTGGCATCCTGACGAATGTCAATGGACGGCATCGAGCCCAAGAGCAGCAGAATCTGCTTCTTCGCCATAATGCGCTTATTGCGCAGCGCCTGCATGATTACACGACCAATGACATGAACAACATCATCATGCTCGTGGATTTGGTGCAAGGCGGCAGTTCGCGGCATAATCCGGCCGAAACGCTGCGGCTGGTACGCGAGAATGCGGTCAATGCACTGGCGCAGACACGTCAGGCGATTCTCACCCTGCGCAGCGACGGAGTGGAATATCCGCAGATCGATTGGATGAATCACGACGGCCTTCTTCCTTCCTCCGATCTCAATGCCCGGCTCACCCAGCTCATCGACGAGCAGCAGGAGATCCTGGATTCGCTCGGCTTCCAGGGAACTGTGCTCATGCCTACGCCCATGCCGAATGCGACGCAAATTCGCTCACTGCTCATCGAGGCACTTGTCAAGGAGCTCTTCGGCAACATCGCGCAGCATGCCGCTCCAGCCGGTGGTTACACAATGACGATCGGGGCGAATGACGACGATTGCGAGATCGGCCTTTCAGACACGCCACTCGGCGCCATGACCTCTCCTGCGCAGGCCGCGGCAGGAACGGGAACCGGCATGGCAACTTACCACGCCACTATCACCTCCATAGGCGGCAGCTGGAATGTCGAAGAAGGCGAAAGCAGCTGGACGCTGAGCGCGAGGATCCCGTGGAGCAATACGGCAGAGCTGGCGAACGCGCACGGCCGTGCACCCGAACCTGGGCGGGCAAGGCCATAATCAAACAGACAACTGCATAGTTGCGCTAGCCGCCGCACAGGCAAGGATGCCGTTCATCTGCATCTTTCGGCAGGAAAGCATCTCAACGACCGGCGATTTCAATATCTAGGCGCCCGCAACGGGATCAACGCCGGCACCAAGTATGTTGCATAGCCACGCCATCCATGGCTGGCATTTCCTGGCCCGCGGATCGACAGCCTGATAACCGGTAGCGATCTGATCGGCGAAAGCCGGCACAGGCATCAATGCGGCGCATAACGACATCGCGACAACCCTGCAGACTGCAACAGTGCACGCCCGCCGTATGAGTCCATGCGATGTCCCCGCATCCATGCTCTTGCCCATGAGTCTTCCCTCCAACACATTCGACAATTGCCTAATTGTTCCCTTCGCTGATCAATCTGCAATATCATCTGCAGGAAACTGCAGATTTTGCCTCGCGATCGGCGTGTCGCAGTCGGAGCGGTGTCACTTACGGCATCCGTATGCCTAGAGCATAAAGATTGCGGACAATGCATACAGCAATGCCGGGCACAGTTCGGTGTGCCCGGCATTGCCTGCGTTATGTGAGATGAACGCCTAGCTCAGGCTCGGTCCGCGGTCTTTGCAGCCTTGGCAGCTCTTGCAGCAGCTTTGGCGGCCTTTTCCTCAGCCTTGACCTGTTCGATGAACTCGGCGTGCTTGACGCCGGGCAGCCAACCCTTGTTCACTACCTTGACCTGCCAAACCCAGGCCACAGCAAAGAGGATGACGGCGAAGACGAACAGCACGATGGCGCCGCCCACCGGACCCAGATGCACCAGATTGCCGACGACAATGCCATACCAGCCGAAGTCCGCATCGCCGAAGGTCGAATTGGACAGGCCGAAGCTGCCCATGACGGTCATCAAAGCCGCCGGCAGGAAAGTGATGAGCATGCCGTTGATGAACGCTCCCGCGATGGCGCCGACACGGCCGCCGGTCGCATTGCCGAACACGCCGGCACCGCCGCCATCGAAGAAGTGCGGCACCATGCCGGGCAGGATCAACGCAACGCCCCACACCGGCCCGAGCCATACCGCGATAATGCCCAATGCCACCAATCCGCCGACGAAGCTGGAAAGGAAGCCGATCAGGGATGCATTCGCGCCATAGGGGAATACGATCGGGATGTCGAGCGCAGGCTTGGCACCAGGCACGACTTTGTTCGCGATGCCTTGGAAGGCCGGGACGAGCTCGCCCAAGATGATGCGCACGCCGTAGAGGATGATGCTTACGCCGATGCCGAACTGCAAGGCCTGCGCGAACGCGGCCATGAAGAAGGAGCCATAGTTGTCCGGGTTGGACGCGAAGATCTTGAACGCCGTCTCGGCCGGCAGCACAATCGCGCCCCAGACGGAGAAGACCAAGTACAAAATGACCATGAGCAGTGTGGTAGAGACCATGGAGTCGCGCAGGAAGCTCAGGCCCTTGGGGAAGTTGATGTCCTCGGTGGACTTCGACTTCTTGCCGGCGGCGGCGCCGACCGCGCCGGAAACAATGTAGCCCAGCGTGTTGAAGTGGCCGATCGAGAGCTTGTCGCTGCCGGTCACGCGGTTCATGAACGGCTGTGCGAAGGCCGGCATCACGACCATGATGACGCCCATGAGCACCGAGCCGAGCAGCACGACGAGCCACTGGTCCTTCAGGCCGAAGGACAGCACGATGGCGAGCATCATCGACATGAACACCATATGATGGCCGGTGAGGAACACATACTTGAGCGGCGTGAATCTGGCGGCCAGCAGCATGATGATGAAGCTGAGCACGATGATATAGGCCGAAGCCGAGCCGAATTGGCTGGAAGCCTGGCCGACGATGACCTCATTGGTCGGCACGACGCCGTGAGCGCCGGTCGACTTGAGCACGAGCTCGCCGAAGGGTGCGAGCGCGGCGGTGACGACCGTGGCGCCGGCACCGAGGATCAGGTAGCCCATGGCGGCTTTCAGCGCGCCCGACACGACTTGGCCAGCGCTGCGCTTAAGGGCGATGAGGCCCACTGCGGCGACGATGCCAATGAGATAGGCGGGAACGTTCAAGATCTCTTTGCTGATGAAATTCAGCACGAGCATGAAGACATTCATGATTCCTTTGTGTTGTAATTGTGGGGTTATGCCGCATCATCGCGGCATATGGATCGGTCTCGTAGGACACAGCGACTGCGTCAGTCGGAGTACTTCTCCAGGATGGTTTTGATTTCGTCGGTGTCCATGAAATTGGCTACGACCTCGACCGGGGTGGTGGTGCCTTCAAGCTCTGGCGCCAATTCCGCGGAGGTGAGCACGAGGTCGCTCATATTCGCGGTGCCTTTGGCGCTGCCGGCATCGGATGTCGTGACAGTGACGTCCATGCCCAGATCCGAGGCAACGGATTCGGTATTGATCTTCAGCAGCACCGACGTGCCGATGCCGTTGCCGCATACGCATAGGATGTTCATAGTTGCTCAATTCTCT
>NZ_JALCCV010000029.1 GCF_022640935.1 Bifidobacterium sp.
GTGGTCCCTTGCGGTTTCTTCGGCGGCTGGGGCTGGTTGCCCGGGAATGCTGGGGATGGATAGGCGGCTGCGGGTTGGCCTAGTTGAGCAGGCTGGGAAGGTTGACCGGGCTGCTGCGGATAAAGATATGGTTGGTTTTCTTGTGAATTAGTCATCTCGACTGCTTTCTCTTGTCTCTCTGGAGTCATGACGGTCATGTCTTTTGCCATGCATGACCGACGCTATCTGGTCGCGCCCGCCGCCGCTATTGGACGAAGCGTCATTTCTGCGTGTCTATTCGGGCAGCGTATGTGCGGAGAATATGTCCGAAAGCCGCATACCATTCGTGCAAGCACAGTAATAGGCTGTGAGGCATGAGCAACATCGCCGGGGCTCGCCCGTCACACTCCGTTCCACCAGGTTCCGCCACTGGCGGCGCCGGCGGCGACCCTGTGGATACCGGCAAAGAGGTACCGGTCGCGACAAAGATCTGGTGCACCATCGTGATGGTCCCGGCCGCCGGTTTCATGTGTCTGGCGCAGACAGCGTTTGCCGCTTCTGCGGTCCCCAGCGGGAGCCCTGGTTTCTATTGGTTCATAGTCAGCACGCTCGTCGCCTTCCTTGCCGGATTCGTTCTCGTCGCCCGTGCCCAGTATCCCGAGCCGATTTTTTGGGTTTCCTGCGTGCTTGTGGCCATATTCCCCTTCGATTCGCTGATCGTTCTCATGGCGCTGACATCGCTGTTGGCCCGGCGAACCCTGCGGCGCACTACGTTTCGCGCCGTAGCGGCGGCGACGGCGGTAACCCTGTACTCGCAGCTGCGTGACGTGTTCCGGCCGGCCGGGAATTCGATGTGGCACGCATTCTTTGCGGATCCTCAAACCGGCGAAGGGCACGACAGGCCGCTGGCCATGCTGACCAGTGAATCCGTGATCATTATCACGGCAGTGGTCGTCGCCCTGTGCATGGTGGTGATCTCCGTGCTGAGCGGTCTGCATATTCGCTCTCGTGCAGAACTTCGTGCAGCCAGCGCCAGGGTGCACATGGCGCGAGCCCATGCGGGCGATCTGCAGACCACGTTGGACAACAGGCAGCTCGCAGATGCGATCGCTGTTGAGGCGCATGATACGCTCGCCCATTCGCTCTCGCTAATCGCCGCGAACGCCAATGTGTTGCAAGTGCAGAGCAACGAACTCGCTGCGGACAGCATCAGCGACAATGCCGGCGAACTGGCTGCGGACATCAAGGAACGAGCCTCGCAAATCAGGCAGCAGGCGGCGAAGGCGCTGGGCGAAGCGCACAGTGTGATCGATAAGTTGCGCAACCCAGAGCAGGCGTGGGCAGCGCTCGCTCCCACAAACGAGACCTCGCTCACGCAGGAATCTCTGGACGGCATCATTTCCGAGGCGCGCGAAGCGGGCATGCAAATCAATTCGTGGATCGATGTGCGCCAGCTCAGTCAGATCGACGACGCTATGGGCAAAATCGCCTACCGCGCAGTGCAGGAAGGCCTGACGAACGCCCAGCGGCATGCGCCCGGCAATCCGGTCTCGCTGCAGGTGAGCGCATCTCCCGATTCTGGCATCCACGTACATGTCAGTAATCCCATGCGTTTGATCGATGGCCATACTGCCGACGAGGCTGTCACAACGCATCGGAGAGGGACTGGGATTGCTGGTCTCGCCGCACGCGCTCGAGCATGTGCGGGAACCTGCCACTACGGCGTTGACGATCATAAGGTATTTCATCTCGATCTGATGCTTCCGGCACAGGCGAGGATACCGGCATAGGCTGGGCTATACGCACAGAATTAGGCGCCAAGGGAAAACTGCAGGCATACTGCGGTTTGCAGCACGCTGCTCATGCTCCAGACAGAATATGTATGTCGTGGCCTCCGCAGCCTGCGCACGCTCCTAGAATGGGACTATGCAGGAGAGCAGCAGCGGGCAATCGCCTCATGACGCAGAGAAACCAATAACGGTCGGCATCGTCGATGACGATCCTATGATTTGCCAGTTGATGAAGCTGTCGCTCTCCAAATCCTCGCAGGGGTCAATCAGCGTGCCATTCACCGCTACCGATGGCCGCGCCGCTGTAACAATGGCTCGGTCGACATTTCCTGATGTTGTGCTTGTCGATATCGCGATGCCTGCAATGGACGGTATCGAGGTCACAAAGCTGATGCGAACGCTCAATCCGCCTCCGCATATACTCATCCTCACCTCCCTGAGCCCGGCTGAAACCGTCGAACGGGCCGTTGAGGCAGGGGCTGAAGGATTCGTGTCAAAGGCCGACGACGCAAGGTCTATCGTCGACGTCGTGATTGATGTGTGCAGAGGCAACCCGCAGTTCAACCTTGCAAGCCAACGGCAGCTCATCACCGAGATCCAGGCGCAGCAGCCACATTCGAGGCGCAATGAGGCTCGTAGCCTACTTGGTGCCCTGCCAAAGCGGGAGCGTGAGGCGGTTGTGTATGCTGCCGAGGGCTACACCAATGCGGAGATTGCCATGCACATGATTATTTCAGAGCGTACGGTAAAGGCCGATCTCTCGAGTGCCTCGAGAAAGTTGCAGATGGGTCGTGTGCAGATGGCGCGACTTGTAGAACGTGCAGATTTGAAAGGCTACTCTATACCGGGAGCAGCTGCAGATAGCTGACAAAACCGTAATCCATCACGATGATAGGCCCATTGTGAGATGACAGATTAGCCGTTAACCGTCTGATACTCGATGTCACCGGAAGACCCAAGTGAGAAAACCTGTGGGCCCGGGAGGACTTGAACCTCCGACCTCATCCTTATCAGGGATGCGCTCTAACCACCTGAGCTACGGGCCCAAACCACACGCTCGAAAGCGCACAAGTAGATAGGATACCCGTTCCTGTGGATTAGTCAAACCTTGGCTGCGCGTGTCGTATGGTTCTGTGCGCTCGTTCTGGCGTTCGTCGCCTTCGTCAGGCAATCGCGCGACAATGGCGCGTATGCCGTATCGTCACCGAACCAAGCCTCGAGTGCTTTCCGAGAAGATCCTTGCCGTGGACGGACTCAGCATTCACGTGGCACGTAAGACCATCAGAAATCTGTACTTGCGTGTGCGGCCGTCTGACGAATCGATCGAAGTGTCGGCTCCGGCGCGCATGAGCGATGCGCGGATCGTCGACTTCGTTCGCGAGCGACGCGAGTGGATCGAGCACCAGGAGCGCAGGCTTGCGGCGGCGAAACGCAGCAGCATCGCGCAGATCGGCATGGCCGTCGATGGCGCATCGGGGGATGGCCTGGGCAGCGGCATTGGAACTGTGCCCGGAGGTGATGGCGACAGCGGCGATACAAACGATGGCGGGGGTAATAATGATAACGGCAGCGGCAATGCTGATGACGGCGCATTCGTATGGACCGACGAATGCAAACGGCGTGCGGCTCATGCTATCAACAGCCGCATGCCCGGGCTGCTGGCCCAATGGGAGCCGGTCATCGGGCGATCGCCTTCGCATATCACATTGCGCGTTATGAGTTCGCGGTGGGGTTCATGCACGCCCCGTACCGGCCGCATCCGCATCAACCTGCAGCTCGGACTGATGGACGAGCGATTTCTGAACTATGTGCTCGTGCACGAGATGACGCATCTGTGGGCCGGCGGACATGGCCCCGAATTCCAACGTCATATGGATCGCTATCTGCCGGATTGGCGCCAATTGCGTCGCGAGCTGAACCGTCAATTGGTGTTGTAGAGGGAATGCCGCTCGCACTTTTCGTCTGTTTCCGGCCTTCGAAAAGGCGTGGACCATGCCGATGGTATGTCGTGGCTTCAGCACTTATAAGCGAAAGACTGTGAGTCCATTCGTGCGAACGGCTGTATACGCCGAGGGGGAATACAGCGATAGTACTGTGGACGGTGAGGCGGTGCGCCGCTCGCATGCTGGCGCATCCGGTGAACCCGATGGGCTTGATGCGTATGAACCGCGTGCAGGTGAATGCGCGATGGCGAATACCCGATGCGGCTAGGTGTGTGCCGTAGCGCATGGTTTGGCAATGCGCAGGGCTGATGGATGCGCGGCCTGGCAATGCATGGAACTAGGAATGTATGCGCGATTGTGCATAAGGCAATAACAAGGAGGCTCGATATGACGGAAACAACGAGGCGTGTGGTGGTGACCGGTGCATCCAGCGGTATTGGCGCAGCGACCGTGCGGGCGCTGGCGGCGGCAGGGTGGCACGTGGTGGCGCTGGCCCGCCGCGAGGAGAAGCTCAGGGCGCTGGCCGAGCAGGTCGGTTCTGCCGTCACCTATGTCGTGTGCGATATCACCGATGAGGATTCGACCCAGCAGGCGGTAGATAAGATTCTCCAGGGCGGTGGCGTCAAGGCGCTGGCCAATTGCGCCGGCGCCGCGCTCGGCAAGGATCCGGTCGCCAGCGCCAGCCTCGACGATTGGCGCGGCATGTACGAACTCAATGTGCTCGGCACCTTGCGCATCACGCAGAAATTGCTGTCAGCGCTTACATCGGCGCCAGGCGGAGGCACGGTGCTCATCATCTCTTCAACCGCTGGCATCGAGCCGTATGAGGGCGGCGCGGGATATTGCGCATCGAAGTCGGCCGAGCGCATCATGGCGCGCGTGCTGCGGCTCGGGCAGATCGGCCAGCCGCTGCGTGTGATCGACATTGCCCCGGGCTTGGTCAAAACCGACGAATTCTCCGTCAAGCGCTTCGGCGGGGATGCAGCCAAGGCTGCTGCCGTATATCAGGGCGTGCCGAACCCCCTCACCGCCGAAGACGTCGCCGATTCGGTCCGGTGGGCGCTCGACCAGCCCGATACGGTCGACATCGATTCGATCGTGCTGCGTCCCCGCGCCGAAGGCTCCTATACCAAGCTCTATCGCGAGAGCTGCTGACGCTGGGCATCCGTTTTGTACGGTACACCGTGGCTGCTGGTATAGAACGGGCGCCGGACGAATCATGTGCCAGCAGCGACGCCTGCTGGCGCGCCAGATCCCATGTGGAACCGTTCAGACCATCTTCGATGACGATTCCGGCGGCGTTCGGCGCGCTCGGCGACAAGGAATATCACTCAGCCTGCGCGCATTGGCCATATTATATGGTGCGCGCGAAACGAGCATGGTTGCCGGCGCGGCACGATGATGAATCCATACAATGGCAGGGACTTGGCGGTGGCCGCCTGCGTGCTGCATATTTTTACCGTGCGCGCACAATAGGAATCGCTGCGTATGTGGTGCGCAGACCGTTACGCGGCGTCTGGGATGCGCCATCAACGGCATCAAGAGCGTCCAATGGCCCTTCGCTGCTTTCGCGCAGGAGCACGGTGACGGGCAGCTCGGTGGAGAGAGGCGGAGCTCCGGGTTCGTTCATGCGTTTGACAAGGGTGATCACCGCCGCGCGGCCGAGATCGACTATCGGCTGGCGGACCGTGGTGATGCGCGGCTCGGTCGTTTCCGTCTCGCTGATACCGTCGAATCCGGTGACGATGACGCGCCCGGGCACTGGCACTCCGGCGCGCGAGAGGGCGGCCATCGCGCCGAGGGCCATCTGGTCGTTGGCGCAGACGAGCGCCTCGGGCAGCGAATCCTGGGCGATGAGGCTTTTGGTGATGGTGCAGGCGATGACTTGCGAGAACTGCCCGCGGTAGATTGGCGCGGCCTCGGGATTAAGCCCGCAGGCGCGCATGCCCTCGCAGAATCCCTCATAACGCTTGTGATTATCAGGCGAATCGTCGGGCCCGGCCATGTATGCGATCTGTGAGACGTGATGTGCCTTGACCAGATGCTTGACGAGCGCGCTCATACCCTTGCGGTTGCTTACGCGCACCAGGTCGAACTCTTCTTCATGGTCGGAGGGCGCGTTCGCCACCATCACCAGGGGAAGATGCCGCCGCAGCGGCTCCAACACCCGTTCGGGAATGCTGCGGGCCATGACGATCAGACCGTCAACCTTGCCGGACATGTCGTTGACGAGCTGCGAAACGTCGGCGTCGGTGCGGCCCAGGCCGATATTGACCATCAGCGACAGCCCTTGACGCCAGGCTTCCAGTTCGCAGCCGCGCAGCAAACTGTCGAAGTAGAACGAATCAGGGCGTATGCTGGGCGTGCTGGGCGGGTCGACCACGACTTCAGCCTTATCGATGGTGGCGAGCTGAAAGTCCGTAAGCGAATCCAGCTCGTCGATATTCGGCAGGAATAGGCCGATGCTGTTCGTGCGTCTAGCCGCTAGGCTCTGTGCGCTGCCGCTGGGCACGTAGCCGAGTCGTTTGATCGCCAGCTCGATGGCCTTGCGCGTGTTCGGCCGCACGCTTTGCGGGGTGCGCAAGGCTCTGGAGACCGTGGCGATCGACACGCCAGCCTCATGGGCGACGTCGTACACGGTGGGTTTCTTCTCCACGTCGTGCTCCTTGAAGTGGTTGATTTTCATGCCTGCCTCAGCGTGTACGTGCCTTTGGGGCAGGTAGCCGCAGCGATCCGCCGTGATTGGCTGCAAGCTTGCACTCAGCCTTCTCAAGGCTGCCTTCCCAGGCCGGCATCTCCATCGTAGCAGCAAAAGCGCGCAGAAACACTTATTGCAATAGCGCTATCATTTCAGCGTGTTGCGTATGAAAGCCATGAAAATCCTTGAAATAGATGATATTATAAAGATGTAAACGGATGAAAGAAGTATGGGCTTGCATAAGAAAATGTAAGCGCATACAATGAATGAACGTCAAGTGGGACGGTCAACGATTCAAGACCGTGTCAACTCGGCCACGCCGCAGAGGCAAACCGTAGCATCCAACTACAGGTAGGCACAGCGGCCAGTGTCAGTGCAGACAGACAGTCAGTGCAAGCAAACACTGCAGACGAAGAAGTGCAGACGAAAAGGAAGATCAATGAAGAAATCAAGAATCGCCGCGGCGCTGTTGGCGATTGCCACGATGCTCAGCGTCGGTGCCTGCGGTACGAACAACAATGCTTCCCAAGGTTCGGGAGGTGACCAGCTCCTGTTCGCAGGGGACAACGGCAGCCCGACCTTCACTAGGAATTTCAACCCGTTCTCGCCGTCCAAGCGAGTCGGCATCAACTTCATTTACGAGCCGCTGCAAGTGGTCAATGCCATCGATGGCAAGGCGACGCCCTTCCTCGCGACCGGAGACAAGGTGGCCGATTCCAAGACGCTCGTCTACACGATCCGCGATGGCGTGAAGTGGTCGGACGGCAAGGCGTTCAGCGCCGACGATGTTGTATTCACCTTCGACATGCTCAAGAAGAACACATCCCTCGACACGCTCGGGGTCTGGCAGCATATCGCCTCGATCGAAGCGAATGGCAGCGAGGTTACCTTCCACTTGAAAGACGCCGATGTGCCGGCCGCCACGATCATCAATCAGCAGGTGATCGTGCCCAAGCACATCTGGGAGAAACAGAGCGATCCGGTCAAGTGGACCAACGAGAACCCGGTGGGAACCGGCCCGTATAAGCTCGGTGCCTATACGCCCAACCAATACACGCTTGTGAAGAACGAGAGCTATTGGCAGGCCGACAAGGTGGCAGCGAAGACGATTGTGCTGCCGGCCTCCAACAAGCAGCTCGACTTGGTCAACAAAGGCTACGACTGGGGCTACTCCTTCATGACGAACGTCGACAAGACCTGGGTGGGCGCCAACAAGCAACACAATCACTACTGGTTCCCTCCGGGCGGCACTGTCTCGCTCTTCCCGAACCTGACCAAGGCGCCTTTCAACAACGTAAACTTCCGTCAAGGCCTGAGCTACGCGATCGACCGCGAGAAAATCGCCAAAGACGCCGAGGAGGGCTATGTCGAAGGCGCACCGCAGACCGGCCTGCTGCTGCCGAATCAGAAGCAATGGGTCAACGCGGACATTCCCGATAACGGCAAGATCGCGCAGAGCGAGTCCAAGGCACTTGAGTACTTCGCCAAGGCCGGCTACACCAAGTCCGGCGATAAGCTCGTTGACGCGAACGGCAAGCAGCTCGAACTCAACATCACCGTGCCGAACGGCTACACCGACTGGCTGCGCGGGGTGCAGACGCTCCAATCGCAGCTGGGCAATCTCGGGATCGCGGTCAAACTCCAGCAGCCGCAGCCAGCCGCCTACGTGCAGCAGCAGAACAACGGCGACTTCGATCTGATCGTCTCCGCATTCGGCGGCACGGGCAGCCCGTTCCAGGACTACAACAACCTGCTCAACAGCGAGTTCGCGCTGCCGGTGGGCCAGTCGACCTCGGCCAACTTCGAGCGCTACAAGAACAGCAAGGCCGACGACTTGCTCGCCCAGCTCAAGCGGACCGCTGATGAACAGGAGCAGAAGGCCATCATCGATCAGCTCCAGCAGATCGTCTACGACGATGTGCCCGTGGTCACCATGTTCTATGGCGGCCTGTGGGGCCTGTTCAGCGACAAGAACTTCACGAACTGGCCCAGCGAGGACAATCCTTACGCCACTCCGGCTACGTGGACGCAAAACAGCCTGCTGATCGTGACCAACATCAAGAAGGCGAATTAGCGCGGTACCCGCGCCTGACCGGCTCGCCTGACCTACCTGGCCTGAGACCGCAGGGATCGGATCGCTGACAATCTGCGATTTGATCCATCGGTCTCAGGCATTCGGCGGGTCTTGCGCAGATATAGCCGTTCCGCTCATTCCATCCGTCCCATTTCGCCAGTCCCATCCCGCCGCATGTACCGTGGCGATTTCCTCGCCGCGCGCAGCGCGGCGAGCCCCAGCAAATCCATATGAAAGGTCGTTCAGTGCGCTACTTTCTAGGGAAAATCGGCCTGTTCCTGCTCACCTTGTGGGCGGCGATCACGGTCAACTTCATCCTGCCCCGCCTCATGCCAGGCTCTCCCGCCGACGCGGCGATCGCGAGGCTGTCGCAGAACGGCCCGGTCACCCCGGAGATGAGGGCCGCCATCGAGGCGCAGCTCGGCGTCCCCCAGGGCAACGTCTTCAGCCAATACGTCCAATACCTGGGCAATGTCGTCCACTTCAACTTCGGCGTCTCCTACAGCAATTTCCCCGAGAACGTCTCCACGCTGGTGGGCAATGCCCTGCCATGGACACTGACATTGGTCGGTATAGTCACCATTCTTTCGTTCATTATCGGCACCGTGTTCGGCGCTGCAATGGCATGGAAGCGCGGTCGGGGGATCGATGCCGTCGGCAGCGTGACCGGCTCGTTCCTCTCTGCGTTTCCGGCTTTTTGGCTAGCGCTCATGCTGCTGTATTTCCTGGGATATCTCGCCGGCGCTTTCCCGACTTCCGGCGCATATTCCGCGGTCATGGTACCGGAATTTTCCGGCGCATTCATATCTGACGCCCTCGTGCACGCCGTGCTGCCTGGCCTCACGATTCTGCTGACCTCGCTGGGCGGCTCGATCATGGGCATGCGCAACACGATGATCAACACGCTGGGCGACGATTACGTCACTTTCGCGCAGGCCAACGGCTTGCACCAGCGTACAGTGGTGCTTAAATACGCTGCGCGTAACGCTTTGTTGCCCAATCTGACCGCTTTCGGTTTGCAAATCGGCGGCGTGGTGGGCGGTTCGCTCCTCGTCGAGCAGGTATTCAATTATCCGGGCATCGGCCAGCTGCTCTATCAGGCTGTTTCCAACCAGGACTACCCGTTGATGCAGGCCATCTTCCTGATGATCACCGTCAGCGTGTTGGTCGCCAATTTCGTCGTCGATATGCTCTACGGCGTGCTTGACCCGAGGACAAGAAGGTGAAGGCGATGACTGAAGCAATGCATACCGAAGCGACGCGTGCTGCGGCACATGACGCGGCAGGCAATACCGTGGGCAAGAACATGAACCTAAACAACAACGCCAACGGCGGCGCGCGTGACACCAGCGACGACAATGCCATCATACGAGCCCTGCGAGTGCTCGGCCGCGCGATCGCGACCGTGTGGACTGTGCCAAAAGCCCGATTCGGGCTCATCCTGTTCTCGTTGATCATACTTTCCGCCGTTTTCGCGCCCTTGCTCATCCCATATGACCCCAAAGGCAGCGACTTCGAATCCAGTCTCGGCCCCACCGCAGGGCATTGGCTCGGTACCACCTCGAATGGCCAGGACGTGCTCTCCCAACTCATCTGGGGCGGACGCATCTCGGTGACAGTCGCGATGAGCGCGGGTCTGCTATCGACTTGCGTCGCCGTGCTCGTCGGCTTGGGCTGGGGCTACATGCGCAGCTTCGCCGGCGAATTCGTCGGGTTCCTCGTAAACCTCTTCCTGGTCATCCCTTCGCTGCCGCTCATGATCATCATCGCGGCTTACCTGCAGAACGGCGGCATGAGCGTGATCATTCTCGTGATCGTGCTCACCGGCTGGGCCTGGGGCGCACGCGTGTTGCGCAGCCAGACGCAATCCCTGCGTTCTCGTGATTTCGTGACGGCGGCGGCTTTCAGCGGCGATGGCTCCTGGCGGATCATCTTCCACGAGATATTTCCGAATATGCTCTCGCTGATCATCAACAACTTCTTCGGCGCGGCTACTGCGGCGGCTTTGGCGGAGGCCGGGCTCGAATTCCTGGGTCTGGGAGACTCGACCACGATCAGTTGGGGCACCATGCTCTACTGGGCGCAGAACAACAATGTGCTGCTCACTGGCCAGTGGGCTCTGCTGCTGGCACCAGGCCTGATGATCGCCCTGCTGGCGGTCTCCATGACATTCATTAACTTCGGCGTGGATCGCTTGAGCAATCCGCGACTGCGTGAAGGGAACTGAGCGATGAGCCTGCTGAACGTCAACAATCTCTCCATCGAATACGACACCCCAGGCATCGAACCGGTCAAGGCCGTCAACGATGTGAGTTTTTCGCTCGAGCAAGGCGAGTTCGTCGGCCTTGTCGGCGAATCCGGATCGGGCAAGTCCACGTTGGGCTTTGCGCTTACCCGGCTTTCGAAACCGCCGGCACGGATAAGCCATGGCACAGTGCTGTTCGACGGCAAGGACATCAGAGCCTTAAGCGACGAGGAATTGCGCAGGCAACGCCAAGGCGGCTTCGCCATGGTGCTGCAATCCGGCATGAATGCGCTCAACCCCGTGCGCACCATCCGCAAGCATTTCACCGATATCTTCAAGGCGCATAAGCACGTGCCCAAAAGTCGTTTCGAGGCGCGTTCGCGCGAGCTCATCGCCAAGGTCGGCCTGCCTGAGCGCACCCTCGATCGCTACCCTGGCGAGCTGTCGGGCGGCATGCGCCAGCGGGTTTCGGTCGCGCTCGCGCTGTCGTTGGATCCCAAGCTCATGGTCTTCGACGAGCCGACGACCGCGCTCGACGTGCTCGTGCAGCACGAAGTCATGGACACCATTCGTGAGTTGCAGGCGCAAGAGGGCTTCACGGCGATGCTCATCAGCCATGATCTGGGCATTGTGCTCGAATCGACTTCGCGCGTGCTCGTCATGCATAACGGCAGCATCGTAGAGGACGCGCCGAGCGAGCGCATTCTGCACGCGCCGCAGGATGATTATACGAAGATGTTGCTGAGCCACTACGGCGACCCCCGCGCCGAAGAGGTTTCGGTTCCCGGTCTCGAACGCAAGGGTATACGCAAGGCCAGCGACGCCGGCCGGCCGCAGGATGAGAAACTGACCGTCACGCTCACCGGCGTGAACAAGGTGTATCCGGCGCACAAACGAGGCGATGAGCCAGTGCATGCCGTGAACGACGTGTCGTTCACCTTGAGGCCAGGTGAGTCGCTGGCGTTGGTCGGTGCCTCCGGGTCGGGCAAATCAACCATCGCAAAAATGCTCACCGGCGTGGAACAGCCGACTTCCGGCACCATCACGCTCGGCAATAAGCGCATCGACCGGATGCGCGGGCGCAAGGCACTGCGCGAGCTGCACTCCGACATCCAGATGGTGTTTCAGGATCCGTACGCCGCGCTCAATCCGCTGCACACGGTTGAATACATCCTGATGCGACCGATCCTCAACTACACTGATCTGCGCGGTTCTGCAGCTCGGCGGCACATGCTGGAAATCCTTGAGACGGTAGGGCTGACACCGGTCGAGCAGTATGCGGCGAAACTGCCGCATCAGCTCTCCGGAGGCCAGCGCCAGCGTGTCGTGATCGCCCGGGCGCTGGCAAGCAACCCCAAGGTTCTGGTGGCTGACGAACCGGTGTCGATGCTCGATATGACTCTGCGCGCCGGGGTACTGGCATTGCTTGACGACCTGCGCGTGCGCCTGAGCGTGAGCATGCTCTACATCACCCATGATCTGCTCTCCGCGCGCTTGATCACCGACAACATCATGGTGCTCAACCACGGCACGGTCGTGGAGCGCGGCGAGACTGCGAGCGTGCTGCGGCACCCGCACGACGAGTATACGATCCGCCTGCTCGACTCGATTCCGAAGCTGCAGACGAGCGCGTGAACGAAGGGCGCTGGGACGATGGCGATGAGGCAGAGAATAGGGCCGATTGCCATCAAGATGTTCGCATCGTCACAACACAAAGACAGGTAGGGAATACCAGTATGGCTGAGTTACGTAATACTGTCGCCGCGGCTGAACAGGCCGACAAGGCCGGAGCCAAGTCGCGTGTCCATCCTATCGAGCCGTTTGGCGCGCTGAAGAAGCCTGAATCGCTTCAGGCGCTCGGCATCGATCTCGCTGTCGGCACGATTACTGCGCTGCGGGGGGAACCGGGGTGGGGGGCACCGCGTCGCGTCCCGGCGCGTGGCGTGATCTTGTTGGTGCCCGGCTATACGGGTTCGAAAGAGGATTTCTATGATCTTATGCCGCTGCTGGCCGCTCGAGGCTGGGATGTCTGGGCGATATCGCAGCGCGGGCAGGCTGATTCGGCGGCTCCCCAAGGCGTGGAATCGTATGGCAGGGCGCAGACCGCGGGCGACGTGGTCGAGGCCGCGCATATCATCGCGCGAGTTTGCGGTGTGCCGCGTGTGCACTTGCTCGGTCACAGCTTCGGAGGCACGGTCTCGCAAGCTGCCGTGATCGAAGAGCCGGGCATTTTCGACAGCCTGACGCTGATGTGCTCCGGCCCGCATGGATGGCCCGGGCGGCATGAGGCGGATCGCCGTGCGCTGCTCGAGCATCCTGATGTGGACGGCTGGCGCATCAGCAATCCTGACCGTGCGCAGCTGCCTGACAGCGCATTGAGCGACGAGGATCGTTTCTTTCGAGAGCGCGCCGAACGTACCGGTCACGATCAGTTGCTTGGTGCCTTGGCGCAGCTTGCCGACGTGCATGACACGACATTCGAGCTTCAGGACACCGGCTTGCCGTTCCTGATTTTCCATGGCGTCGACGACACGGCTTGGCCACAGGATTGGCAGCGCCGCATGGCCAGGATGCTCGGGTGCCGCTATGAGGTCATCCCGCATGCCGCGCACTGCCCGAATATCGAGAATCCCGACGCCACGGCAGCGCTGCTCGACGATTTCTGGGGCGGGCTCAACAACGGCCGTCGCACCGGCGAATAACCCGATTCACACTTCCACACTCATGGCGAAGTGAACACTGCACTGTTCGCCGAAGTCATCCGAATCCCACAGCGCAAGGAGAGAGACGCACATGACAACGACGACACCCCTGACCCAGGCTTGGAACAGCAGCCGCGAACGCACAGCACGGCAGCTGGCTTCCGGCGACCTTACGATACGGCTCACCAGTGCTGGCGATATCGCATCAATATCGTTGGGCGGCTTGCAGATTTCGCAGTATATCCCCGGCCCTCATGATGCGGGCATCGCAGGGTTGTGGCTGCGGCATCATACAGCCGCGGGCATCGAATCCGCGCCGCTGTTGGGCGTGCGGTCTGGCGCGTGCTGCATCACGACGGATACGGCACCCAACGTAGCTGCGTGGACCGGCTCGGCGCTTGGCGTGAACTGGAACGTTCAGCTGCGCCTGCTCGAAACGGAGCAGGGAACAGGCTGGGCGTGGACGGTGAATATCCGACCGGCGGGTACGCCCACAGACAGGCTTCGCGAGGGAACGTGGGATCTGGCGAGCGCGCAGGATATGGCGCTTGCCCCGGCAGCGCAGGCGCTGACCAGCGAACCCTACATCTCCCAATACATCGCCTATCATGCCGAGACAGACACTCCGATTGGCGCTGTGCTTGCCGCGCGCCAGACCATGGCTTGCGCGCCGAAGCTGCCGTTGCTCGTCACGACTATCGCGGAAGGCGCCGCCGCCTATCTGACCGATGGTTTCGACTTCTATGGCCGCACGGCTCGGCTTGGCCAATCTCCACAGGCACTGAACGACCCTGATTGGGGCGGCGGGCGCGTCAACCAGTACGAGTTCGGCATGGCGTGCCTGCTTGCAGCGCCGCGCGCGTTTGATGATAGCGGGGTGACGTGGCACGTAGTGAGTGTGGTCGACCCCGATTATCGCGGCGATCTCGCGCAGGCGTGCTTCGATATGGGGCAGAAGGCCAAGGGAATAGCCGATAGCGTTGACGCGGACAAGAGCCATGCGGCTGGCGCTGGCGAAGGCTGGGCTCGCGAAAACGTCAGCGATGGCATCCGGCCCCAAGACGCTGGCAATAATATCGAACACCATACGCCGGTTTCCCTGTTGGCCGTTGCTCCCGCGCTCAATGGCGAAGAACTGAGCGAGGCCGAATTCCTCGCGCTGGACGGAGATGCAAACGAAGGTGCGAGTGAGGCCGGCGCCCAAGTCGAAAGCCTCTCCGACGGCTCGCCTCTCAGCGTTGAACGCGACGAATCGGGCCGGCTGCTGTCGTACTTCTCCTCGCATAATGCCTCCCACGTGGTCTCGCGCGGCAAAGAGCTGCTGGTCGACCGATCGCACGGGCAGATCCTGCTGTCTGCCAGCGCGATAAACCCCGATGTTCCCGTGTTTGCGGCTACTACCTATGCGCCGGGCGTGTTTGCTTCTCACCTGGTGCTGGGCAATACGAACCTCAATCGCATCGTCTCCGTGCATCGCGCCAGCCTGGATCTCCTGCGTTCGCAAGGTGTCCGCATCCTCGTGCGGATGCCGCAGAAGCGCGGCGCCGACGAGGATTCCGCGCGCGGATGGCGTCTGCTGGGCGTGCCGTCGGCTTACATCATGGACATCGGCGGCTCGCGCTGGGTATACCGCGTCGGCGGCGAGACCATAACCATCAGCACTACGGCCATGGCCGAGAGCACTGGCATCGATATCGTTCTCGAAAGCACGGCTCCTGTGGAAGCCTTGCTGACCGTCGACGTCGAAGACCCTTCGGCGTGGCGCATCGACAGCGAGTTCGGCGCGGAGTCGGGCAATGCTGCGAACGGAACGATCAATGGCGTAGTTTTCGCGCCTGCGGCGGGCACTCCTGCCGCGGAAGCCTGCCCGGGCTTGCGGTACGTGTTCGCGTCCTGCGAAGCGCGGCTTGCCGGCGATGACATATTGTTCAAAGAGGCCGCTGCCCCCGTTTCATCCGGCGACGCCGCGTCCCGCCAAATTGGCGGTATTTTCACCTTCCGCAGCGGCCCGACTACGTCGATGCGAGTGCTCGTTGTCGCCGCAATGAATGCCGCCGATGTGGATGGGGACACGGCTGCGGCCGCGCAGCATGCTCGTCGACTGGCCGCTGCCGGCGCGGATCGCAGCGTGAACCGAAATGCGATCCTCGATCGGCACTATCGCAATATTTCCGATTTCGCCGGCCAGCTGCATATCGACGGCGGAGAGCGATTGCGCGAATTCAATCTCATCCTGCCGTGGTTCGCGCAGAACGCGCTCGTGCATTTTCTCTCTCCGCATGGCCTGGAACAGTACTCGGGCGCGGCATGGGGCACGCGAGACGTGTGCCAGGGGCCATTCGAGCTGGCGTTGGCCTTCGGCCATGCCGATATCGCCCGCACGATCGCGCTCAAGGTCTTCGCCCATCAAAACGCCGACGGCTCGCTGCCGCAATGGTTCATGTTCGACCAGTACGCCAGCCTCTACCAGCGCGATGCGCACGGCGACATCCCCGTCTGGCCGCTGATCATCATCGGCGAATACCTTGATGCGACCGGTGACACTTCGCTGCTCGATGAAACGGTCGGATTCTGGGATCGGGAAACTGATACGCCTTGCGAAACACAGGCGAGCGTCGCCGACCACTTGCTGCGCACGATGGCCTACATCCGCACGCATCGCGTGCCCGGCACCGATCTCTACAGCTACGGCGAAGGCGATTGGGATGATACGCTCCAGCCCGCGCGCGCCTCGATGAAGAAGGAAATGGCATCGACGTGGACCATCGCGCTGCTGTATCAGGCCGCCCACGGGCTTGACCGCGCCTTGCGCGCAGCTGGCCGCGAGACGCTCGCCAAGGAATTCGGCAGCGAAGCCGCGATTATCAAATCGCGCTTCGACCGGGATTTCATCTTCGACGATGTGCTGGCTGGCTATGTGCTTTTCGAACAAGGGCGGCCGAGGCCGGTCATCCATCCCAGCGACCGGCGTACCGGCATCCAGTATCGTCTGATTCCCATGAGCCAGGCTATCTCCGCAGGACTGCTCAGCGACAGCCAAATGCGCAGGCATGAGCAGCTGATTGAGGATAAGCTGCATTATCCTGATGGCGTGCGGCTGATGAACCGCCCCGCAGCCTTCCACGACGGCATCACTGAAATTTTCAAGCGCGGCGAGCAATCGGCGAATGTCGGGCGCGAAATCGGCCTGATGTATACGCACGCGCATATCCGTTATGCAGAGATGCTCGGGCTGCTGGGCCGCAGCGCGATCGGCGACGAGCTGCTGCGCATCAGCCCGGTCGGCCAAGGCTTCCGGCTCTCGACCAGCGAACCTCGGCAGCGCAACTGCTATTTCGCCTCCTCTGACGCCGATTTCCCCGATCGTTATACGGCTGCCGGCGAGTGGGACAGACTCAAGGCCGGCTCGCCCGACCCAGTCGGAGTACGCGGCGGCTGGCGCGTGTATTCCTCCGGACCGGGCATCTATATCCGCCAGCTCGTGCAGCATCTGCTCGGCATTCAGCTGCACGCCGATCATGTGGTGTTCGATCCTGTGCTTGCGCCCGAAGATGACGGCACTGTCATTGAAATCAGTCTATTCGGCATGCTGCGAACCGTGCGCTACCATGTGCTGGCTGGCTCTCAACCGGTGTCGCTGCGTGTCGGCGGACGGCAGTTCGGCGGCGAATACGTGCAACTGCCGTATCGGCTAGGCGGGCTGAATATCAGCCGCGAGGCACTAGGCGATGCTGCGGTGATTGACGTCACCGTGGGCGGCGAACGGAATAGCGGCGAACGTGCTGAACAACGCTGACCAGCGAGCGTTTGCAGCAGCCTGTACCAGATTCAGAAAGTAGATTGGCGTTGCGGCGCCGGTCAACACGCTCTCCGACGTCGCCATGCGGCAGATAAATCTACGTCATAATCGCGAAGGAAACCACTCATGCAACACCAGCAACTCGCCGACTTGCTCGCGCAGATGACTCTTGACGAGAAGATCGGGCAGCTTATGCAGGTCAGCGGCGACTTCTTCTCCGACAATGCCGAGGAACGCACCGGCCCAATGGCTCAGCTGGGCATCGCCGACGAGGAGCTGGCGAACGTGGGCACTGTGCTCAATATCGCCGGAGCCGAGGAATGCCGACGCATCCAGACCAGCGCGATGCGGCGTCACCGGCTGCATATCCCCACCATGTTCATGTCGGACGTGATCCACGGCTACGAGACGATTTTCCCCATACCGCTTGCGATGGGCAGCTCATGGAATCCCGCTATGGCGCGGCGCATGGCGGAGGTCGCCGCCCGCGAATCCTCCGTGGCCGGGCTGTCGTTGACGTTCTCGCCGATGATCGATCTTGTGCGCGATCCGCGTTGGGGCCGCGTGATGGAATCGACCGGCGAAGACCCGTATCTGAACGCCCGCATGGCCGAGGCGCTGGTGCACGGCTATCAGGGCGATGATCTGCTGCATGACACCGATCGTGTAGCCGCGTGTGTCAAGCATTTTGCCGCATATGGGGCGGTAGTAGGAGGCCGCGAATATAACACGGTCGACATGTCCGAGCGTTTGCTGCGCGACATGTACCTGCCGGGGTACCGGGCTGCCGTGGCCGCCGGCGCGAAAACCGTCATGACCTCCTTCAATACGGTCGACGGCATGCCCGCCACCGGAAACCGACGCCTGTTCCGCGATATTCTGCGCGGCGAATGGGGTTTCGATGGCGTGGTCATTTCCGATTTCAACGCGGTTCGCGAGCTCATCGCCCACGGGGTTGCCGAGGACGAGCGCGAAGCGGCCCGGTTGGCCATCGAGGCCAGTGTCGACATCGAGATGATGAGCGTGTGCTATCTGCGCTCGCTCGCCGATCTCGTCGCTGCCGGCGAGATCGATATATCGCTGATCGACGATGCCGCCATGCGCGTACTGACGCTGAAGAACGATCTGGGTCTGTTCGAGCATCCCTTCCGTGGCATGGACGAGGCGCGGGAACGGCAGCTCATCGGTTGCGACGAGCATCGGGCCGAGGCGCGGCAGGTCGCCGACTGTTCGATCGTGCTACTGAAGAACGAGCACGATGCACTGCCGCTGGGGTGCGGATGCGATGTTGGAACCGGTTCTGGCGCAGTCCATGCTGGTGCTGGATCCGGAAGCAGCAGCGTGGCCGAGACCGCAAGCGAGGCGGGTTCCATCGGCGTTGAGGCTCATGCTGCGGACGGAGCTTCGATCAGCGCTGGAACCGAGCCTGCCGTCAGTCCTGCAATCACCGTGGCGTTGGCTGGGCCTCTTGCGTCGTCCCATGATGTACTGGGAGCGTGGTCGTTCAAAGGCCGCCCGCAGGATGCGGTCAGCATGGCAGAAGGCATGGAGAGCCTGTCTGCCGAGTATGGCGTGAATCTGCTGGTCGCGCGGCAGGAATGCGATTATTTCGAACCGTCCCAAGCAGCGATTGGCGAAGCAGTGGAGCTCGCGCGCCGAGCTGGCAAGGTCGTGCTCGCGCTGGGCGAGACTTCGGCGATGGCTGGCGAGGCATCGAGCCGCACCAATATCGCACTCCCGCAGGCGCAGATCGATCTGTTCAACGCCGTGAAAGCGGCGAACGCGCATGTCGTCGTCGTGGTATTCAATGGCAGGCCGCTCGATCTAGGCGCGATCGGCGACGCCGAAGCGATTGTGGAGGCGTGGTTCCCGGGCAGCGAAGCCGGCTCGGCCGTAGCTGATGTGCTTTATGGCGCGATCAACCCCTCCGGCAGACTGTCCATGTCCTTCCCACAGAACGTCGGCCAAGTGCCGGTCTATTACAATGCCGATTCCACCGGGCGGCCATATGAGGGGGCTCCCGGCGAAAAATACGTCTCCAAATACCTTGATGCGAGCAATTACGCCAGATATCCCTTCGGCTTCGGCCTGAGCTACAGCTCGTTCGTCTATGGTGCGCCATTGGTTTCATCGGCGACCTTCGATGCCGAGCATCCGCTTGATATTGCGGTCACTGTCACCAACGACAGCGATATCGCCGGCATCGAGACCGTGCAATGCTATGTGCGCGATAAGGTCGGCCAGGTCGTGCGCCCGGTGAAGGAGCTCAAAGGCTTCAGACAGATCGAGCTTGCTGCACACGAGACCGGCACCATCCATTTCGCGCTGCAGGAATCCGACGTCCGCTACGTGCACGCGGACCTGGGCGAGCGCAGCGACCCGGGCGCCTTCGACATCATGATCGGCCCCAACAGCCGCGACCTCAGCGCCCCGCTGCGCGTGACGTTGGTCTAGGCGCAATGCAACTTGGGAATTCGATAAATTGTAAGTACAGGGTCTTTCGGTTTGGAATGCCAACGGTAAAAGACGCGTGGGTACAGTGACAGGAATGGTCGTGAACCCAAAGGTGGGGCCAGCGATTCGAATCGCTGGCCCCACCCTTGTCGCTGCTAGTCGCACAGCGTGCAATGTGCTTTCGCGCATTCCGCTTTATTGCGCGGCTCACACCAAGTGGCTGCGCATGAACCACTGGAACTTCTCGAGATCCTGTACATGATCCTGCACGATGTTCGAGCTGATCACGTCGAGTTCGTCGAGTTCCTTGATGGCCTCGCGGTCGTCGGCGATAAGCTGATCATAGAAATCGCACAGGGCCTTCAGATAATCCGTCGTGGAGTGGCGGCCGGTCAGGTCCACGCCCTTCCACGTGCGATTGCGCAGAATCGCGTCGGGGCGGCCGTCGGGGCTGCCACCGAGGGTGGCGATGCGCTCGGCTGTCTCATCGGCCTGATTGCGCACGATCTCAATCTGGGGATCGAGCATCTCGTGCACGCCGATGAAGCTTGGTCCGGTCACATTCCAATGCGCGTGCTTGAGCACCAGAGAAGCCTCCTGCTCCTGGCTCAAACGATTCTGCAAGATGGAGACGATCTTCTCGGAGGCTGCCTCGTCCAGTCCGGGAACCACAAATTCAAGTGCCATAATTCATTCCTTCCTGTCTGTTGACCACAGATACTTCTATCCTAGCGACCCCGGCTGAGGGTATGCGCAGCCACGTCTGCTATCGACCGAATTTCACATTTGGCGAAATCGTGCGTGCGCCGGTTCACGGTCGTGTAGGCGCAATTTCATCAAGCAGAGGCCGAAAGAATACCGTGTTTCCCTTGTGTTCGGTGCGGTGACAGATATGTCCATCATGTATTAAGCAGATTGGTGCGCAAAACCGCTGAGATGCAGTTTCGAGATTTTTCTCATACGCCCAGAAATGGCGGAATTCCAAGAATCGTGAGACGGATCTCTAGGTCGCATACTTTCGCAAGTGCTTAATAAGCGAAAAATCTGCTTAATAGGCGAAAACATTGATCGAGGCATGGGTTGTGCGAGGAAAACGCGGCGGGCGGAGGTGAATACTGTATGACGATGCCGTCGCATCGTTTGTTAGGTCATTTTTTCGTTTATTAAGCACTTCACCGAGTAGCCAGGAAAATGAGTATGCTGTATTTCGTTGCGCTTCCGCCATTTTCGTGATTCGGCATTCGGCTGGCACAGGGTGTATGCCGGTGTAACTCTGCTAAATCCGCTTAATAAATATGCGAGCGGCCTGCGGCTCGGAAAGAGAACCTCGGGTTTTACGCACCGCGATGGCGCCTGAACCGCGTACATCGGCGCAAAATGCGGGGGGGGGTTGCGCTTGTTAATCAACACCTGTCGAACAGATACAGCTTGATAGGCGCATGCGTCGTGGCCCGCGTCACGCCTCGCTCTGCGTCTGCTTCGCCCCAGAATCAGCCGAAGCGGTCGAATCATTCGTGCCTCCTGCATTGCCGACATGCTTGCGCACTTCGAGCGTCTCGATGCGGCGGTGGTCGACCTCGGTGACGACCATATCGTAGCCGTCGTCGGAATGCAGCACCTCGCCCACGGCACCCATGCGTCCGGTGTGGGCGAGGAAATAACCGGCGACGGTCTCATACGGGCCGTCATCCAGCTCGATGCCGGTCAGGTCGGCGAAATCTTCGATGGTCATGCCGCCATCGATGGTGGCCACCCCGTTGGTGAACACCCCGGGGTCGCCCCCATTGCGGTGCGGCTCCTCGGGCAGATCGTATTCGTCGCGGATATCGCCCACGAGTTCTTCGGTCATATCCTCCAAGGTGACGATGCCGTCAGTGCCGCCGTATTCGTCAATGACGACGGCCAAGTGGATGCCACGTTTGCGCAGCAGGCTCAGGCTCGGCAGGATTTTCGAAGTGCCGGGCAATGCGATGCCTTCGCGCGTCACATCGGCGACGGTGCGGGCGTTGGGGTTGCGCACGTCGAGCAAATCGCGCACATGCACGAAGCCGAGCACGTCGTCGAAGTCCTTGCCGGTGACCGGGTAACGTGAATACGGCATCTCGCGCACATAGGCCGCGGCCTGCGCCAAGGGCTGGCCGCCGTCGAGGAAGATCACGTCGGCGCGCGGCCGCATGACTTCGGCGACGATAGTTTCAGATGCGTCGAATACATCGTCGAGAATCGTGCGTTCGTCGTTGCTCAGTCGAGAATTCGAGTTGACCAACACGCGTAGCTCTTCGTCGGAGACCTCGCTTTCGGTTTCGTTGGGGTCGAAGCCAAGCAGCCGCACGATGCCGTTCGTGTTCTTGCCAATAAGCCAGATGATCGGCCGGGTGATCTTGGCGAAGGCATCGATGGCGGGGACCACGGTCCGGGCGATCTGCCCGGTGCGCTGCATAGCGATGCGCTTGGGCACCATTTCGGAAATGACGATCGAGCAGTATGAAATGATGAGCGTCAGCGCGATCGTGGTCAGCGGCGTCGCGACGCTGTGGGGAACGCCCCACTGCACGACGATCGGCACGATGAACGGCGAGATCGAAGACTCTCCGAATGATGCCGACAGGAATCCGCACAGCGTCACGCCGATCTGCACAGTAGAAAGGAACGTGTTCGGATCGCGCGCGATCTTGGCCACACGGGCTCCGCGCGCGTCCTCCAGCTCCATCTGGTCCACCTGCGAGCCGCGCAAACTGACCAGCGCCAGCTCAGTGCCGGCGAATACGGAGCCGAGCACAAGGAAGACGAAGATCAAGAGGATATTCAAACCAAGAGGCATATTCTCTACTTTAGGGGAGCGCCCGGTCTTTGGACGGTTTCTTCGGGCTGATTTGCCTGCTTCTCTCCTTCAGCCGAAGAGCACATTATGATACATAAGCTTGTAATTTAGCATGTGTTTGTGCAGTGCGGCAGGTATTCGTGGTATATGGTCCATCGCGCGTCATACGCGTATGACATAGGGCACACGAGCCGCACGAGGAGACGCAATATGGCAGCAAAGACCAATCCGTTCAAGCCGACGGCCGGCAAGATGCCGCCCATACTGATCGGACGGCAGGCGATCATCGACGATTTATCCGAATACGTGAAAATGTTGCCGGATCTACGACGTC
Source organism: Bifidobacterium sp. (assembly GCF_022640935.1). Lineage (GTDB taxonomy): Bacteria > Actinomycetota > Actinomycetes > Actinomycetales > Bifidobacteriaceae > Bifidobacterium. Next base: position 22,840 of record NZ_JALCCV010000029.1, read on the forward strand.
GATGCCATGGCTGCCACTGTCGCGAGCGCTCCGGGCGTCTATTCAGCACCTCGCCAAATAGACGATGAATTCGGCATGATGCGTTTTGGCGGAATATCGCCATTCCTAAGAGTCGGCGAACGGCCATCCGGACATGTGAAAGCACATCGTTGACCCCGATGTGCTTAATAGATATGCGCAGCAGTTATGTGCACTCCTAACTGCTGCCGAAATCTTTCGGTCACGACGGCTACAGTCGCTATAGTGGGCAAGCATGGGCAAACCGAACACGGTAAAACCACTCGGCGACGTAATACTCTCGGCCTCCTGTGGTCATCCGGCCGTCCGAATCGTTCAGAATGACAGCACTTCGACCTTGCCGGTGGTCACCTTGTAGCGTGCGCCGACCATCAGCAGCCGTTGCTCGGCGAGTGCCTGGCGGATGGTTTCGGAACGGGCGACCAGCGCTTCGATGGTGCGGGCCACATGCACGCGTTCGAAGTCGCCGGTGCTGTCCAGATCGGCGTTACGCGCAGTTTCCACCGAGGCGCCGACCGATCGCATGATGATCGAATCCGAATCGGCGATGACTTGGCTGAGGTCTGACTCCCCATCGAGCGTCGTCGCGTTGATAATGGCATTGAGCTGGGCGACCGTCGAGGCGACCGCGCCGCAGTGTTCATGGCCGAGCACGACGAGCAGACTGACGTTGAGCGTCTCCACGGCGAATTCGAGCGAGGCGACAACCGCCGCATCGAGCACTTCCCCAGCTGTGCGAATCGTGAACATATCGCCTAAGCCCTGATCGAAGATGATCTCGGGCGGTACGCGCGAGTCCGAGCAGGAAAGCACCGCAGCATCCGGATGCTGCGCGTCGATGAGCGATTCACGGGTTTCCCCGTCTTGCCA
>NZ_JALCCV010000030.1 GCF_022640935.1 Bifidobacterium sp.
GTCTAGGGCTGCGACGCGTTGCAGCTAAGCCTTACAGCGACTCGTTGTACTTGCGTACCTTGAGTGTGCGCTGGGAGGTTTCGACATTGGCGCTGATGAGATGGCGCAGGGCGCGGTCGGCGTCCGGATGGGTTTCAAGCCAGCGGGTGCCGCCGGCCACCAGCCGCGCGGGATCGGCGTACGAGGGGTATAGGAAGTTGATGAGTCCTTCGGCCATGTGGAAGGTCTTATGCTCCCAGATCCAGTCCACGGTCTCGAAGTACCGGTCGACATACGGCGCGGACAGTTCGGCGTTCGCCTGAGAGAAGCCAAGGCTGACCCGCTCCAACTGGCTGTTGGTCAGCCCGTCGTTGTGCAGCGCCTGGTCCCAAGCCCATTCCTTGGCTTGCTGAGTGGAATGCGCGGCGCGGGCTCCGTAGGCGAATTCGCGGTTTTCCGTGGTCTCGCGCTTGGCGAGCTCCGCATCGATTCCAGCCTCGTCGATCAGATTGGCGACCGCCAACGCGTGGATGATCGACCAGCGCAGGTTGTTGTCGATCTCCAAGCCGTCAAGCTTGATGGAGCCGTTCAGCAGACCTTGCGCGTTCTTGGCGAATTCGGCGTCGCGCTCCTTGCCATAGCCCAGATAGGCGCTGACCAGCTGGAACTGCTCATCGGAGCCCGGCTGCGCATCACCGGCCAACTGCCAGATCTGCGCGGCGGCGCGCTGCGCGACCTCGGCAGAACGTTCGGCGGCGACATAATGCATCACCGTGGCACGCAGTATCGAAATCGCGTAGCGGAACGTGGTCGCCTCATGCTCGGTCGAGAGCATCTTCAGGCTCAGATCGACGAAGCGTTCAGCCGGGAACTGCGCGTCGCGCGTCATATCCCACAAGGACAGCCAGATCGTGGCGCGGGCGAGCGCATCGTCGAAGCGGTACAGGTTCGCGGCGGCGAATTTCAACGAATCCGCGTCGAATCGCAGCTTGGTGTAAGTCAGGTCATCGTCGTTCAGCAGGATAAACGCCGGACGCCTGCGGCCCACGACCTGCGGCACTTCGGTGCTCTCGCCGTCGACATCGAGCTCGAAACGCTCGGTGCGCACGATGGCGCCGCCCGCGTCAGCGTCGTAGAAGCCGATCGCCAAGCGATGCGCGCGCAGCACCGGGTGCTCATCCGGAGCTGATTGTTTCAGCGTCATGCCGGTGATCGTGCCGTCCGCGGCCGTTGTCACTTCGGCGGCAATCGTATTGATGCCCGACTGCTCCAGCCACTGCGCGCTCCACGCCTTGAGATCGCGCCCGGAGGCGGCTTCCAATTCGGTCAGCAGATCGGTCAGCGTCGCGTTGCCGTACTGATGCCTGGTCAGATAGCGGTTGATGCCTGTGAAGAACTGCTCGCGGCCGACGTAGGCCACCAGCTGCTTCAAAACGGACGCACCCTTGGCATAGGTGATGCCGTCGAAATTGACTTCCGTGTCATGCAGATCGTTGATCGGCGCAACAATCGGATGCGTGGTCGAAAGCTGGTCTTGGTTCAATGCCCAGCTCTTCTCGCCGGAAGTGAATGTCGCCCAAGAATCGTGCCATTCGGTGGCTTCGGCGGTGCACAGCGTCGACATGAACTCGGCGAAGGATTCGTTGAGCCACAGGTCATTCCACCATTTCATGGTCACGAGGTCGCCGAACCACATGTGGGCTAGCTCGTGCAGTACGGTCACCACGCGGCGCTCGACCATCGCGTCGGATACCTTGGACTCGAAGAGATAGGAATCGCGAATTGTGACCATGCCGATGTTCTCCATCGCGCCCGCGTTGTATTCCGGCACGTAAATCTGGTCGAACTTGGCGTACGGGTACGGCACGCCCCAAGTCTTGGCGTAGAAGGCGAAGCCTTTCTTCGTGATGTCGAAGAGATACTCCGCGTCCTTGTCGAGCGCGTCTTTGAGCGCCTGGCGGCAGTACATCGCCATCGGCACGGTGCGGCCGTCCTCATTGGCGTATTCCGTGTGCCATTGGGCGTACGGCCCAGCGCAGATCGCAGTGAGGTAGGAGCTCATCGTCGGCGTCGATTCGAACACCCAACGCTTGATGCCTTCATCCGGGTGATCGCCCAGCGTGCCTTCGGCGGTCTCGCCTTGGGCTGCTTCGCTGGAAGCCACCGGCATATTCGAGGTGACGATCCAGCTTTCCGGCGCCAGCACGGTGAAATCGAAGACCGCCTTGATGTCGGGTTGGTCGAAAACCGCGTAGACACGCCGCGCATCCGGCACTTCGAACTGCGAATACAGATATATGTTGCCATCCGAAGGGTCGACGCTGCGATGCAGGCCTTCGCCGGTATTCGAATATCGGCACAGCGCATCGACGGCGACTTCGTTATGCGCCTTGAGGCTTTTGAGCGCGATGCGGCTGTCCGCATAGGCTTCCTGAGGGTCGAGAGCCTCACCGTTGAGCGTGATCGCCGTGATCTCATCGGCGATGAGGTCAAGGAAAGTCTTGGCTCCCTGCGTTGCATCGAAGCTCAGCGTCGTATGCGAGCCAAAGGTCTTCGGGCCTTTCGTCAGATCAAGATCGACGGCATAATGAACCGGCCCCGACACGATATGTTCGCGCTCTTCAGCCTCGACGCGGGTGAGATTGGCTCCTGGCATGACGCTCCTTCTATGCAAAGCAAGTGACTTCGATGGTTAGCAGTTTTATACTACGCGACGGCCTCCCGGCGATTCTCCTCCCGGCGGTTCGCCTCGCCTATGCCAGTGCGACGCAGAATGATGTCTCATCCTGCGTCGCACTGTACTGTGTTTCGAGGGCCTCGGCGGCCTAGGCCCTTTGCCCGCATGAAGTCGGCATCGACAATCCTGCCGATTCCGAGCCGCTGCGGGTCGGGCGCATCTCAGCGCCTGTCGGAGGACTCGACGTCCTGTGCGATATCGGCGATGACCGGCACCACCATGGGCTTGCGGTGCAATTGGCGGGCCACCCAGCTGCCGATCGTGCGACGCATGATCTGCTGGAGCTTGTAAGTGTCTTTGGTGCCCTGCATCATCGCGTCTTCGAGCTGCTGGATGATCTGGCTGCGCACCTGCCCGAAATCGCTTTCGTCCTCGGCCATGGCATTCAGGTAGATCTTCGGCCCGGACACGACGTCCGAGTGATCGGTATCGACCACGGCGAAGCAGGAGACGAAGCCCTCGGTGCCTAGGATACGGCGCTTCTCGAGCTCGTCATCGGTCAGCTCGCCGACCGAATCGCCGTCGACGTACACGTAGCCGCACGGCACGGAACCGACGACCGCAGCCTGGCCATGGTACAGATCGACGACGTCGCCATCCTCTGCCAGCACGACGTTGTTCGGATTCACGCCGGTCTTGACGGCGATCAGGCCGTTGGCGACCAAGTGGCGGTTCTCGCCGTGGATCGGCATCGCGCACTTGGGCTTGATGATGTTGTACAGGTAGAGCAGCTCGCCCTCGTCGGCATGCCCGGAGACATGGATGGCGGCGCTGTCCTTGTTGACGACGCGCGCGCCCTTCTGCACGAGCTTGTTGATGACCTTGTAAACGCCGTGCTCGTTGCCCGGGATGAGCGAGCTGGCCAGCACGACCGTGTCGAACTCGTTCACGGTGATGTCGCGGTGCGTGCCCTCGGCGATGCGGCCGAGCGCGGCCATCGGCTCGCCCTGCGAACCGGTGCACATGTAGACGATCTTGCTGTCCTGCACGTCATGCGCCTGCTTCAGGTCGATGACCGTGCCTTCGGGGATATGCAGATAGCCCAAGTCGGACGCGATGGCCATGTTGCGCACCATCGAACGGCCGACGAAGACGACCTTGCGGCCGATCTTGTGGGCGGCGTCCACGACCTGCTGCACGCGGTGGACGTGGCTGGAGAAGCTCGCCACGATGATCTTGCGCGTGGCTTCGGAGAACACCCGTTCAAGCTCCGGCCCGATCGAAGTCTCAGGCTTGACGAAACCGGGCACCTCGGCGTTGGTCGAATCCATCATGAGCAGGTCGACGCCCTGCTCGCCGAGCTTGCCGAATTCCACGAGATCGGTGATGCGGTGGTCGAGCGGCAGCTGGTCGAGCTTCAAGTCGCCGGTGTCGATCAGCGTGCCGGCGGCGGTGCGCACATGCACAGCCAATGCGTCGGGGATGGAGTGCGTGACGGCGATGAATTCGAGATTGAAGGGGCCGACCTTGAGCTTGTCACGGCCATTTACTTCGATCATCGTCGGATTCTGATGGTGCTCCTCGCACTTCGCCTTCACGAAGGCGAGCGTGAGCTTGGAGCCGATCAGTGGAATGTCCGGACGCAATTTAAGCAGGAAGGGCACGCCGCCGATATGATCCTCATGCCCATGGGTGAGCACGAGCGCGTCGACATCATCGAGACGGTCCTTGATGTAGTCGAAGTCAGGCAGGATCAGGTCCACGCCGGGCTGCTCTTCCTCAGGGAAGAGCACGCCGCAGTCGACGAGCAGGATGTGGCCGTTGTACTCGATCACGTTCATGTTGCGGCCGATTTCGCCCAAGCCGCCGAGCGGCGTGATGCGCATCGAACCCTTGCGGTATTTCGGCGGGGCGATCAACCGTTCGTCCTGCTGGGGGGAACGCGCCGCGCCATTCGAGCGGCCGGAACGGCGTTGGCCATTGGAGCGCGAGGAGTTCGAGCGGCTGGGCCGCGAGCGGTTCGAATCACTGCGGCCTGACTCTCCGCGGCCCGAGCCGGAATGCCGGGAATCGCCGCGCGCGCCGCGCGACCGGCCGGACCTGCTGCGTGGCGCCTTCTCCTCGTGCTGCGGCTGTTCGGACTGCTCAGGTTCGAACTCCGCTGCCGCCTGGTCTGCCTCGCGCGGCTCCTCGTACGAGGCCTCGGCCTTGCGCCTGCCGGCTTTGCTGCCGCGGCGGTGCGTCGCGGTCGTCGCGCCTGATGTTGGTTCTTCTGTTGTCATGTGTTCTCTTGCCATATGTCCTAGTGGGTTTCTGTTATTTGGTGCCCATGTTCGTGCATGGGCGAGGGATTGTTCGTCATCATTCACCGGCCGAGGCGCATGATGTCAGGCGATTCGCCCGGCCAGGCCGATTGATGCGCACGCGATGCTATACAAGTCCGCTGGCACGCATGCCCTGCTCGGCGCGGGCCAATTCGTCGGTTCCGGGCCCGACATTCGGCAGCCGCATGGTCGTCTCGTCGAGCACGCCGCGCACGCTGAGCGCGGCTTTGGCCATCACGGCCTGGAAGCCATTGCCGTTCAGCGCCTCGACAAGCGGCGCGAGCCGAACGGCGAGCTTCTGCGCGCTGTGGATGTCGCCGCGATCAAACGCTTCGGCGAGCTCGCGCATCGGCCCGGCGGCCACATGCGCAATGACCGAGATGATGCCGACCGCGCCAATGGACAGGAACGGCAGGAACAACCCGTCGTCGCCTGAATACCATGTCAGACCGGTTTCGATGCGCTTACGCACGGCGCCAGCGATATCTCCCGTGGCGTCCTTGACGGCCTTGATGTGATTGAGGCCCGAAAGACGCCGATAGGTCTCCAGCTGGATGTGCACGCCGGTGCGGCCGGGCACATCGTAGATGATGATCGGCTTGTCGGCCGACTCGTTCACTGCCTGATAGTGGCGGAAAATGCCTTCCTGCGACGGGCGCGAATAATATGGCGCCACGACGAGCACTGCGTCGGCGCCCGCCTCCTGCGTCTGTTCGGCCATGCGCACGGTATGGATCGTGTCGTTTGAACCCGCCCCCGAAATCACCGGGACGCGCACGACGTCCTTCACGGCCCGCACCAGCTCGACCTTCTCGTCCATATGGGTCACCGGCGATTCGCCGGTGGTCCCGTTGACGACCAAGCCATCAGCGCCATCGTCCACCAACTGCCTGGCGAGGCGCTGCGCCGCATCGAAATCAACGGAGCCTTCTGCCGTCATCGGCGTAACCATAGCGGGCAGAACACGTCCGAACGGCGCCGGGTCAAGAAGATGCATGGAACCGTCACTCATACTGCATAACGCTACTTCGCGGGCGGGACTCATCGTCACCATATGCAACGGGGGCGCAGCTCGAAACCGATCAGGAAACGAGCCGCACCCCCGTTTGGCACAGCGAACGCCGCTAGGCCTTGTCCACGGCATGGCCACCGAACTGGTTGCGCAGCGCGGCCACCACCTTCATGGTCATCGGATCGTCAAGCTGCGAGTTCTGCCGGGCGAAGAGCGAGGCTGCGGTCACCGGCAGCGGCACGCCCATGTTCAGGCCGTCCTCAATCATCCATTTGGCCTCGCCGGTCTCCTGCGCGCGCCCGGCGATATGTTCCAGATCCTTGTCGGCGTCGAGCGCGCGCACCAGCAGATCAAGCAGCCAGGAGCGTACGACCGTGCCTTCGCGCCAGGAATCGCATACGTCGCGCGGATTGTCGACCAGGTCGCTGGCATCCAGCATCGCATAGCCTTCGCCCAGCGCCTGCATCATGCCGTATTCGATGCCGTTGTGGATCATTTTGACGTAATGGCCTGCGCCGACCGGGCCCGCGTGCACGAGTCCGCTGTCGCCTTGCGGCTTCAGGGCCTCGAATATGGGCTTGATGTGCTCGTAGTCCTCATCGGAGCCGCCGGCCATGAGCGCATAGCCTTCGGTGACGCCCCAGACGCCGCCGGAGGTGCCGACATCCATGAAATGAATGCCGTGCTGCTCCAGCTCTTTGGCGTGGCGCTGATCCTCGCGATAGCGGGTGTTGCCTCCGTCAACCACCAAGTCGCCGGGCTCAAGCAGCCGAGAAAGCCGGTCGACCGTGCTGTCCGTAGGCGTGCCGGCCGGCACCATAACCCATACCACGCGTGGCGCGCCGAGCGCACCGACCAATGCCTCCAATGAATCCACGTCGCGGCCGGAGTCGGCGGACATATCGTAGCCGACGACCTCATGCCCGCCGTTTCTCAGCCGCGTTGCCATATTGCCGCCCATGCGGCCCAAGCCGATCATGCCGATTTTCATGATGTTTCCTTTCGTAGTGCGATGCGTGAGCGCAATGCGCTCGCACGCCATTTGCCAGCGCGTCATTGATTAGTGATAAGCGTGTCCGCTCTTACAACTGCAAAGCGTCGAGAACCGCCTGGGACTCTTCCTCGATCGTCAGATGCTGATCGAGATCGACGCTCACGTGCACTTCGTCCGCGGCCGGCGGCTCGAGGATCTCGAACTGCGAGTCGAGCATGGCCGGCTTCATATAATGTCCGGTGCGATGGGACAGCATGTCCATCACCGTGTCGTAATCACCGCTGAGATACACGAAGACGACGCCCGGCATCCGCAGCTTGTCCCGGTAGACGCGCTTGAGGGCTGAGCAGGTCATGACCCCGGGCTTGCCGCTTTCGATATGTTCGCGAATCCATCCTGCGAGCTTGTCGAGCCAGCCCCAGCGGTCGTCGTCGGTGAGCGGGACGCCAGCCGCCATCTTGTCGATATTGGCCTGTGGATGGAAATCGTCGCCCTCCGCGCTGTCCCAGCCTTGGCGCTGGGCGATGGTCGTGCCGACCGAGGTCTTGCCGCAGCCGCACACCCCCATGATGACGAGAATAGGGGTGGATTCGTGTAGATAGCCTTCGGGGACCGTATTCTCAGAGATTCCCCTGACCTTGGCATCGGTTGCATATTGAGTCATAGCAACTTTCCTTTCGAGACGTTTTCCTTGCTGGGTTCTGTTCTTATATCATGTATCGCCATCGCATCCGACACGGCCTTGCCATGTCGTTATGGTCAGGCCGGAATCGGGACGAAGATGCTGGCGATAAGCACCAGGCCGAAGATGACGACGGAGAGCAGGCATTCGAGCACGGACCAGGTTTTGAAAGTCTGGCCGACGTCGAGGTTGAAGTACTCTTTGACCAGCCAGAAGCCGGCGTCGTTGACATGCGACAGAAAGATGGAGCCGGCGCCGATGGCGAGCACGAGCAGCGCGATCGCGGCAGGGGTCGCGCCCATGGTCTCCATGACCGGGCCGAGGATGCCGGCGGTCGTCATGATCGAGACCGTTGCGGAACCGGTGGCCACGCGCACGAACACGGCGATGAGCCAGCCGAGCAGCAGGATGGAGATATGCGAATTCTGGACGAAATCACCGATCATCGTGCCGATGCCCGTGTCGACGAGCACGCCTTTGAATCCGCCGCCGCCGCCGACGATCAGGAGGATGCCCGCGACCGAAGGAAGTGCTGCGCCCAAGGATTCATTGATCTTCTTGAACGGTATATGTCCGACCGCTCCAAGCAGGAACATCGAGAAGAGCACGGCGATGAGCAATGCCATCTCCGGATTGCCCAGGAAGGAGACGACCTGCGTCCATGGGGCAGAAGCTGTGTAGGCGGCCGGAGCCGAGATCTCGCCGATCGCATTGATGAGCATCAGGACGGCCGGCAGCAGGATGCACAGCACCGAAAGTCCGAAGGAAGGCGTCTTCCGACCGCCCGCGCCGCGCTCTTCTTTGAAGCCGGCGAAGTTCGCCGGCGCCCCGACCGGCACCCACTTGGCGGAAATATGGGCGAATGCCGGTCCGACGATCACGATCGTCAGAATGGCAATAGGGATGCCGAAGAGCATCGTGATGCCGATATTGGCGTTCTGGAAGCAGCTCAAAGCCGCCAGCGGGCCGGGATGCGGAGGCACGCACGCGTGCATCACCGACAAACCCGCCAGTGTGGGGATCGCCACTTTCATCAACGGCAGGCCGGTGCGCCGGGTGACCAGGACGATCACGGGCACGAGCATGACCAAGCCGACTTCAAAGAACATCGGCAGGCCGATCAGCGCGCCGATCGCTGCCATGGTCCAAGGGATCATGGCCGGCGAGGAGCGCCCGACCAGCGTGTCGACGATGCTGTCGGCGGCGCCGGTATCCATAAGCACCCTGCCGAGCATGGAGCCCAGGCCGATGAGGATGCCCACACTGGCCATCGTGGAGCCAAAGGATGTGCTGAAACTGGTTATGGTATTGACCGGTCCGAAGCCCGAGCCGATGCCGACGACAAGCCCGGCCAAGATCAGCGATACGAACGGATGAAGCTTTGCTACGGTAACCAGCAGCACCAGCACGACGATGCTGGCGATCACGCTGATGCCCAGCTGCGTCGAATTCAGATTCGGTGCGCTCGCCGCAAGGACGACCACATTATTCATCTGCCACCTCTTCTTTGAGAAGGATATGCACATTACATATGTTATATTCTGGCAAACAACATTGTTTTGCATGCCATATTCAAACTATAGTCACCATTCGAGTGATTACGCAATGCGTTATCGCGCAGCGTGTCTCAAATGTATGCCATATCACACTCAGGGACAGCATTGTGACATACTGAAGATATGACGGATACGCACGAGGCAATGAAGAGGGCAGCTGTGGGGAAGAAGGCAGCGGAAAAGACGTCACCATTGTCTTTGTTGGCGACGAAGGCGCCTGTGAAGGCGAGATCGGCAATGCCGAAACATACGACTATGGCGCGGCTTGCCCGCATTGAGACTTCGAAATCCGAAGAGCGGAAACCGGCCGTCTCGACGGATGATGCCGGACAGGCCACGAAGCCGCAGGACGACGCTACATTGCACGACAAACTTCTCGACGAGTGGGGTATGGGCATCATCACAGGAGCCGTCGCGCCGGGCGAGCGACTTCCGCAGCCGAGCACAGAACTGGGAAACCCGTCACGCACGGTCACGCGCGAAGTGACACGGGTGTTGGAATCCATGGGGCTGGTGAGCGTGAAACGCAAAGCCGGGGCGACCGTCAATCCGAAGGTCTTGTGGAACCCCTATGACCCGCAGATCATCCGGTGGCGGCTTAACAGCCCGAATCGGCCCGTCGCCTTGCATGAGCTGTCGCAGCTGCGCGTGGCGGTGGAGCCGGTCGCGGCGCAGCTGGCCGCCGAATGCGCGACGCCGCAGGATTGGGCCGTGCTCACTCAGGCCACGATGGATATGGTCGCCTACTCGAATAACGCGACCAGCCGGGAATATCTGCAGGCCGACATCTTGTTCCACCGAACCTTGCTGAGCGCGAGCGCCAATCCGATGTTCGCTGCGCTGGGCGATATCGTCGCCGCCACCTTGCAAGGACGTACCGAGCATCGGCTCATGCCGCAGGTCGCGAACGCCGATGCCCTGCGCCGGCACACCGAGGTCGCGGCCTTCGTTCGCAAAGGCGACGGCGAAGCGGCGCGCAAAGCCATGGAGGACATCGTCAACGAGTCGGACGAGGCCATGACGCAGATGACGCAATAACGCAGGTCGCCAATAACACAGCTGTCGCTGGGCGAATGAGAGAGGATCCTATTAGGCAGATCCGGGTGGTTGCGCAGGCACGAACGCTGGCGAGTCCCGATACCGGCTCTCGGAAATAACGGAATTCGGCCAAAACGCTTCGCGCCGAATTCGCCAGTTATTGCATCAAGTGCCGAATAAACGAAAAACTGCCTAATACAGGGTTCGGCATGCGTTTGATACATTCGAACCAGCCGTTGCCGCCGAAATTGCACGACGACATTCATAGGGCGAAAACCTTGCACTCAGAGGTCGAGGAAGGTGTCAAGCCCCACGCTCAGCCCCGGGTATCCGCCGGAGACGACTTTGCGCACCGCAAGCAGCACGCCCTGCATGAACGAGCTGCGGTCGAAGCTGTCGGCGCGAATGACCAGCTGCTCCCCTGCGTTTCCCAGCAGGATCTCCTCATGCGCGTTCAATCCGCGCAGGCGCACGGCATGCACATGCACGCCGTCGATCACCTGCCCGCGCGAGCCGCCATCGGTTAGCGTGCCGTCCGGCACCGGACCGAGGCCAGCCTCGCGGCGGGCCGCAGCGATGGCCTGCGCCGTATGGATGGCTGTGCCTGAAGGCGCGTCGACTTTGTCGGGATGATGCATCTCCACAACTTCGACGGATTCGAAATACCGTGCCGCCTGCGCGGCGAAATAGTCGGCCAACACCGCGGAAATCGCGAAGTTCGGCGCGACGCACACTGCCTGGCCTTTGCGAGGCGCCTTGGCAAGAGCCTGCCGAACCTGCTCGAGCTTGTCCTCATTCCAGCCAGTGGTGCCGACCACTACATCCACGCCCTGGCCGACAAGCGTCAGCACGTTGCCCAGCGTAGCAGCGGGCACCGTGAATTCCACGGCGATATCGGTATTGCCGGCATTGATCTGCGCCGGATCCTGCCCATGATCGATGGTGTGCGACAACGTCATATCGTCGGCGCCATTCACCGCCTGCACCACGCTCGACCCCATGCGCCCCTTTGCACCTACCACTGCAACCCTGATCATCTGCGACCCTCCATGCTGTATCTCCATACGCATTTCTGATATGCGTCACGCCTTTGCCTGCTTTCGAGCGTAGCACCTTGCGCGCATCACGCAGCTTTGATCGACGCTCTTTCCCGGGCGCGCCGTGCGCGAACCTCGACGGCACGACGCCGCGCGAGCGCCCAGCAGCCCATGGCCAGCAGCAGCGTGACGAAAGTCGTGACGCATGGAATAAGCAGGCCCACATGGTAATCAGCGCCATCCAGCACGATGCCGGCCAAGGACGACCCCAGCGACGCGCCGATCTGACCGGCCGTCGTGATCCATGACAGCCCTTCGGTCAGCGAGCGCGACGGGACGATGCGCTTGACGATCAGATTGCCGGTGGCGAACACCGGGGCGACACACAGCCCGGATAGCACGGACAACGCCCCCAGCAGCAGCAGATTGTCCATGAAGATGCGGATCAGCACATATCCCAAGGTCAGCAAGGCAAGAAACTGCACCATATGCCGCCAGCTCGATCCCTTCATCTCCCTGGCTCCGAAAATCAGGCCGCCGATGCAGGAGCCAACGGCGAACATGGCCAATTGCAGGCCGAGCAGCTGTTCCCTGCCCAGCGCTTTCATCATCGCGGTGACGGAGACGTCGAAGGCGTTGAAGCTCATGTTGAAGGCGACGAACACCACCAGCACGGGAAGGACGCCTTGGCACAGCAGCACGCTCTTGGGCCTGGGGCCGTGGCGATGCAGCTGATGGATCTTGATGTCGTCGGGCTTCATTCCGACTTGCGCGCCGTTGCCCATCGCGGCACGCACATCGGCGTCGTCCTCAGCGGCCGGCTGCACCTCGACGGCCTCCATGACCGGCGGTTGCGTGCCGCGCAAAGCGAAGAAGAACGCGCCGCCCAAGCCACAGGCGAGCGTCGGCACGAAGAGCTGCGACACCGGGTGCACCGAAGTCGCCAGGAACGCGGCCAGAATCGGCCCGAGAATGAATACCACCTCGTCGATGGCGGATTCCAAAGCATATGCAGTGTTGAGCAGTTTCTCGTTGCCCGGCCCGCGCAGTGCATAGGCCCAGCGCGTGCGCACCAAGGCGCCGAAAGAAAACTGGGTCAGTCCCATGATCACCGCCAGCGAGAACAGCAGCGGGATGGGCACTCGCACCAATGCGGAGAAAGCGAAAGCCAGCATCGAAACGACTTGCAGGCTCAGTACGGCCCGTCCTACGCGCCGCTGGCCGAAACGGTCGAACAGCCGGGCGTAGAACGGAGTCACCACAGCAAGGGCGAGGATGTAGGCAGCGCTCATCGTGCCGGCGATCGCCCAATTGTCGTACAGGTGATTGAGCGCCAGCACGATGCCTAGGCTCATCATCGAGGTCGGCAGCCTCGCTACTGCGCCCGAGATGCAGAAAGCCTTCGTTCCCGGGATGGCGAACAGCCCGGCGTATAGCGAGGAACGCTTGGGCGACTGGCTGGGACCGCCATTCTCAGGGCTCGCCGCGCGTTGCGTCTTCGCCCGTCTTTTAGCGGCCGATGCAACCGATACCACGGGCGAAGACGGAGTTGATTGCCCAGCTGCACTAGCGGCGATGAAGTTGCTCACATCTTCTCCTTGCCTGGCATCGATTCTCTTGACGCCGATCCGCTCGGCATCGATCCGCACGGCATCGAGAGCGCCGGCCCACGATCCGGCACATGCCCGGACGACCTGCCTGACGCTTGGCCGCGACGGGCGAGCAGTTCGTGCGGATCCGCAGCGTAGATCATCATCGTTTCGGGCATGCGGTGCCCAGTCGCGGCGCCGCCGGCCTGCGGATGCACGGCCACGGCGAGCTCCATGCCCCGATGATCGTAAAATTCCGTGTCGCAAGTATCGTCCGTATGCAAATAGAAGCGGCGGATGCCTTCGCCGACGAACCCATGCAGCATGCGCCGCCAGAGCTCGCCGCCGATGCCATGTCCGCGCGCATCCTGGGCGACGAGGAACAGCTCGAGCTCGGCTGTTGCCGTGGCGGCGATCCCCGTCCCGGTCTCCATTTGCCGCTCGACGCCTTGCTCGGACAGCACTTCCCTCAACAGGCCCTCTCCGATCGGGCTGGACTTCAGCTCCTCGTCCACTGCATGCAATGCCGGGCTGGATTTCGCAAACAGTGGCGGCTCGCCCTGCATGCGGATAAGCGCGACGCCCATGAAATGACCGGCTCGCCACGCCGTCAGGCTGCGCGTGCTGACGCCAAGATAGTGCAAGACGAAACGCCGCGACACCAGTGCGGAGAGTGGCTGCCACGGCTCGCCCCACATGCGCTCGAACTGCTCGACGATGGCGTCGATGTCGCCCCAGCGTATCGGGCGAATGATGATTTCACTGGCATGCACGTTCCTGTGCGCGGGCATGACGATGCCTCCCTTAATATTGCATCAGTCATGTGTGCCCGCCCACACATGGGTCCAAGGGTCGCAGCATCCCGTCGTCAAACGGCTGTGCGACGCGTTTTCCAGTCGCAGGACGACGCGTCTGGCGCGGCCGTCTAGTCGTTGTCGGATTGCTTGGGGATGCCGGAGCTCAACTCGGCCAAGATCTCCTGTTCCGTCTTCTCGCGGGCATGCAGCTCGCGAGCGCCTTCCTCAGGCTCATTCAGATAGTACAGTGTAGCGTCGATGCCGGCCAATGGCACGTTTTCAATCGCCGAAAGCAGAAGTCGATACATGTCCAGCTGGCGCAGCTTGGTTTCGACGTCTTCCGGCCTGCGTGGCTTGGCGCCGGTTTTCCAATCGACGATCGTAAAGCGTTTGGATCGGTCATCGCCGCCATTTTCAGTCAGTCCGCCGTAGAACACCGCATCCAGCTTGCCCACGACGATCTGATCGCCCAGCTGCGGGATGGCGACGACGATCTGACGTTCGGCCCACGCCGGACGCCGACGGGCCCAACGGGAGCCGGCCAGCCGACGCTGCCAGAGCAGGATCCGTCGTTGCTTGGCGTCGTCGGTGCCGCGCGCCGATGTTTGCCCGCCGACCTGGCCTGCAGCATGCCGGGCGGCTTGCTCGGCAGCGTCGAGATCAGCCAGCAGCTGAGCCCGGGTCTGGCTGGATGGTTCGGCAACGACCGCTGCCCCATCCGCATCCACTATGTCGTCCGGCAGATCGCCCTCACGGTCGAAAGCGTTGACGAAGCGTTCAGCCCAGGCGTGCAGTATCGTGCCGGAACGCGCCGCGGGCGAGGCGACCTGCGGTATCGGCCGTACCAGCGCCCGCCAGAACCGCTGCTCGGCGCGCGCGTTCATCGATCCCGCGCGCGCCTGCAGCGCGGTGACATTCTGGCGCCGGCCGGCGAGAATGCGTTTGCCCCGTTCGCGCACGACCTCACCCAGGGTGCGGGCCGAAGTCCCGTCTCCGCCGATTTCCCATGGCATGAGATCCTCGTCCGCCACTAGCAGCTGCGCCCTGAGCAGCAGTGACCGCGCAGAGGGAAGCGTTCCACCGGCATCCGTATCTTCGCGGCCTTCGCCTTCGGGCTGGGTTGCCGATTCAGCCATCGCGGATTCGGCGCAGCGCTTATCTACGGCCTTGCACTGGGCCTCATCACCGATATAGCCGGGGGTCCCAGCCGAGGTTTCGATTGGGCCCGAACGCCGACGGCGGGTCAGCGCCCCGCGCACCGTATCCGCTGAAACGCGCAGCGCGTTCGAAATGCCGGCGCTCATCGTGCTGGGCCAAGGCAGCTCCGCCGGGCCTTCCTCATCCTCCAGCTCGGATTGCCAAGCTTCGCTCACCACGAGCCGCTGGTACCATCCGGCATGCTCGCCCACGAAGAATCCATCAGGCAACGCGGCCTCAGCCGCGGCGAGGCTGTGCCCGTGCGCATGCTGCCGATCGGCCTGCGGCATGGCGATATCGTCATGCCGGCACAGTGAGTCACGCACCTCAATCCAGAAATTCGATGGCCCGACACGCCGGAGCTTTTCCTCGCCAGGCTTGCGGCCGGTCTCTTTCGTGGCACTGTAGGTCAGCAGCGCCTCCTCCCGCGCGCGGGTCAGCGCCACATACGCCAGCCGCCGCTCGTCGGCGTGCAGGCGGCTGCCGTATTCCTCTTGCTGAGTCAGATACCATGCCTCGCGATCCTCATATCCGATGTCGTCGTTGAGTGGCGCAGCAGTACGCATGTCACCGAAGATCTCGTCGTCGATCTGCTCGACATCCTCCAACGCCCGCAACGATCGGATAGGATCCGCGCCGCTGTGCGCGTCATGCGGGAAGCGTGGCAGGATGCCCGCATCCGCCCTGACTGGAACCGGCACCGCGGCGGGATCGGTCAGCCATGTGTCAGCGGTCTGGTTATATCGCGGCGCAGTCCACACTCCATTATGCATGCCGCCGGGATGCTCATCATCGAGGCTGATGCTCAAATTGTCGCCTTGACTGCTGGGGAATGTGCGTTCGGAAAGGCCTACCACCGCGACCGAGTCCCATTCCAGCCCTTTTGACTGATGAATGGTCATGAGCGCCACATCCGCTGATTCATCCGGGGGCGCAGAACCCTGATCCTGTATGCTGGCGAGCGCGTCGACCCACGAAACGAAACCTCGCAAGCTGGCCCGCTGGCCTTCGGCGATCTCCTGCGAGTACGTGTCGATCAGCTGGACGACCGCATCCATCGGCGCGCGTGCGTTCGACGGGGAAACCGGCTGGTCAGGACGGGCGAGCGCCTGTGCCACGACGGTATCGATATCCAAGTCCAACGCCTCGACCGCCGTCCGCATGATATCGTTCAGCGGATGATTGAGCACGCGTTGCACCTGTTGTATTGCGGCGCCCGCACGCATAATGGATTGCCGCCCCTGCACGGTGAGCGATGCCGCGTGCGCGAGCAGCCGCTGCAGGTCAGGTCCGGCGAGCACATCCGCAAGGAACACCGCGTTAGGCACCTCGTCGCGGTGCTCGTTAACGGCCTGCGCCCATTGGCTGCGGGCAAGATCGGCGCTGACCAGCCCGGCCTGCGACAACGCACGGAAGCGGAATTCAGTGTTGCGTTCCTGAGCGATGTCCGCAAGCACCTGCAGCTCGTGCGCCGACAACGCATATCTCGCAGTGGCGAGCAACCGCATCAGCGACGCGGAATCGGTATGGTCGGCGGCCACATGCAGCAGCGCGAGCAGGTCGCGCACCTCAGGGCGTTCAAGCAGCGCGGAATAACCGACAATCTGCACGGTGAGTCCGGCTCGCTCAAGACCCTGCGCGAACTGCGGCATCAGCGATTTCGTGCGGAAAAGCACCGCGACGTGGGGGCCGCTGCCCTGAATTCCCCCGTTCTGCTCGCCATATCCGGAATGCCGGGCGACCGAGGCGAGCGCGAACCTCGTTACGGCATCGATCTCTTGGCCCAGCGTCTCGTATCCCAGAACCCCCAAAGTACCGGTCGGAGCGCTGTCCAGCGCGCGCAGCCGTCCGACGTCGACCTCACTCATGAGTGAGCTGCTGCGCCGCTGCTGGCCTGCTGCGCGCAGCGGCGCGGTCAGATTATTCGCCGCTTCGAGCACGATGCGCGCATTGCGGCGCGTGACGCTGAGCGCATAGGGACGCCTGGAGCCATCCAACCCGAAATCCCGCTGGAACAGGCGAAACGCCCCAGGGCTGGCGCCACGCCAAGCATAGATGGATTGGAAGGGGTCGCCAACGGCGTCCACCGCGCTGCTGCGCGACCTTGCAGACCCGATCGCAGCCAAATCGCCGGATCTGTCGCCGGATTCTCCGCCCGGCGCCTGGCGAGGCGAAACCGAACGGGCCGACGCCGGCTGAAGTGGTGCCGGGTGGAACATCGCGGCAAGCAGCGCGGCCTGCGTCGTGGAGGTGTCTTGGTATTCGTCAAGCAATACATGGCCGTAGCGCTGGCGGTAGCGTTCGCCGATCGAGGGGAATCGCGTGACCAATTGGAATGCGGCCACGGTGAAGTCATTGAACTGCGCCATATTGAGACGCCGTTTGGCCGCATGGTATTCCTGCACGAGCGTAAGCAGGGTTTCGCGCTGCGCCGTGATCTGCTGCAGCTGGCCGCATCGGTATACGCACAGCTGCCGCAATTCGGCCTCGTATGCTTCACGCCGCTGCCTATAACGCTCGTCGCTTTCCTTTTTCGTCCGTTTCCTCATCTTGGGCACAGGTTTGCTCTCGGGCATTGTCTCGTCGCCGATGGCAGCGCCCAGCTGATCGAGGAACCCGGAGTCCCATGCCCGGATGCGGGCGATGGCTTGTTCGATGCTGGTGCAAAACCCGCCGATCATCGCGCCCGAAATGGCGTTGGACAGTGCGAGCACAGCATTCACGACTGTGGCGAACGCGCCGTGATCCTGCCCCGCCAGCAGATCCATATGCTCGTCGACGACATTGGCTGCGAGCTGGAACGACCCTGCCTCGCTCAACGGCTGTGTGCCCTGATCGAATCCGACCAAGAGGCCGTACTGGCGCACGACCGACTGGAAAAAGGCGTCATACGTCAGCACTTCGGGCTTGAGAAACGCCCGATTCATCGCCTCGAACGAGGTGCCGCCGTCAGCGCCTTGCGACGCCGGCTGGCTCATCACCGCCTGCGAGACGCGGCCGAGCAGCTCGGATGCCGCTTTGCGGGTGAAGGTCAGGCCGAGGATGCTCTGCGGAGCGACGCCATGTCTGATCAGTGCGATGATTCGCCGGGTCATCGTGTAGGTTTTGCCGCTTCCCGCGCCCGCGACCACAAGCATGTCATCATTGACCGGCGCATTGATGGCCTGCGCCTGCTCTGGACTGTCCTTGATTTCAGCCATGCACTCCCGCCTCTTTTCTGATTTCGAACACCGTGTCGCTGCTCCCCGAGCACGCCGGGCATGCGGCGCGCATGCGGCAGTGTTGCATATGGCTGGCGCTGGGATGGGCAATCAAGATCGAGGAACGGCTTGCCGCCGCGGCATAGAACACCCGTGCGATCATCGTCAGCGCCCACACCGCCTGCGTGCCACGCAACGCGACGAACCCTCGCCACGCTCCCCCGCCCACATCGTCGGGCGCCGCGTCGCCGTCCAAGGGAACCGTGTCCGTGAGCTTGTGCAGATCTGTGTAGTGGTATCGCGCGGTGAGGGGCATATCGTTCAGGTGCCCGTCGACGAACAGCGGCGGCTGGAACAGGCTTTCGGGCGCATAGCTTTCGGCCGGCATCTTGCCTTTCGCCACGTAGAACAGGTCACACTGGGCGATGCGCGGAGCGCTGCCGCGCGATTGGCCGTCGGATTGATCTCCGGTCGGAAACGCCAGGCCGAGCTGGTAGCATACCAGCTGCAAATCGCTGAACTGCTGGGCGACACCGGGGACGGCACCGGTTTTGTAGTCGAGCAGCCGTATTGCCGTGCTGCCGTCAGGCATACGCCGCGTTTCTTCGCGGTCGATGCGCCCGGAAAGCCGCACTTTCAGATTCTCGCGCATCGCCTCAGGCCAGCCGCCCACAAGCGCGCCCATGATGCCATAGAGGTCGCGGCGCGAGATTGGGTCGATGCCCCTGACGGCATTATAGGCTTCGAGGACGTCGTCCAGCGAAAACTCCGCGGCAAACGAGCGCTCGCACGTGACGTTCGCCACGGTGCCGATGCTGATTCTTCCCGTGTTGCCGCCCAGATATTCCTTCTCGTTCGATGTCACGAAATATCTGGCGATGGTCTCCAGCACGTCGTGGGCGCTGTCGTTTTTGCGAATGGCATTGTATCGGCTTGCCGGATCGCCAGCAGCCTGGAGATCGTCGCGCAGCTCCAGATACATGCTCATCATGCGTTCGCTGATTGCTGTTATACGCTCGTGGGCCGCAAGCCCTGGCAGAAAATCCGGTCTGTCGAGGCCGTTTTCGCTGGCTTGCTGCGCAACCGCATGAATCACGGTGCCGAAAGCCGTCGCCGCGCTGCCCTGCTGCGGGCCGGCGAAACGGTTCTCGAGCAGCCAGCACACCGGGCAGGCCCACAGGCCATCCACGGCAGAGGGGTAGAGCGAGACCACTGACCCGTCCGTGTCGGTCTGCGACGTCTGGTGTTCGTCGTGGCTTGGTGCGGACGCACGCACCGGCCCTGCTACCCGCACGGGAATGCCGTCGCCCGCTGCCGCCGGCTCGTCTTGCCGCTGAGGATAGGCCCAGTTGTCCGGGTCGGCTGAAGCGATGCCATTGCAAGCAAGCAATGCCAAGGCCTCGGAGGCATCAGTCGAAGCCGGGTCCCGCAGTGTCATGCGCAACGGCTCTTCGCAAACCGTTGCCGCCGCTGTTGCTGTTGCTGCATGCGCATTCGCTGCGCCGCCGTCGTCATTGCGCTGGCGCCCAGGAATATGGCGCAGCTTTAGCGCCTGCTTGGCAAGCAGCATGCGGGCCGAAGCCACCAGACCGCGGGGATCGGCATCGAGTCCGGCGAAATCGCCGGAGCCGCCGACTTCACGGTATGGGCGCGCTGCAGGATCGGCTGATGACCGGCGGTCGAACAATTCGGGAAGATAGCCGTACAGGAAATCAGAAGGTGACAGATCGTCGTTGGCGACCGCGCTGAGCCTCACCCGCTGCCGGCCTCTGGTCAGCGCGGTGAGGAAACTCTTCTGCTCGCCGCACAGCACTGCAGCCAATTGCGGGTCATGCCCGGTCAACGCGATCTGCCGATCATCGGCGAGCTGCCCACGCAGCATGATTTGCGCCAATTCCTCACCGCCGAACATGGTGTTGCGCGCCGCGAGATTCGGCCATACGCCCTCCTGCATCGCCACAATCCATACTTCGGCCCAATGCTGGCCGTCAGCCCCGGCCGGAGTAGTCACCGTGACCGCCTGATCTACAGGAGCGACTTTGGCCAGCGAATCGGCTTCGATGCGCATCGAACGCACCTGTTCGAGAAAACCCGTGATGTCACGGCTTGCCCCGCTGCCGGCGGCATAATCAAACAGCCGCATGGCGGCATCGAGGCGATCGTTGGCCGTGCGGCCGTCATCGGTGTTATTCAGCGCCTCGCGCTGCCATCGTTCCGCCACCTTGCACGAGTCCCACGCCAACGACAACGCATATTGCGGTTCGTCTGATGGCAGCGTTGACAGTCCTTCGGCCACTTGCGCCACGAGGTCCCACAGCCGGCCGAAGGCCTCGGCATTGGGTTCATGTCCACCAACGGAGCGTATCACCTCGACTATGCCGTCGGCGGTGAGATCTTCGAAACCGTCGTACGCCAGCATTACATACAACGCCGCAGCATCCAGCTCCATGGTTGCCTCATCTGCAGCCGATGCCGCAAACGCTTGGTCATCGACCTGGATCGCGTCATGTCCGCGCAACTTCCGGCCGGAAAGCACGCTGTCACGAAGGCGGCTCCACGCGCGTTCGAGCCCGGCAAGCGACGAGACCTCCTGCGGCGCCGGCGGCTCGTCGCCGGTGTCCGCTCTGTCCCGCCGCAACACCAGGTGCAGAGAGCCAAGGACTTGCATCGCCGATTCCACCGGTGCCAGCCGGGCAGGCAATCCCTCCCCCTGCGTCTGCGAGCCAACGCTGATGAGCGGACTGTCCATCAACGCCGCGACTCGTGTGCGCACATAACCGGCAAGCGCGCCGAACGACGGCGCCCGGCTGGCTCCTGCAGGAATGTCGGGGTCATCGGCAACCTCGCGGGATGCGTCGGCGCATTCGCCGATGGCGCCCACAACCGCCCGGGCGAGCCCGAGCTCCGCCTTCTTGCGCAGCAGGCGCCGACGCAGCCGCGCCAGTTCGATGAGTGCGAACAGACCTTGCACGAAGGGCTCGTCTTTCAGCGGCCGCGTCACCGAGGAATAGCGTACCGGTACCCCGTCGCGCCGCAGCCGCTCGCCGAAGGCACGCACGGTGACGTTGTCATGCGCGATGAGCGCGAGGTCGTTCCACTGCCTTCCTTGAGAAAGTCGGGCCTCTTTGACCTGCCAGATGACATCGTCCAGCTCCTCATTCGCCGAGCGGTACAATGCCGCATGAACGCTGCCATCTGTGGCTAAGGCGGCATGCGCAGCGGCATCGCCAGCCGCAGGCAAGGCGGCGATCGGCAGGCTGCCGAGGTAGCGCGGCAGCTTCCAGGCGCGGCGCGACGGCGCGGTCGCATCATCCTCTGGCGAAAGGATCGAAAGTGAGATCCGCGAAGCCACCAACGACCGGTAATCAGGTGCGGGCGCATTCGCCATGGTTTCGCTGTCCGGTTTCGCCGCAGGAGTCTCGCCACGCCCCAAGCCTGCGCTGTCTTCGCTGGTTCCGGATTGGTCGTCTTGACTGTC
This sequence comes from Bifidobacterium sp., assembly GCF_022640935.1. Classification (GTDB taxonomy): domain Bacteria; phylum Actinomycetota; class Actinomycetes; order Actinomycetales; family Bifidobacteriaceae; genus Bifidobacterium. The sequence continues at coordinate 21,561 of NZ_JALCCV010000030.1, forward strand.
GGGCCGCAGCCGCATGGCATATGCCGAAAACGGCGGTTGCCCGACCTTGGCGTACAGATATTCGGGGTATGAGCCACGGAAGGTCTGCACCGCCTCGTCCGGGTCGCCCACCAGCACCAGCGTGGCCCCTTGTTCCGACAGGGCTTGCAAAAAGGCCAGCCCGGCCAACGTGAGGTCCTGGAAATCGTCGACGACCAGGTAGCGCGGCAGCTCGCTTGGCAGCGCATGAGCAGCCATATCCGTGCCTTCGACGAGCAGCCGGGAAGAATCGAGGCGGAACTCCCCCGGATACGCCATACCGACCATATCGGCGTATTCGCGCCGCAACGCGAATGCAAGCCGCCATTGCACGCGCAATCGTTCCGTGTGAGGGCTCCACGGCCCCAGCCGGTCGAGGATCTCGGGCTCACGCCCATATGATGCCCCGAGTTCATCCATGCGCGCGAGCATGTCACGCAGCTGCACGACGAATGCGTCGTTGATGCCGCGCAGAAATAGGGATTCCGTCGTCGCGCGTCCGGCAGCGGCTGCCGGCGCGGACGGCGCCGTGGCTTCCGCGTCCGCATCTGCGTCTGCGCGCATGCCCGCCGGGCCATCGGCACGGTCCGGGGAGGCAGCCAGGTCGGTGACCATGCCCGCCCAATCGTCGAGGGCGAAATATTCGCGCAGCAACGCGCACGTCGCGCATTCGTCGCCCGCAACCGCGTGGCGAACGTGCACGGACATCACCCGACGCACGAGGGTATCCTGCTCGGCCCCGTTGAGCAGTTTGGGCGGCAACGCACCTTCACGCGCACGCATCGCGGCGATAACGCGAAACGCGACCGCAGACAACGTCGTCACCGGACGCGCCTGGGAGCTGGCCTGTAGCTGGCGGATGACCTCGTCGGCGTAACGATCGGCTGTCTTGCGATTGGAGACCGTCATCACCGCGCGCGTATCGCCGAAGGCATGCAGGCCGGCCATCAGAGCCTGCAGCGCGAATCCGGTTTTGCCTGTGCAGGGCGGCCCCGCGACCAGCAGGGTGTTCGTGCGCGTTCCCGAGGCGCTCCTGAGCGAGCCATCGATCAATGCCCTGATGGCTCGCGTCCCCTGAGTCTCATTGTCCATGCGCATAATCCCACACTAAGGTTCACCCTCCCCGAACGCAGCTGCGAGCCAGGACTGCCCCGCCCACAATCGACATATCCAGCTTGGTTGGAACGACCGGCGCATATGAAAAAATGCCGTGGGG
>NZ_JALCCV010000031.1 GCF_022640935.1 Bifidobacterium sp.
GATCCTTTTCCTAGCGGATTTGCCGGTGCCAACAGGCGGTTTTTGATGTATTCTTTGGTCTTGCCTCGCGCTTCCAGTTCGACGTATTCCGTAGGCATGTCCGTGTGGTTCACGGCCAGAGTCATCCAAATCACCTCGTCGTAGGTGCCGTCGTTGTTTTCGAATCTTCCTACTCTTGGCTTTGCTGCGAGGTTTCCCGCTACGTAGGTGTAATCTCCCGATGCGAAACCCATTGTGCTGCCTCTCTATAGATTTCTGTATTTCTACTTTTCTCCTTTTATTGTAGCATATTTATTGTTTTCTGTCTTTATTGTTTTCTGTTTTTATGTTATTCTTGTTCCTGTGGAAGCTCGTTCTCAATCCACTCTTCTATGATCTTGGTCATCGAGGTTCCGCGTCTGGTGGCCTCCATTTTGAGCTTGCGATGCTTGCTTATCGGCAGGTAGAGGCTGACTTGCTTGGTTGGCTCTTTGACTGTCCCGGTTTTGTCTTTGAGCACATCCGTAAGGTTGCGCGTGGCTTTTTTATGCATGTCGATAGCCATAATGCTGTCTCCTTCTCTTTATTCTTCTAGTTTGTCAGTATTGGAAAGCTTTAGCGGAAGGCCGCCATGACCTCATCCACGGCTTCCTTGTATCCGCTGCCGGATGGCACATTGTTGGTGCCGACGGCGTGCTTGATGCTTTCTCGGGCTTTGATATAGGAGTCAAGGCGGGACAGTCCAGCTTCCTTGAGCCGCTGCTCGCATTCGCGCCATTCGGTTGTGCGGTCATCGACACGCGTCACCAATACGGTCATGGGCTTGTCTACGGCTTCGGCGGTCTCTATGGCCCGCGTGACATCCAGTTTGCTCGGCTGCGTGGTGAGAATAACGAGGTCAGCGGCGGCTATGGCCGCCTGGATGATTTCGGCTTGCAATGGGGGAGTGTCAATCAGCACCCAGTCGGCGTCGTCCACGGGCGGTTCGTCCACCTCTTTCATATTCGCGCTATGCACGAGAAAGGGCAGAGGGGTGCCGTTTTTCTGCGCCATCTTTTTCCAGTCCGTGGCCCCGCCGGACGGGTCGGTATCGCGGATTTCTACTTTTTCTCCTCGTGCTGCCAAAACGAGACCGAACATCAAAGCGGATGTGGTCTTGGCCGCGCCTCCCTTGGTATTAGCGAACGTGATGTAATGCGCCATAGCCGTACCTTTCTGTATTTCTGTACTTATGTCTTTATTGTAGCATATTTATTGTTTTCTACAATTCTGCTTTTCTGTAATTCTTGTATATGTTGGGCTGCTGGATTTGCACGATTCTTTCAGCGGCGGGCTTTTTACAGGTCAAAAGCTGAAAGGGTTTTCATGTAGCTCTTTCATCAGCTGCACATGCTGGTCATCATCAAGAGCGCCTTGTACCCAGAGATCGTGTAAAAACCGTTTCATGTGCCGAAGACTGTCCGGCTGGCTTCCGATGGCTTCGAAAGTCTCGCGCAGCAGTTGATGAATATCAGTGATACCTGTCATGATGCAAGCTTAGCGGCGTGTGATGGAAAATGGGAGAGAAAGAATGGCGAGCTATATTCGCTTGCTCTATATGTATGTGCTACAGGAAAGAAACTACAGGAAAAACTATATGAGAGACCGTTTTAGGCTTACTCGCGCAAGGCATTTCATGGGGTAGAGGGGGACAACAAGCACGAAGCGGCGGGACAACAAGCACGAAGAATCTTGGCACGCGGGGGACAACAAGCACGAAGAATGAGGGGACAACAAGCACGAAGAATGAGAAAGAAAAAAGCCCGCTTGCGCGGGCCAGAGTTTTCTAGATAGCGAGTTTCATTTTAGGCTTTACGCTGCGCTTGGACTGATGCAGAACGATGCCTGTGCCGTTTATGACCTCTACATTGAGATCGGGCCACACCATGCGAACGTTTTCTAAGGATATTTTAAAACGTTTGACGAAATCGTGCAGGTTGGTGTACGTATTGCCGAATTGCTGTGCGAGCTGCTGCCATGTGATAGGGGAGGTCTGCCTCGTAGGGGAGTGGGTGAGCGCGTAATTGCGAGCGTTGAGCCAGCAGTATAGGTCGAGGTCTTGGCCTCGGCTGCGGCCTCGGGTAAAGGGGCTGGTGCTGGTGAGCAGCAACACGGCTGCGGCGTCGAGGGGAGTGCTGTTCTGCATGCGCTCATACGTGTTTTTGTTAAGCGTGATGGTCGAGTCCTGGCCGATGGTCTGCGCAGACCAGGTGATTTCGTATTCATCCGCGACGATGAGGTTCTGCCCTCGTACGCTACCGGCGGCATCGTCGCCGTCGTAGGTTGTTACCGTAATATGCAAACCTGCGGCCGCAGTGAGGGCTGTGCGGAAGCGTGCGTAGTCGCGGCTGTTGGGTTTGCCGCTGGCACGTTCGACACCGAGGTCTCTCATGAGCCTGTTGAGGCTTCGTGGCAGGGTCACAGTGCGGTTTTCATCGGTTTTCCGCAGGACTACTTGGGTGGAGAGCCAGATGAGCAGCAGACGGCCGATTTTGCCGTACAGCCAATTAGGATGGATGTATCCGTCAGCGCCGATATGTTCAGCCGGGTGCACAGTGTAGAGCGTATGACCATTGGTGCGACGCCACGCCTCGATGTTGCCGGGGTCGGTATAGGGTAGGGAAAATTTGCAGAAGTCGCTCATGAGATAGACGCGCTCTTGGCTGTTGAGCTGTTGCCATTCCGCGCCGGTATGCCCGTTGCGAAGGCTAACGTCATCGCTTGTAGTAGTATTACTCATATCAATCACTCCCGAATAGTGGTTGTGTTCTTAGAGCCTCTGGATCCGCAAAGTCCGGAGGCTTCTTTTATTTCTTTTATTTCTATTCAACGGTAGCACGATGTTGGCGGGTTTGCGGGATTACAGGCCTTCGGCTACTGCTGATCCTGCGGTGAGCCATGCTCGTTGCGTGGCCGCATGCAGGGTGCCCCATTTGAGCCATCCATCGACCATTGCGGAATCCCACGGTATGGTGACCGCTGCCCGGGTCAGATCGGCGAAGCCATCATGGATGCGGCTGATTTCTTCCGCGGCGGCTCTGGGGTCGGCTTGGTTGATGATTGCGACGGCTCCATCCGCTAGGGTGGCGCTGTGCTGGTCGCGGTTGCGTAGTGCTTCGAGCAGCAGTGCGCCCGCCTCAGCGTGATCGTCGCGTGTGGTGGTGGCAACGACGAGCTGGTCAGCGTGATCGATTACGCGCTGCCAGGCCAGATCGCTTTCATCGTTGCCGGTATCCACGAACACGAGGCGATAGTATTTTGCGGCGACCTGCCAGATGCCGTCGATGTCTTTTGGCCCGATGCGCTGGTCGCTGGCGAGGGCGAGGGGCTGGCTGCGAAGCACGTCGTATCGGTCGTCGGTCTGATGGTGCACATAGTGGTCGAGGTCGGCCGATTGAGAGCTGGTGCCGAGCAGCCGGGTGACTTGGGGGAGCAGATCGAGACTGGTCTTGTCGTGGGGGCCTTGTTCGGTGCGCCAGCCCAGCGTGCCGCGCGTCTGATTGGCGTCCCATGCGAGTACCGGGCCGCCGCCATATCGTGCGAAAACTGCGGAGAGGAGAGCCACGGTGGGTGTTTTCCCTGCCCCTCCTTTGCCGTTGGCTATCACGATGGTTCGTGGGCCGGGCCAGTGTTGGGAGACGCGAAATACGTCAGTTCGTTCAGCCCGCTCTTGTGTGCTCGGAGCCATGCGGAGGCCCATGCGGGTGAGCGTGCCGCGCCATCCTTGTTTCGCTGGCTCTTCGGCTTGATGGTTTGAGAGGAAGCTGTGCCTCGCGTGCTGGGCGATGCCGGGTGTTTTGGCTGTAGTTTGGGTGGCGCTGGCATCATGTTCCGTGGGGGAAGGACTGGCTGGTGAGTCGTCGGCGGTTTCTGCCGGTTGTTCCTCCACGTTGCCGTCGGGGTGTATGAGCAGCAATTGGTGTCCTGAGGGCTGCTGGATTGAGGCGAGGATGTCTTTTCGTTGGATGCCTGCTACGAGACGGATTCGTTGCAGCGCTTCCGCGAGCATGTCATCCATTGACCCGGATAGCGTTGATTCATGCCCGTCGACAAGCAATTGGCCGCTGTCGGTGCCGATTTGCGCCTCCGCTGTGGGCTTTTCTTCTGTTGTCATTGTGCTGTTCCTTTCGTAGATAAAACCATGCTGGTGACGGCCCATTTGCCATCTGTGAGTTTGAGTTGTACGTAGTCAACGCCGTCTCGGGTGTCGTTGCCTGATTTGTCGCGTGGAATAATGGTCTGTCTCCAAGCCACGGTGATCGAGCTGCTGTTTGCGTCGGCGCTCACGCCGTCGCTGCCTGCGTGACGAATTGCGGCTGTCGCATATGAGCGATGTGGCCGGGCGTTGACGAAAATGGCGTCTCCCGTGGCCGGTCGGTGGGCTTGGGATGCGATGGCGTTTTGATAGGTTGCGTCGCCGTAGATCGACGAGCGCATATAACCTGCGTTGGAATCCCGGTCGGTGGCCGTATCCCAGGAATGCAGCGTGATCTCATATGCGCGAGCGACCGCGCTGGCCTGCGTGCGGTCGATGGTTCGCGGATCGGGCAGATCGCTGAGCCACTGTACATCGCCAGGTATGGCGCTGCCGTCTGGTGCCTTGTTTCCCGTCGCTACAGGCCCTTGGGATGATATCGCTGGCGTCGATGCCGAACTAATCGGCGGTGCCGTTTGTTGTTGCTGGCCGCAAGCGGCCAGGCTCATGAGCAGCGCGGAACATGCACCGCAGGCGATTGTTCTTTTCAGGTTCATTTGCTGCTCCTTAATGTATGAATGCGATTCCGTTGCCCATCGCGGAGAGCGCTGGCTTGGAGATTGTTTCGGTTACGACGGCCATCCATCCGGTGCCGGACTGGCTGATTAGGATGCTGCCGTCATCATTGACCTGTTCGACGATGGCGACATGCCCGTAGACAGGCGAGGAACCATGCACGCCTGGATGGAAGGTGATCGCATCACCTGGACGTGGATCAAGGCTGACGCTCATGCCGAGCGACCGCGCCGTGCTGTCCCATTCGCCGCCGTTGCCCATGTGGTCGCTTACTGGTTTGCCGATTTGCCTGCGGCGGATGAAAGCCCACCACGTGCATTGGAATTTCGCATACGAGGATGACGATTGATCGGTTCCGGTGGCCTCCACATTAACATGTGTGGCATCGCGCATCACCAGTTTTGGTGTGAGAGTGCCGACGGTTCCCGCGCCCGTGCCAGACGAGGAGGTGTCGGTGTAGTAGGGCATCTTCGCGATGATGGCTCCTACGTAGTTCACGGTTTCGGGGATGCTCGGCAGTCCTCCCGCTGAAATGACGGCACCGATGCCCGCGTTATAGGCGGCGAGGGCAAGTTGCACGGTGTCGCCCTTTATCTTGCCGCTCTTCAGCAGACCGGCTACTTGGCCTGCCAAGCCGCACATATAGTTGCCCTGGCTCCAAATCGCGTCATGGGCGTTCCAGACATCGGCCTTTCCGTCGCCGTCGCCATCCCTGCCTGCGGTTTTCCACGTGCCCGGCATGAACTGGGCTATTCCCTGCGCTCCTGCGCCGCTGGAAGCCGTGGGATTCCAGCCGCTTTCGGCGTTGATCTGCGAGGCGATCAGCGGCGCGGTGATGGTCGTGCAGACGCCTCCGGCCCTGCTTACATCGGCCCGGTACGCTTCCGGGACGTTCGTGACTGCGCCCCCGCCCTGCGATTGGTTGTTTTGGGTGCCTAACAGTACGCCTATAGCCAGCATGGGCAGCAGAAACAGCATGACGGGTACGACGATGGCGGCGGCAGCGATAACGGCTTTCTTTCCGCTGTCGTGCTCGTCGCTCATGTCGATGGCTCTGTCTTATGCGCTTCCAGATACGTGATGATGTCCTCCTTCAAAACGCGCCAGGATTTGCCCACCTTGATGCCCGGCAGCTTGCGGTTGCGGAGCCAGATGTAGACGGTGTTCGGCTCGATGCCGAGAATCTGCGCTACCTCCGGCACCCCCAGCAGGTTCGGGTAATCACTTAGCGTCTGGCGGATGTCCATTAACTTTTCCTTTGGAGTATGCAACACGGTGGTGTACGGCATTACATATTCTACAAGTAGCGTATACCGTATGATAAATAATGGCAAATCATTATATATTATTGAATATAATGGAAAATATCAGTATTATCCTGTATGCTGGTTTCAGAGCCGCGAATGGCCATGGCAAAGCGTTACGATCGAAAGTCGGTCGTTGTGCTCAACGGCCGTCGCCGCTCTCGGTTCGTCAGCAATCGAGGTCAGTCCATATGGGGGGGGGCTTCGACGCGCGGCGCATAGAAAAATAAATTAGAAGGAGTGCACCATGCACATTGCATCACTCGCTGCGGCAGCGACTCATCTGGCGGTTCGGGCACAAAACGCCGCCGTCGTGCTCGCGGACATACCGAATCCCGCTCCTACGCAGCCTCCGGGCACCTCTGGAATCGTGACGCTCATGGGATGGCTAAAGTGGGGCGGCTTCATCGCCTGCGGCGTCGGCATCATCATCTCTATCATCCTGTGGGTCATACATTCCCGTCGTGGCGATGACGACGAGGGAATCAGCGGCATCGGCAAGGGGCTGATCGCAGTAGTGATTGTCGGGGCCGCTTTCGGCCTAGTCGGCACGTTAGCGGGCATGTGATGCGAGCGAAGAGATACATGGCGGCCGCCGCCGCGCTTTCTCTGCTCGCTGGCTTGGCTGGATGCGGGGCGGCCAAGCACGCGGATTCTCCGTCTCCGACGGCCCACCAGTCCACAGCCGCATCGAAACCGCCGAAAGCGGCCACAGATCGCAGTATCTGTGGCCTTCCTGGCTTCGCCGCCTCCGGAGAGGTTACGGCCGCGCCGCATGTGACGAAGTGGGGCTATGAGGATCAGTCGTTGTGGCCGTACCCGACATCGCCCGCTATAGGCCCCGGCGAAACAAGTTCCTCATCCGGCGTCCGCAGTTGCTTTGCTCATACGCCGGAGGGATCGCTTTTCGCGGCGGCCAACATCGCTGCCATGATGACCAACCCGCAAATCACGTCGAATGTCGATGCCGTTATTAGCTTTTTTGGCCAAGGGCCGGAATATCAGACCATTGTGCACTCGCTACGAAGCAAGGGCCTCGGCTCCCAGGATCAGGATATGGATTCGCGTGCAGAGATGGGCGGGTTCCGCGTGCTTGAATACGATGCGTCCCACGCAGTCGTCGATCTCGCTTATCGAGGCACATCGATGGGGCAAAGCATCGATATGAGCATCGTCTATCACCTCGTGTGGTCTGATGGCGATTGGAAGCTGCGCTCAGAATCCGAGGCTCCCATTACGTCAAGCGTCATCAGCAGCCTGTCCGGATACGTCGTATGGAACGAGGGGAAGTAGGTTAGCTATGCCTGGTTGGATGGATGATGTCGGCAGCTGGTTCTCAAGCCATTCACCGGCCGATCTGCTGAAAAGCGGCGTGGGAAAGCTCATTGGCGGCATCTTCGATATCTTCGCGAACCTTGTCAGCGATGCGGTGGCGAACGCCACCAAAAACTTCGCGACGATGTGGATGAACGTGCCGACCCCTGATGTTTCTGGAACCGATGCCGCTGCGGCGGCGATGCCTGATGATGTTACAGGGCTTTCGCAGATTCTCGGGTACGCCAAATGGATCGCGTTCGCCATAGCGGGCATCTCCATCATCATTTTAGCCGTGAGATTCGCTATGCAATCTCGTCGCGGCGATGCCAGCGAAGGCCTCGGCCGACTGGGGATGATTCTGGTCGCGGTGGTCATCATTTCAGCCTCCAGCGGTTTGGTCTCAGCTGTACTGGCAACCGGGCCGACGAATGTCGGCGGCGTGGTCGCCAAATTACAGAATCATCTGTGGTATTACATGATGGTCGCGGCTGTGCTGTCCATCATCATCGGCATGTGCCGTCTATTATGGCAGCAGCGGGCTGAGCCGGGGCAGGATACGCTTCAGGCAATCCTGCGCCTCGTCGTCGTGGCGGGCGCAGGAACCACTATCATTCAAGCGGCCCTGAAGCTCGGCGACGCTTTCTCGACATGGATCATCAATTCGGCAGCGGATAGCGACTTTGGCACGGCGGTTACAAAGTCGCTGGTGTTCTCTGCCTCGATGCCAGGCGGTGCCATCACAGTCATCGTCATTGGGCTGTTTTGTCTGATCGCCTCGATTGTTCAGATCATTCTGATGATTTTCCGTTCCGGCCTTCTGGTGGTCATGACCGGCGTGCTGCCTTTGGCATCGGCCAATACCAATACCGATTGGGGCATGCAATGGTATCACCGCTCCCTCGGCTGGATTGCCGCGTTCATCCTGTACAAGCCCGCAGCATCGATCATTTATGCGACGTGCTTCTGGATGATCTCTGGCAAGGCCTTTGGATCTACGGAAGGCAACATCAGCGGTGTGCTTGTAGGATTCTCCTTTATGGTGATGGCGATTATCGCCCTGCCTGCGCTGATGAAATTCGCTGTTCCTGCCGTATCATCGATGGCCTCCGGCGGCTCCGGCGGGGGAGCGGCCGCAGCGTTGCCCTCTGGCGCAATGATGCTCGCTCGCAGCGGCTCCTCAAAGCCGTCTGGCGCGGGCGCATCCTCAACGTCAGGGGCGTCGCAAGCAGCGGCGGCTCCGTCAGGCGGCTCTGCTGCGGCGTCTGGCGCGGGCGCATCCTCGGGGGCTGCCGCCGGAGCTGGTGCTGCCGCAGGCCCAGTGGGTGTAGCTGCCGCCGGAGCCGTGCAAGTGGCGCAAAAAGCCAAGGGAGCGGTGCAAAACATTGCCGAAGATCAGTCGGCGGGCGGCTCGTCCTCTCCGGCGGGAGCCACGGCAGTCTCCAATTCCGGCGGGGCATCCCCCTCGGGTTCGCCCTCTTCTCAGGGGGTATCCCATTCCGAGGAGCAGTCAGCATCAGGTGCAAAGCAAGTCAGTGGGAGTAAGTGAGATGAACGATAAAGATAAGGCTGCGGCACCACGGACATACGGCAATTGGATTCAGCCGACGACGCCGGGCATCATACCGGGCATCGGCACGCTTGGATCGGCATTGTTCTTCATTGGCATTTTCGTCGCGTTGCCGTTTGTTTTCGCTAATGACTGGATCACGGCCATAGCTGTGTTCGCAATCGATATCGGCATAGTGGCATTGATAAGCCGCCGTGACAAGTACGGAAAAAGCCTCGGATCGAAGCTCGTCGTAGCGTTTGGCTGGTGGCGGAGCCAAAGGAAGAAGGAAAACATGTATAGAGCGGGAGCATTAGGATACAGTCCCTTCGGGTCGGTGCTGCTTCCAGGCATTCTGGCGAAATCAAGCTTGTCGGAAGGGCATGATGGCACAGATCGGCCGTTTGCCTTACTGCGGGTGCCTAGGCAGCATACCTACACGATCGTGTTGGAAGCGTCGCCCGCAGGCGAGGATTTGGTCGATCAGGAGCAGATTGATACGTGGGTGGCCCGGTGGGGACAGCTTCAGGCCGATATGGCGGATGAACCCGGCCTCACTCACTTCTCGGCAACAATAGAGACCTTGCCCGCGAACCCCCTGCAACTTCGTCAGGAGGTGCTGAGCAACCAGGATTCGACTGCGGCTTCGTTCTCGGTCAAGGTACTCAATGACATTGTGGCGACATACCCGCAGGGCAGCAGCGCAGTGAAAGCCTATCTCGCCTTCTCGTATACCGACCGATCGCGCCGTGGAGGGCGTCGCCGCCGCGAGCAGGAAATGATGGGGGAGATCGCGACTCGGATTACGTATCTGTGCCAGAAAATCCAGCAGACTGGCGCAGGCGCATGCATCCCATTGACCGCTCAGGAATTATGCCGTTATGTGCGTATCGCCTATGACCCGGCGACAGCGGCTTCCTTTGACGAGGCGGCAGCCTATGGTCAGCCGATAGACCTTCAATGGGATAATTGCGGCCCTATGGCAAGCCAGTCAAGCTGGTCTGACTATCGGCATGATTCTGGCAGGTCGGTGACATGGGAAATGACTACTGCACCGCGCGGACTGGTGCAATCCAACATCCTCACCAGATTGCTGTCCCCGCAATCCAACGTGCTACGCAAACGGGTCACCTGGCTGTATCGTCCCGTCCCGGCCGACAAGACGCCTGATGTGATTGATTCCGACGTCAATGCGGCCGATTACGCGGTCAACAGCATGAAAAAACCGCCGGAACGGCTTAAAAGGCGCAAACGCGCCGCCGACCAGACCGCGAGCGAGGAAGCCAGCGGTGCCGGACTGGCGAACTTCTCGTGCCTCGTCACAGTCACGATGGGTGAAGCATCCGACAAGGCCGATGTCATGGCCTCCGTCGAGGCGCTAGGCTCCGCAGCACGCATCAGGCTCAGGCCGGTCTACGGCAGCCAGGATAGCGCCTTCGCCGCCGCCTTGCCGCTAGGGCTGAACATGAGACAGTTCACCGCTGTCCCGGCCGAATATTCCGACAAGCTTTAACCTGAGGAGAGCCAGATGAGCAGCGTAAGCAAAGGCATACTAGGATATCGCGGCTATGGAGGGCCAGCGGGAGGCTGGAACACCGTCATACAGGCCCCCACCGAATACCGTGGCAGCACAATGCAGACGTGCGGCCTGTGGCCGTTCACCGTCGGTGCAGGAACGCCGCTGATCGGCGTGCCGATGGGACGCCACCTATTCACGGGATCGACGCTGTGCTGCGACCCCATCAACTGGTTCCAACGCGCCCACTTGATATCCAACCCTTCAGCCTCGATCATAGGCCTGCCAGGACTAGGGAAATCAACCGTAGTACGCCGCTGGGCACTCGGCTACGCCTACCAGGGCATCATCACCATGTTTCTTGGTGATGTCAAGGCCGAGCACGTCAATGTCGTGCGGGCGCTGGGCGGACAAGTGATTCGCATCGGGCCGGGCGTCGGCTCCATCAATGTGCTAGATCCCGGCGGCACGCTGAACTCACTGAACCGTCTTTCCGGCGAGCGGCGCGACGAGCTGCATACCATCATCCACTCGCGGCGGCGAAACATGGTGCGGGCGCTTATCACGATATCCCGTGGCAGCAAGCCCACCGAACGGGAAGGCACCATCATCGACCGTGCGCTGCGCGTGCTGGACGATCGTTTCGGCATCAAGCCGCCTACGATGCGTGATCTGCTCGACGTGCTGCGCTCTGCTCCGCAGGCGGTGCGAAATGTCGCGCTGGATCGGGGCAGCGACGAACGATATCGGGAGATAACCGAAAATCTCGAATCCTCTTTAATCGAACTCTCCGGCGACGGCGCTATGGGCGATTTGTTCTCGCGGCAAACCAGCGAGCAGATGGATCCCACGCGGCCGGTCGCCTTTGACCTCTCCTCCATTAACGAAGCCGACCAGGATCAGCGGGCGGCCGCGCTTATGGCCTGCTGGGACGCGGGATTCTGCTCAGTAGATGCGAATCACATTCTGGCAGAGGCAGGCTTGGAAAAGCTCAGGCATTATTTCCTGGTGCTCGATGAGCTGTGGAGCGCTCTGCGCTCTGGCTCCGGCATGGTGGATAGGGTCGATCAGGTGACACGACTCAACCGTTCGTTTGGCGTCGGTCAGGCCCTCATCACCCACACGATACATGACCTGATGTCGCTGCCGGTAGAAGCTGACCGGTATAAAGCCCGGGGATTCATCGAACGCTCCGGCATGGTGATCTGCGGCGGCCTGCCCGACAATGAGATGCCGCTGCTCAATTCGGCAGTGCGCGTCAGCAACGCGGAAACCAAGCTATTGACATCATGGCAAGACCCTCCCTCCTGGGACGCCCGCCTAGGCCGCGAGATCGCGCCTCCCGGACGTGGAAAATTCCTCGTCAAGGTCGGCGGGCGGCCGGGCATCCCATTCCACCTCGATCTCACGGAGCTAGAGGAGCATGTCAATGACACGAATGCATTATGGCATGCTCCCGACGTAGGAGCCACAATCTGATGGCAACGAATAACCGACGCAAGCAGCCGAACGGCCTGAGCGATCAGAATATCCTGATTTTTGGCGGCGTCGCCATTGCATTGCTGGCGCTGGCGTTAGCCTGGTGCGGCTGGTGGCTGGGCACATTGCTCAAAACCCATGCGGCTCCGCCGATGACGAACCCCTATAGAGTGGCATTCGGCCTAGCCGACCGCAGTCTGACTTGGCCGGGTTTCTACGGCTGGATCGCAGTCGGACTTGTGGCCGTGGCGATGTGCGGTGTGGTAGCCGCCGGATTCTGGTTCTACGCGCAAAGGCGACGTGGCCGCTCGCGCGTAGATGATGCCGCGAAGCATATGGGCGTCGGCCGTGACATCGAGTCGCTGCGTGAACGGCATGCGGCCGAAGTAGCGAAACGGCTCGGTGTGCAGGCGGATACGCCGGGAATCGTGCTCGGCCGACTCGTGGCCTCCGGCGCAAAGGTGTACATGACGTGGGAGGATTTGCTTATCGCCATCGCCGGGCCTCGTACCGGCAAGACGACATGTTTGGTCATCCCTTCGATCCTCGATGCGCCAGGGCCGGTGCTGGCCACTTCCAACAAGCGGGATATCATTGATGCGGTACGAGGCCCGCGTTCATGCAAGGGCACAGTGTGGGCCTTCGACCCGCAGCAGGTCTGCGATGAGCCGCAGACCTGGTGGTGGAACCCATTGTCGTATGTCACCGATGAAACAAAAGCCGATAAATTGGCCGGCTATTTCATGGCTGCGACCACTGATCCTGATGCGCGGAAAGATGCGTTCTTCGATTCCGCCGGTCAGAATCTCGTCAGTGCGCTGCTGCTCGCTGCCGCGTTGGACGGCCTGCCCATTACCCGTATTTGGCATTGGCTGACACATCCTAATGACCGCAGACCTGTCGATATTCTGATAGAACACGAGTATGAGCAGATTGCCGACGGTCTTGAAGCGGATATCGACGCTCCGGACAAGCAGCGCCAAGGGGTGTATGCGACCGCGATGCGATTGTGCCGTGTGCTGACGAACCGTCGCGCGATGCGCTGGGTCAACCCTCCGGCCGAGGGAACGCTGCCATGTTTTGACGCTGCTGCGTTCGTGAGATCAGACGACACGCTCTGCTCAATGAGTCGTGAAGGCGAAGGCAGCGCCGGGGCGTTGACGCTGGCGCTTACCGCAGCGGTTACTGAGGCGGCCGAGGCCTACGCTCGAACGCTGCCGGGGGGACGCTTGCAAAAGCCGATGCTGAATGTTTTGGATGAAGCGGCGAATGTCTGCCGTTGGCGCGACCTGCCCGACCTCTATTCGCATTATGGCTCGCGGGGCATCATCATCGAGACGTTCCTGCAATCCTGGTCGCAGGGCGAGGGCGTCTGGGGGGCCGCTGGTATGAAGAAACTCTGGTCTGCGGCCAATATGAGTCTTTACATGGGCGGAGTCCGGGAAGAGGGTTTCCTGCGCGATATGAGCGGTCTGGTTGGCGAGTACGAGTATCGGCAGCGGCAGGTCGGCTTCCAGCAGGGGCACTCGTCATCGAACGTTTCCAATTCTCGCGATACGATTCTCTCGATCGACGATCTGGCATCTTTGCCACGAGGCCGGGAATTGCTGCTATCGTCCGGAAACAGGCCAGTGCTGCTCAAGACGATGCCTTGGATGCGGCGGGCTGACGCCGACGCCATACAGGCATCGATCAACGACGCCAATGGAACCGGGGACGAGGCATGAGCGGATCATTGCAAGACGAGATGTCCGAGCTGCTGCACGAATCGCTGCACGAAGGCACTGCCAGGCATCCAGGCGAATCCAAATCTAAGAAAACTGCGGTATTCGCGAATGCTTACGATTTCTTCTACCGGTGGCTGCGCCACATGTACAAGCGGCGCTGCGGGACTTCCGAGCGTAAATGGCGTGCCGACTGGTACAACTGCCCCGAGGCGTTGTCGCGCATCACGGAGCTATGGCGCGTCTGGGAGCGTAGCCGTACGGACAAGGGCGATGCGATGGCGGTCTGGTGGCGGGATTTCTGCGATCCGACGATGGATCGGCTGATGAGTCCGTCCGGCCCTTTCGCGGAGTCCGAAACCAAATGTGGCTACGACGAGCCGCTGCCCTGTGCCATTCCGCCCAAGGGCCGCTTTCGGGATGAGCGGAATGACGAGCCGTACATGGTAATGGAGCAGTAGTCAGCGTACAGGTCCTGCACCGCGCGTGCGAATTCTGCCTTTGGAAAAGCCTTTGGCTTTTCCTTTCTTCTTAGACACGGGTTTGCTGGCGCGGACTGTTTCATTCACTGGCTGGGCATGAGAGATTTCGATTCGCATCGCGTCCTCTACCTGATGGTCGTCAAGAGCCGCCTTTGTCAGCCGTTGTGCTTCATGTTGCAGTCGTTCGGCACTATCGAAAGCGACAACGCCCTCTTCGCCCATCTCTTCGGCTGCTTCAGATAGATCCTGACTTGTCTGCGGGTCGTCGGATTCCGCTGACTGGGCATCCAGTTGGTCGGCCTGGTTCATCAGGTTGCCTGCGGCGTCGCGTTCATTATCCTCCTGAAGTCCAGCCTGCACGGCATCCCCATGATCGATTTCGCCGTGGGTAATAGCTTGTTCCAGAGTTTCGCGGTCAAGGGTCGCGATGTCAACGCCATACCGATCGCGCACAACATCCCGGATATGCGCCGCAGCTTCATCGAGACGAGGATCGCGCCCCTGCCATGCCATCGCCTCCTGATAGCGGGCGGCAACCTCACGGGTTGATGCACGATCAACCCAGTCCGCATCAAAAACCGGTTCCAGATTGGCCTTGCTGGCGTCCAGCATTGCCTGTTCCCGACTTCGCACTTCTGCAATCTGCCGCACATCGCGATTGCGCCTGTTTACGGCGTCAGCGGTGCTGCTGCTCGCTGCATTGCTTATTCCCATGCCTGCGAGGGTGGCCGCTGAACGTAGGGGCGCTTTGACCTGCTCGAAGATTTCCTGATCGTCGGCTGCTTCTACTGCCATGATGATCTCCTTAATTATCTTTCTGGTTGGTTTTCTGTTCCATCAGGTGCCAAAATTTGGCTTCTCCCGCGTGCAGCGACTGATCCTTCGCCTATGCCCACAGCGATAGGAGTAGCGTGCGCCAGATTGACCATCGCATCAATATCGTGCTCGTAGGTCTTTGCTCTGGCTCCGGCCTGACTTTCTTTTTCGGCCGAGACCTCGGCGCTCGGGGCATCCACGTAGTCGGCCGAGGGAAGCTGTCCTGCGATTTGCATCAACTCCTGCTCCTGCACGCGCAGCAGCGACTGAGCCTGATAGGCTTCGCCGCGTGCCTGCATGGCCGCCCTGATTTCAAGTGTCGTCCGGAAAAGCTGACGGAACATAATCGCTGATGAAACCGTTCCGCGGCCTCCGACGGCAAGCAGCGAGAATGCTAGCGCGGCCTCCGACATAGCGTGTCGTGGATGCACTGCCGCAGGATCGGGTTTGCGATATGTCTGGGCGCTTCGGCTCAACGTGATCGCCGCCCGCGCTATTGGCCCGGGCAGCGGCTCAACGGCACGCGACCAGGAAGCCAATGCTCCCGCTGTTTCCTGCGCGACTTGCGCCCATGTGCTGCGGTCATCGACAGGTATCATGCGTAGCCGATCATTCAGCTTCGCAATAGCATCAGCAACTTCCTTTGGCTGCGCAACCTGCTCGTCGGCTCGCGGATGCACGACTCGGCGTCCTTTGAACGCCGCGAGCCATTCATCGCTCGCCTCTTGCGACGCGATGATACTATCCGTCCATCCGCAGCTTGCACGCAGCCTGGTCAGACTCAGGTCGCGAGCAACCGTGCCTCCTCCATACCAGATCGGCTTCTCACCATACACAGGCTTCTCAGCCACGGAATATCCGGTCACAACGTCCGTGGTGTGCGCTGCGAAACGCGGCCGGATGAGCACTCCTTGGCCGCGCAGTCTGCGTACGAATTCCGCTTCATTCTGCGATCGTACGGCCGTAGCGCGGATTCGTAGCGCGAGGGCTTCACGCGGCTGATCATGATGCAGCTGTTGCGCGATGAGCCTTGCCTTTTCTTGAGGAGGAAGCTTTCGCCAGTCGAGTGCATTATTCTCGTGAGTGAATTTCGCTTTGGCCCTTCGACGGGCGCGGGCTTCCAACTCACCGGCCTTGTAGCCGCGTGTCGCACATTGAGCTATATCGTTGCCTACTTGCGTGAGGGCATATTCTCGTTCCAGGTCGCGGCATACTTGCTGTGCACGTTGATAGTCATGGCGAAGGAACACCTTAGTGCCGTCTTCGCGCACAAGGTTTACAACGATGTGGATGTGATCGTTGCCCTCGCGGCTTTGGCCGTGACGAATGGCAGCCCACCGAATCGGAGCTTTAGTGCCGTCCGCATCATCCAGACCCATACGATGAAGAAATTGCTCCGCTATGTTTCTCCATTCATCGTCGTCCAGCACGCCATCTTCCTTAGGCACACTCAGTGAGCAGTGCCAGATGTGTCCTTGCTTGATTGACACATTATTCAGACGGGCCGGATCATCGAGCAGTTTTCCGATATCGCGTGCATCCTGCGCAGATAGCATGGTATCTTCATACCGCCATGCATCGATTCCCTCTCCGGCGATCAAGTGCTGTTCGGTATGCTCGTTGTGTCTTCCTTGTCCTGCAAGATAGGACATGAGGCCTATTGGCTGGCTGCCGCGAACTATATTGGGAATCATTGGAACATTCCTCGCTTTCGCTCTCGGACAATAACGTCTCTGACCTCATTGGTCAGAGCAGTAAGTTTGACCAGCTCGCCTCTCATAAGCTGCATATCATATCGATCACCTGCATTGACTGCCTTGGCGATTTGATTCACATTATTGCCGATGGCCGCTATCTGGCGAGAGTAATGGAACAACATTTGTGTCAGGCGATCGATATCCTCTTTTGACGCTCTGCGGTCGGCGTCCTGTATCTGGATGGATAGAGCTGCTGATACCAGCAGCTTGGAAATGTTCCCTGCTGTGAGTTCAACCGCCCTCTGATGCAGCTCATCCCTTTCTTCACGACTCACTTTGACCCGCAGCACATGGGATCGTGCCTCGCCATTAGGCAACCTGCCACGGCGCACACGCGCATGGCTATGCAAATCTCTGTCTTCCAACATCAGCACCTCCCGCCAGCGCAGCGACCCGGTTCGAACCGGGATGACATGACAATGTCTATTATTGCACACTTTCGTGTGCCAAGTAGATAGGTAGTAACCTATCTTTTAGCTTGCTCCGTCGGAGACTCCATCTCCTCCCAGATTCGGCTTCGCCGAAGCTTCGCGAAATTTCGCGCAGACCAATTTCATTATTGGTCTCATATTTCCTTTTATTTGTAATATTCCGTGTTATCATAAGAAAGATAAAGTGATGGAAAGAGGATGAATACCATGTCCACTACAACCAACATCCAGCAGCTTATCGAGCAGGAAGAACAACAGCTCAACGAAAAGAAGACCCTGCTCAAAGCTGCTGATAAATCCATAAACCGGCTTCGAGTAAACGTCGATGACATCGCGGCTACCTGTGAAAAGCTGATGCGCTCCCACGGTATGAATCAGACTGCTCTGCTTGCCGGTTTAGGACTTGATACTGCTGAATCCCGTTTGGTATCGGCGGGTATCCGCAAGCTTGCAAAGAATGACACTGAACCAGTGGAATCAGAGCAGAATACAGTTGCAGTACAGAATGCAGAGCCAGAGCAGCAATGACTGCATTGTAAATGAGCCGGTAACGTTCCTATACAAAAAAGTGCCCCCACAATAGTGGGGGCACTCCTGGTTCCTGATAGGCGTATCGGATTACCGATCTTCACAGTTTTCGTCAGCCCGCGCTTCAATATCGGGGATGAGGAATTCAATTGCTGCGGCTTTTTCATTGAACGTGCCGTATCGGATGGTGTCATCCACACGCACATGTTCCTGCTCGATGAGGGGTTTGATGGCGTGCAGGTAGGTGCTGTCGATGAACGTGTGCGAGGGCCTCGGATAGTACCCGTATGCGGCGAGATTGATGCTCAGCGGATAGGTTTGCACGTCGCCCTGCGCGTTGGCGTACACAGCCATGAGGGCGAGCGTTCCATCATTGCGAAACCGGGTGACGGCGTAGGTGATAGGCTCGCCGAACGAGTTGGTACCGTTCAACGGTCGGCCTTGAGTGTCTGTTAATACGTGCATGGTCTGCTTCCTTAGCGATCTATTTGGTTGGTATTTCAAGTGGCTTTGAGTGCCCCGCACCGTGTGCGGGGCGGGAAAAACGCATCAGACGAAAAGCAGTGGAGGTGTCCGGGAATGTTCCCGGACACCCTGCTTGCCCCTACTGTCGAATGAGCGCGGCGACTCGCTGCTGTGCTTCCTCGCTCATGGGCGGGTAGCGGTTCGACGTCTGAAAGTTGCCGCTTTCATCGAGGATGAGTGCTACTTTCCGCAGTCCTTTTACGAAGTAGTAGACGGGTTTCTTCTTCCATTGGGTGACGGCTCCACTGTCGATGAGCTGTTGGCTGTGCTCGCTGATTGATGCGGATTCGGCTTGTTCTTGCATCTGTTCCAGGTGTGCGATTTTTCTTTTCAGTTGCGTGATTTTCGCCCCGTGGGTCTGTTTCTTTTCGTTTTTGTGGTTCTTGTTCCATGCTTTCGCAGCCTCGTTGTCGGCTATCATCTGGGCTAGCTCGCTTTTGAAATAGTCGAGGTTGTTGACGCTCGTGGCGGCCCCCACGCTTGCACTTTTTGTGCGTCCGACCACGCGAACATCCTGCAACTGCTCGTTGTTTTCCTTGAACTTCTCGACCATTTCGAGCATGTCCACGCGGTCGGCCGCACGCTCTTCCTCGTCGGCCAGTCGTGACGCACGTCGCCATTCCTGCTTCACATGCCTGTAGATGTCGCCGCGTCCCTCGATGTTCGGTTGTCCGAACGGTATCGCATGCGCTTCGCTTCGTGCGGCCCGTTCGCTTGCCGCACGCTCTGCTGTGATGCGTGCCAGTCTGTTCTGTGCCTGTTGCATGCTGTTCGCCCTGATGGTCGTGTTCATGATGGTTAACCCCACATTTTTTCTTTTTGGCCGGTTGGTCAAGCGAAGCGTTATCGCACCAAGCGGGTTCCGTCATGAGCGACGCTCCGAGCTTGCTCGTGTGCGTCGCGTTGACGGGTTCCGCGACTGCGATATGATCCAAGGCGAATGCCGACCGGTCAAAAAGAAATGAGAGGAAGCAGCCGTAGGCTGCTCCTTTTCCTGCCCCGTCCCACCCGTTTTTGGCGGGATGGGGGATGCGCGTCATGACGCCGTGGCGTCGTCGCGGCGGCAATATGGGCGGCGTCTTCTGCCGTCCTCCCCCGTGTTTGTTTCATGGCAAGCGCCTGTTGGTGGCGCGTGCCATGCCCGTCCGGCAAGGACACGCGATGGCATCTGTGATCGCGGCGGCGATCACTCCATGGCCTACCGGCCATCGCCGGACCGTCCGGCCGGCGATGGCCGGCCGGAGTCGGCGTGTGGGCGGGAACGCCCACGCCATCATTGGATGTAGGCCGGTGAGATGTTCCGCTTCAACGCCGTGATGACGATGGTGGAGAGTGTGTTGTTCGGGTCGGCGGCTAGTGCCTTTTCGGCGTAGCGCATCGCTTCGCGAGCATGATTGTCCCACCATTCGATGTAGGAAAGCGCGGCGAACGGCTGTGCCAGATACTCGCGGTCCGTCTCGGTTTCGCCGCCCGTTTCCTCTATCATGGCGACGAGTATCTTCTTCGTCGCCGCCATCGCGGCGGCGTCGGGGGTGTGTTCCGGATTGTCGAAAGCCTCGATGAGCACCGCACCGACGCGCCGCACGTTCTCGGGGATGTGGGGTTCGCTTGCTATCGACTCCAAGGTCGCAAGCGGCGTGGACGGATTGAGAGTGGCGAGGATGAGCGCGTCACGGATTGAAATAACCTCGCTCATGCCGACGACAAGGCGGCGCCGGGTTTCGGCGCTGGTCATGTCGTCCCCGTTCGTGACACTGTCCCTCCATTCGCGCAGAAGCGGCTCACTGTACCGTTGCACCGTTTTCGTCACGCCGTTCTCATGGACTCCGGTTCTCAGGGATGTTCTGAGGGTTTCGTATGGAGTCGGGGTAGTGGTGAGTTTCATGGTCGGTTCCTTCCTGGTCAACTGTTTTCCTGACACCTGGAATGAGGCACAACAGGAAGCGGAGAGTCAAGACGTGTGCGGCTCGGAACACGGGGAGCGAAGGCCAGGGGATATGCTTTTCGATCCCCTGGCCGGAGTGAGGCGTGGGCCGGGACGCTCCGTCTTGACTCGCAGCGGGTTGTGCCAGAGTGGAAGGTGGCAGGAAAACCCACCCATCCAACCGGGTGAGTTTCACGGCCATCGGGCCGTGGAACGACGGGCATCGTCCGCCCCGCCAAGGGCGGTCCTTCTCCCCCGGCTCGTCGAAAACGCGGCCGGCGGATCACGGAAGGCACATCGTGGCCGGCGGATAGGATGAACATCCTCAGGAAGGGCGGCGACGATGGGTGGACGGACGTTCGTGCTGGCCGATGCGGACAGCTTCTACGCATCCTGTGAGCGGGTGTTCCACCCGGACCTCATGCATCGTCCCGTCGTGGTGCTCTCCAACAACGACGGTTGCGTGGTCGCGCGCAGCCGCGAGGCGAAGCAATTGGGGATCGTCAATGGCCAGCCCTGGTTCCGGATCAGGGGACAGGCTGAGCATGACGGGGTGATCGCCAGGAGCAGCAACTACGAGTTGTACGCCTCGCTGTCCGCGAGGATGATGCACCTGATGGCAGCGATCATGCCCGGACAGGAGATCTATTCGATCGACGAATGCTTCCTCCAGGGTTTCCATGACCCGCAGCGCACCGGTGAGGCGTGCCGGCTCATGAGAGAGACGGTGCTGAGGGGCGTCGGCATCCCACTGACCGTCGCCACGGCCCCCACCAGGACGTTGGCCAAGATCGTCAGCCACTATGTCAAGCACCGGGGCGGAGGCATCGGGGACTGGGATTCGCTCAGATCCCAGTCCCCGGATGTGCTCGACCGGATCGATGTGTCCGAAGTGTGGGGCGTCGGCCGACGATTGACCCGCAAACTCCAGGCCATGAACATCCTGACGGCCGGCGATCTCTCCCGCGCGGATTCGGCGAGGATCCGCCACCGCTTCTCCGTGCTCCTGCAACGAACCGTCCTGGAACTCCGGGGTGTACCCGCCATCGAGCTCGATGATTTCGACGCGATCTGCGGAACCAGGAAACAGCAGATCATGTGCAGCCGTATGTTCGGCCATCCCATCACGGGGCTGCCCGACCTGTCGGCGGCAGTGAGCACATACGCACAGCAGGCCGCGGTGCGCCTCCGACGCCAGGGTTCACTCACCGGCGTGATCATCGTGTTCATCGCCACCAGCTCATACAGTCAGGAGTATCAGGCCAGAAGCGGCGGTATCGTGCTCGCCGACCCGTCCGACGACCCCCTGACGATATCCAGGGCGGCCGCGGCGAGACTCCGCCACATGATCGACCCACACGCCAAATACGTGCGGGCCGGGGTCATGCTCGTCAACCTCACCGACGCCGATTCATACACAACCTTCGACGGCATGGACGCCAGAAGGGACAAAGGCCTGGGCATGGTCCTAGACCAAGCCAATCGGAAATTCGGCACTCAAAGCGTCGGTATCGGATGGGCCGGTATCAAAGGCAAAGGCCGCTCCAAACAGGAAACCGGCGCGAAGTGGAACATGAAACGACAGCGGCTCAGCAACCGAGGCACCACCAGGTGGGACGAACTCTGTGTCGTCAAGGCGAGGTAAGAACAGGGAACATGGCACAAAAACATAAGTCGAGAAGGAACAAATGGGAAGATGCCAGTTTAGGTGAAAAGTTGGCACTCCTCGGCTTCATAGCTTTGTGGGTGTTTTTGGCGGCAGTCACCTTTATTGGGATATGCTACAGGTTCCTGGGATCAATGATTTGGGACCTGCACCCCGAGACCAAGAACATCCTGGAGATGGTCAGAATCAGTCTGACCATCGTCGGCGGTATCGGAGCTGTCGGCTGGAGAGGGCCAGCAGCGTGTTTCCGCTGGGATGGAACGCGTATGCGCGTACGATGCTGTTGAAGGGACGGTATGTGGCCATCGAGGCGCCGTTCGACTTCACCAAGGTGACCGCGCAGGTCAACCGGATCGGGATCAACGTCAATCAGATCGCCAGGAAGTGCAACGAGGAGGATCTGGTCACGGTCGAGGAACTCCGGCAGGTGAGGCGTGAGCTTGAGAAGTGCTATCGCCAGCTCGACGGCGCCTGGAAGCTGATGCACGATGCCGAGGCCATCGCCAGGGATGGGGGCGGACGCGTGGACCCGCCGATACTCACGGACAGAGATGCGGAAAGCTCATCAAATAAAGATAATGATGATGCCCGTGGCGACATGAATTTATGATTTAAGGATAGGTTGGTTCCCTGTCTGGCATACTATGCATGTATGGCCAATGAGAATCTTGGAGCAGCAAAGCAGGCAAAGAGCGACGAGTTTTATACCCAGTATGCAGACATTGAAAAAGAGATGAATGCATATCTTGACTATGATCAAGATGTATTCAAGGACAAGACGATTCTTTTGCCTTGCGATGATCCGGAGTGGAGCAACTTCACTAGGTAT
>NZ_JALCCV010000032.1 GCF_022640935.1 Bifidobacterium sp.
GGATGTCGTGACAGTGACGTCCATGCCCAGATCCGAGGCAACGGATTCGGTATTGATCTTCAGCAGCACCGACGTGCCGATGCCGTTGCCGCATACGCATAGGATGTTCATAGTTGCTCAATTCTCTCGTGGTTCTTCTATTGATTTTGTTTGCTCGGGCGGCCGGGCCGGACCGAGACGGCAGATGTTTCAGCGGTAGCGCCCCGCCGAATGGCAATCAGGATTCCAAGATGGCGCGAATGTCATCAGGCGTCGAGGCCGTGGCCAGTCGCGCGGTCTTTTCCGCATTTGACAGGGCCGATGCGATCGCCGACATCACGACGATGTGTTCATTCTCATCGCGGCCTGCCAAGCCGATCACCAGTGACACCGGATCATTGCGCTTGTTGCCGAACTCCACTGGCGTGCTCAATCGCACCCAGCTCAGTCCGGTGTGCAGCACAGCATCCGACGGCCGGGAATGGGCGAGCGCCATGCCCGGGGCGATGACGATATACGGCCCCATTTTCTCGACGGCGCCGATCATCTCCTCGGTATAGGCCTGCGTAGTGAATCCTGAAGCAACCAAGCCGTCGCCCGCCAAGCGGATGGCATCTTTCCAATCCTTGGCTTCAACATCCAGCAGGAACGAGCTATCAGGCAGGAATCCATCGATGTCAGCGGCCATATGTACGTCCTTTCTCCATTCAGTGCACGCCGCGTGTCGCATCAGCGCGCATTCTGTGTCCGGCCGGGCTCCTGCCCGGCGCGAATTGGCGTTCGCCTTCGATGGCTGCACGACCTGATCCCGGGAAAGCAAGGCAGCCGCTGCCAGCCTTCCCGATATGCCTATGACACCTCTTAGGGTTGTGCCTTTCCGCAACGCCGAGCCGGGAAAAACGAATCATTGTCCATTCTCGTCGCCGCGCTGCAGATGGTACCCGCATCTGTGCTTGCCATCGGAGTGTTCTCCAATGTCTCTGAGTATACACCTAAAATCGGCTTGCTATAAACGGTAAACGTTTTCTGATCTCTCGTCGACTACGTGTATCATGGGCTTTGGCGACTATTCCCGGCAACAACCGGCGGCAATCCGAATTGCGGCCCGCAATGCCGCGTTTGTTGAAAACGAGTACCCTGCCAATATGGACCCCATCGACCTGTCCGCCTGCACGGCATGCACCTGCGGACGGACAGGTCGAGTCCAAGGACACCATCACGTTGGGAGCAGGAATGATATCCGATTCGACGACGCCCGTCTCACACGCCTCAATCACCGACGTCGCCGCCATGGCCGGAGTGTCGACGGCGACGGTGTCGCGCGTGATCAACGGGCAGCGTGCGCAGAACGACGGCATCGCCCGGCGCGTGCTCAAAGCCGCGGATGCACTGCATTACTCCGCCAACAACGCCGCAAGCACATTGCGCAGCAATGTGACTCATCTTCTCGGGCTGATTCTGCCTGATCCGCACCAGGCTTTCGCGGCCGAGCTGCTGGCAGAGCTGGAGCCGGCCATCGAACACGCAGGCCTCCAGCTGCTCGTGGGCATCGGCCCCGATGCCCAGACCCAGCATGACCGCATTGCCGCCATGGCCACCCGGAAAGTCGACGGCCTGGTCATCGTCCCTCCTGACGATGCGCAACCCGACCCCGAGCTGGAAGCTCTCGCCCGGACCATGCCTATCGTGCAGATATCCGGGCCGGTCATCTCCTCCCGCATCAGCTGGGTGGGCATAGACCAAAGCGCCGCAATGCAGATCGCGCTCGACCATCTTTCGGCGCATAATGCGGGCGCCGTGGCTTTCTTCGGCGACACCGTCGATTCGGACGACGCCGCGGAACGGTACATGACTTTTCAGACGTCGATGAGCATGCGCAATATGGACAGCGAACCAGCCTGGACAACATTCGGCCCGAGCACCGTCACACGCGGATACGATGACGCCATGGCACTTTTCACGGCGCGGGGCAGACGGCCCGATTCCATCATCTGCTCCAGCGACGCCATAGCCGCAGGCGCGTTGATCGCCCTGCACGAATTGGGGGTGCATGTTCCTGACGAGGTCTGCATCATCGGCGCAGGAGATTCCACGATGGCACAGGCCCTGCATCCCAGCTTAAGCTCGCTGCGCCCGCCGATCGCACCGATAGTCAAGGCGACCCTGCGTCTGATGCACAAGGGACCGACGGGCAAACGCTGGCTCCCCTCCCATACCGCATTCTCTCCGCAGCTCATCGAGCGCCAGTCAACAGCGACCCCGCGCTTCGGCAGCAGCGACATGGAATTCCCCGGCATCGATCCGGGCTGAGCGGACCGCATATTTTGCCTCGATAAAAAGGCGTGGACCGCTACCGGGCCATCAGCGCGCAGAACAGGGCTTCGAAGACGAGGGCCGGGTTGCCGTTGCCGGCGAGCCTGCGCCGAGCGACAGCGATCTCCTCGAGGCATTGCACCGCGTCGACGCGCGTGAGATGGGCGGACAGCTCGGTGATGGGCGTGCGGTTCTCCAAGTTGATGAGCCCTGCCGCGTCTTCCGCATTGTTCTGCAGTATGGCGACATCGCGGTAGACGCTGGCGACCGAGTTGAGCGCGCGATCCAATATGTCGCGGCTTCGGCGCGTGCTCTGACGTTTGAGCACGTCTTTTTTGCCGATCGCATTGAAGGCCCCGCGCAGTTTGGGAGGGATGCGATCCTTTGCTCCCAACCCGTTGAGACGGCGGAACTGCACCTCGCGTTCCTCGGCCTGGCGCTGCACATCCTGCTGCGCCTGGGACTGCGCGTTCTCGATCAGGTTCGCCGCCAACAGCACGGCGTCGGAAGCGCGTTCTAGGCCTAAGACTCCAACGATAAGCTCGTCGCGGTCAGCCAACACCTGATCGTTGTTCGCATACAGCCGCGCCACGCCGATATGGCCTTCGGCCAGCCGAGCGGCCCGAGCTGCAACCTTGCGTTCGATGTGATCCTGCGCAACCAGAAAATCCGCGACAGCCGACGCCGACGGCACAGCGAGATTGACGATGCGAGTGCGCGAACGGATCGTGGGCAGGACATCCTGCGCGCTCGGAGCGCACAGGAGCCAGATGGTGCGCGGGCTGGGTTCCTCGATCTCTTTGAGCAGCACATTCGTCGTGCGCTCGAGCATGCGGTCGACGTCTTCGATGATGATAATGCGCCATGGCGCAGTGCTCGGCGTCTGTTCGGCGGTTTCTATCAGGCCGCGCACCTCATCGATGCCGATGGTCACCTTATCGGTCGCCAGAATCGTCACATCCGGGTGCGTTCCGGCAAGCACTTGCGAAGCAGCCCGCGTCGGTTCCACGCCCAGACCATGATCAGGGCTTTCCAGCGCCGCGGCGAACGCACGAGCGATATTCGAGCGGCCCGAGCCGGGAGGCCCGCAGATAAGCCATGATTGGGCGACAGCTCTCATATCTCCAGCGGCGATGGCGGAAAGCTGATCGACAATGCGCTGCTGGCCGATGATCGAGTTCCAGACGCTCATCTCGAGCCCTTCTGCGATTCGTCGTCACTGCCGCCGCCGTTGCTGACATCATCGGTCACAGCAACGCCGTCGCCCGTGGCCGAACCTACCGACGCCGGTTCCCCGTCCAGAACCGGGCCGCTAGCCAGCAGAGCATCGAAATCGGTTTTGATCTCCTGCCAGACCGCCGCAACGGGTCGCGCGGCATCGATAACCCTGAACCGCTGTGGCTCCTCGCGGGCAAGCTCCAGAAAAGCCTGCCGGGTACGTTGTTGGAATGCCGCGCCCGCGGCCTCCATGCGATCCGCGCCATGGGTAAGCCGACTGTGCGAAAGCGCCGGATCCATATCCAGCAGATAGGTGCGTGCAGGCAACAGCGAGGCACTCGCCCACACATTGAGCCGCCGCACCGCCTCGTCTGTCAGCTCGCGCCCGCCTGCCTGGTAGGCGAGCGAGGAATCCAGATAGCGGTCGCTGATGACGATGCCGCCGTGCAGCAATGCCGGGCGAATCACCTGGGCGACATGCTGCGCGCGGTCGGCGGCGAAGAGCAGCGCCTCCGCGCGCGCGGCGATGCCGCCGGTCCCTTTGCCAGTGTCTGCATCAGCTACCCAGCTGGCATATTCGACGGCATCCGGGCCGTGCTGCGGCACCCCGTGCAACAGCAACTGACGGATGGCCCGGCCCAGAGCGGTGCCGCCCGGCTCGCGCGTGACGGTAACCGCGCGCCCCAGCGATTCGGCGTATTGGCGTAGCCGCTCCACCTGCGTGCTCTTGCCGGCGCCGTCGACGCCTTCGAAGGAAATGAACAGCCCCGCCATCACTGGGCCTTGGCTGCAGCGCTTTTGCGCGTGCCCGAAGCGGCTGCGCCGGTCTTGGCGGATTTGGATTTCCCCGCGGCAGAGGATTTTGCGGCAGCCGTCTTCGAAGTGGTTGTCTTCTTCACAGCCGTTGTGTTCGCCTTGGCTTTCCTCGACGTCGACTTTGCCGTGGTTGTCGCGGCGCGGCGTCGCCCGCGGCGCTTGACCGGCCCGGCGGCGCGCTTCTCGGCGAGCAGCCGCAAAGCTTCAGCCGGCTCGATCGATTCGGGCGTGTACTGCTTGGGCAGGGTCCTGTTCGTTTCGCCATCGGTGATATACGCTCCGTAGAACCCATCTTTGATCGTCACGTTCTTGCCGGTCTCCGGATCCGCCCCAAGCTCGCGCAACGGCGGCTTGGCAGCGCCCCGGCCGCGCCCGCGGCCATATTTGGGCTGGTCGAAAAGCGCCTTGGCCTGGGCGATATCGACGGTGAAGATCTCATCCTCGCTGCCCAGCGAACGCGTTTCGCTTTTGCCGTCAGCGCTGGTTTTGGTTAGATACGGGCCGTAACGCCCATTGCTGGCCGCCACCGTCGCCTGCGAAACCTCGCCGGTCTCGGCGTTGGTCTCCTCGATCGTGCCGACTTCGCGTGGCAGACTGAGGAGTTTCAGCGCGTCTTCAAGGCTCAGCGTGTCCGGGCTCATCGACTTGAACAGCGATGCCATCTTGGGTCGGGCGGCCGTCTGCACCGCCTTTTTCGTGGTCTTTTTCGCCGTAGAGCCCGCAGCTTTAGCCGTGTCAGGGCCGGCACCCGTCGTCCCACTGTCGGCCGCGACCAACGCCACGTATGGCCCGAACCGGCCGTTGCGCACTTCGACAGTGCCGCCGGTCGCCGGATCTTTGCCGAGTTCGCGCGGACCAGAGGAATTGTGCTCGATCAGCTCGTGTCCAGCTTCGACGGTCAACTCGTCGGGCGCCATGGTGTCGGGCAGCGAGGCCCGCTTGGGATTGCCGTCGCCGTCGCTTTGGTTCATATCCTCGAGATACGGGCCGTAACGCCCGACGCGCACATGCAGACCGTCGCCGATGTCGATGGTATTGATGGCCCGTGCGTCGATCTCGCCCAGCTGCGCGACCTGCTGCTGCAACCCTTCATGGGCTTCGGCCACGCTCTTCGCCGACCCTTCGCCGAAACCGAAATAGAACCGCGTCAGCCATTCCCTGCCGGTTTCCTTGCCATGCGCGATCTGGTCGAGTCCGTTCTCCATATCGGCGGTGAACTCGTAGTCCACATACTTGGGGAATTTCGTCTCAAGCAGCTTCGTGACCGCGAACGCCAGCCAAGACGGGATCAGCGCCCTGCCGCGCTCATAGATATAGCCGCGGTCGATGATCGTCGAGATGATGCTCGCATAGGTCGAAGGCCTGCCGATCTCCTTGGCCTCAAGCGTTTTGACCAGCGAGGCCTCGGTGTAGCGGGCGGGCGGCTGAGTCTCGTGCCCGTCGGCGCCCACCTGCGAAGCGTGCAGCTCGTCGCCGACCTTCATCGGCGGCAGGGACTCGTTATCATCGGCCGTTGCGCGCAGGTTCCCGCCTGCGTCCTGCGCATCGGTTTTCGCCTCGGCAGCGTGCGCCGACTGTGGTGCGCCGCCGCCAGCACCGGAGCCGAAACGGCCCGACATCGCCCTGAGGAACCCGAGGAATTCAATAACCGTACCGGACGCTTGGAAAATCGCCTCGCCTTGCCTGCCTGCAGCAGCGGAAAACCTGACGGTTGCGGTCGAGCCGGTTGCATCGGCCATCTGCGAAGCCAGCGTGCGCTGCCAGATCAGCGTGTAAAGCCTGAGCTGGTCCGAGGGCACCTTCCCCGCCACTTCTTTCGGATCGCGGAAACGCGAACCGGCGGGCCGGATGCATTCGTGGGCCTCCTGCGCGCCTGCGGTCTTCGTGGCATACTGCTTGGGCTTGTCGGCCAGATACGACGCGCCGAAGTGGAATTGGACGGCATCGCGGGCGGCGGAAATGGCTTCCTGCGATAAGGTCACCGAATCCGTGCGCATATACGTGATGTAGCCGTTCTCGTACAGCCCTTGCGCGGCGCGCATGGTCTGGCGCGAACTCATCGAAAGCCGGTTACCGGCAGTCTGCTGCAGTGTCGACGTGGTGAATGGCGGCAACGGGCGGCGGCGATATGGTTTTGATTCGTTCGACACCACTGTGAATATGGCGTCTTGGAGCGTTTTCGCCAACGCTGTCGCACCGGCCTCGTCCAGCTGGCAGACGTTGTCTTTGAACCCGGCAGGCGTGAGTTTGCCGTCATCGCCAAAGTCCTTCGAAGCGGCCAGCCGCTTGCCGCCCAGCGATACGAGCCTAGAGGCGAAATCGACGGCATCGCCCTGAACGCTCGGCGCGCCGAGCATGGCAGTGACATCCCAATACGCGGCCTTCACGAACGCCATGCGTTCGCGCTCGCGTTCGACGATCAGCCGTGTGGCGACGGACTGCACGCGTCCTGCGGACAACCCGGGGCCGACTTTGCGCCAGAGCACCGGGGAAAGCTCGTAGCCGTAGAGCCGGTCGAGCACGCGGCGCGTCTCCTGCGCGTCGACCATATGGTCATCCACATCGCGGGTTTCGCGCAGCGACGCCTTGATGGCTTCCGGGGTGATCTCATGGAAGACCATGCGCCTGACGGGGACTTTAGGCTTGAGCGTCTGCACGAGGTGCCAGGCGATGGCTTCGCCCTCGCGATCCTCATCGGTGGCGAGGTAGAGCTCGTCGGCGCCTTTGAGCGCGGCACGCAGATCGGATACGGTTTTCTTCTTGTCGGAGCCCACGATGTAATACGGTGCAAATCCGTCGTCCACATCGACGCCGAATTTACCGAACTTGGCTTTTTGGGCGGCGGGGACCTGACTGGGCTGGGCGAGATCGCGGATATGGCCCACCGATGCCATCACGGTATAGCCTTTGCCGAGATACCCGCCGATCTTCTTGGCCTTGGTCGGGGATTCGACGATGACGAGCTTGGTGCCGTTTGCCATTGCCCCTCCTTCTTCTGTCATTCGGAACGCCATCATACGCATGCGGTATGTCGAAGCGCCAAATCCGGTGTGTGCCGCCCTGATGTTTTGGCGGTTGCCTCACTGGTCATTCCCTCGATAATGGCAGTTCAGGAGGTGCAGGCGGCGCACCCACGAGCCCAAACTTCGAAAGCGGGGATGCGGTCAGCTGACGCATGACGAGCGTCAGACCAAACACCAACGCGCTGGATGCCGCGATAAGCACAAGCGCCGAAGCGACGGCCCCGTCGTGGATCCAGCGTTCGCTCAGCGCCAGTCCGGGCTCGATCTGCCAGATGATGTAGCCAGCATACAGGCCGCCAAGCACGCCGAGCGTGATCATGACACTGGCGACGATCTGCACGCTGGGCGATGAGGCCCGTTCCCCCGGCGCGTCCATGCCGGACGCCCGTGTGCATGCGAGCACCAGCAGACCGACTGCCCCGGCGAGCAGAATCGCCATGACGACATCGGTCGGACGGTGCCAGCCGCCCACTATCACGGACAGGCCCACCAGCACCGCGTACAGGCAGGACAGCACCGCGGCCAACGCCCGCCATGCGCGGGCGACCGCGATAAGCAGCAGTATCCCGGCCGCCGCGGCCAACAGCGTATGCCCTGAAGGAGCAGAGTTTTTCTGGCTGGAAACGATGTCGCCGATGAAGGGGCGCGGCAGGAGATATTTCAGGTAATGCACGGCCCAGAACAGCGCGCCGATCACGGCCAGCTGCCCGAGCAGCCACCAGCGCCGGCGCACAGCAGCCACCAGCGCCGCGGCGGCGATTACGGCGACGCTGAGAGCAATCACGAGTTTCGAGTTGGTGAACGCATCGGTCACCGGGCGAAGCCAAGAGGCGATGAAGCCGCCCAGATCGGTGTATACGGTTTCGTCGTAATTCTGGCCGTTCATGGTGCACACGCCCAGCCACCACGCGCCTGCTGCCAATATCGCGAACAGCAGCGCAAACGCCACGCACAAAATTCGGCTGGAGATTCTCGGCCGCACGGCCAGCGGATCGAGACGTGCCAAGCCACGGTCCAAATCGCCGTCCAAATCGTTGTCCAGCTTGTTGGCGGCAGCTCCATCGGCATCGCTGCCGATAGCATCAGGCTGCGGGAACTGCGCATTGTGTGCGCGCTGCAAACCTGTCAAACCAGCGAAGTCGTCGCCATCTCGCCGCGCCCGGGCATCCGCCTGCGCCGCCGCAGCCGCGGCCGCGGCCGGGTCATGTAGTGCAGCAGGCTCGTCCAGCGGCATGAAAATAGGCATGGAGGCCTCAGGCCGACTCGAATTCCGCGCATCGTCATCTGCATCGGAGACCATGCTGTCGGCCGCGTCCGAAGCAAACCCGCCGCTCTGATCGGGCGTCACATCGCTCGCCGCATCAGGAGCCTCATGCGGCGCCGGGGCTCCCGCCGCCACATTGTGCTGTTCCACCTCGGGTTCGGTTTCCTCGCTCATGATTCCCGACTCTACGGCTAAGACCACGCCGATGCACGCCGGGAGAACGCAGTTGCGGCAAAATATGCACATATGGCATGAGATAGGAAAACCTCCACGCACCCGTCAGAGGCCGCTTACCCTTGCTGCATTCCTGCCCTGGGGGAGTTGGGCGACGTAACGCCACATGGAGGCGTTCACCAGTGTACACCACCGCACGCCGAGGTGGCGCGTCAGCCGGATTCCATTAGCAAGTTACGTTATAGTAGGTTACGATCACGTAGCTTGACAGCGTATTATTATTATATGTTCGCGGCGGCAACGCCATGCTGACTCGGCAGGAACCGCATGACCCTAGGGATCGCAGGGATCGCAGGAGTCCAGAAAGGACCGCAGGGTGAATACAGCACTTTCGCGGGGTTCGCGCTCGGCGCGCCAACCGCAGGCAGATCGGACATCGCGAGATTCACAAGCCCTGCGATCCGCGCACAAGCTCGCGTCCGAACAGGTCGGCGTCGATGCCTTCGGCATCCGCAAGCCGCGGCTGCGCGGCTGGATGCATCTGGCCATGTTCCCGTTGTGCATCGCCGCCTCGGTCGTGCTAATCTGCGTCGCGCCGGGCGGCTGGGTCAAGGCCGCATGCGCGGTATACGGTGCCTCCGCGATGCTGCTGTTCGCCAACAGCGCGGTGTTGCACGTGGTGCCGTGGACGAGCGTGCGCGTGACGAAAGTGCTGTGCGCAATCGACTATTCGAATATTTTCCTTATCATCGCCGGCACCAATACGCCGATTCTTTTCGCTTTGCCCGCCTCAATCCGCCGCCCATACCTCGCGATCATCTGGTCCACAGCCCTGATCGGCACCGTGGCGCATATCCTCTGGCTGCGCGCCCCCGGCTGGGTTTTCACCATCGTCTACGTCGTTTTAGGCCTCGCGCCCGTCACGCTGGTTCCGCAGCTGTGGTCCGCGCCGGCGGCAGGCCCGGCTCCTACGGTTCTCATTGGCGCAGGCGGCGCGGCTTACATCGCTGGCGCGGTCTGCTTCGCGATCCACAGGCCCAACCCGATCCCCGGCTGGTTCGAATACCATGAGGTCTTCCATTTGGGCACCATCATCGGCTACGTCTGCCACGCGGTCGCCGTCTATCTGGTGGTGTGCTCGTTGTAAGCCGCAGCCCGTTCCGCAGTGCCATCCCATCGATATTCGATTCCTGTGGCTTCACAGCGCCAGCAACCCCGTCGAGCGGCGAAAACACAGGACGGAACAGCATATAAACGGCTTGTGGCCTCGGACTCGTTATGAGTCCGAGGCCACAAGCCTTCAGTGCGTCAGTGGCTGCATTCTGCGGCTCCTCGGTGCAGAACTATCCTCAGTCCAAGGAGCCGACAGACGCTCGCCATCGGTTATTCAGCGGTGCGTTTGGGCATCGTCGTTCGCTCGGCGACGCGCAAGCATCATCCCGGAGCCCAGCGCGAGCGAGATGACGGCCAGCACGGCCACAACGGAGACCGCTGCGCCGGTCGTGCTCAGCTGGCCATGCTCGCCCTCGACAGGCGTGGCCGGCGTCGAGCCCTCGCCGCCATTGCTGGAGTCACCACTCTGCTCGGCAGGCTTAGCCAAGGCCTTCTGCGCCTCAGCCAACGCCTTGGTCGCAGCGTCAACCTGCTCCTGAGTGGCCTTCCCATCGGCGAGCACCTGCTTGGCGGCGGCAAGCGCCTTGGAGAACCCACCCCAAGAATCCTTTGTGTAATCGGACTCCTTGAGCTTGCCCGCAGCGTCGACTGCAGCCTGCAGCTTGGTCTTGTCCACCACGACCGGCTTGGCCAACGCAGCCTGAGCGTCAGCCAAGGCCTTGGCGGCTGCATCCACCTGAGCCTGCGTCGCATGCGGATCGGCGAGCACCTGCTTGGCGGCGGCAAGCGCCTTGGCGAACCCACCCCAAGAATCCTTTGTGTAATCGGACTCCTTGAGCTTGCCCGCAGCGTCGACTGCGGCCTGCAGCTTGGTCTTGTCCACCAGGCTGTCGATGTCGAGCGTCAGTGGATCGTCGGACTTGTCGGGAAGGGCGCCGAACGTATGCAGCGTCAGGGTCTGTACCTTGCTCGTATCCGCACCAGCCTTGGCATTGACCGCGACGGTCGTATCCTGCTGATCGGGGAAGAAGCTCTCGCCACCCTCGGCATCGGCGTCGTTCTTGGCCCCGAACCAGAGCGATGGCGCATAGGCGTCGAAACTCAGGGTTCCGTTCACGTCCCCGGTCTTCTGATCAAGGCCAACCGAGTCGGCGATGTAGGAGTCAGGTGCGTCCTCGGCATACACCGATTCAGTCTGCACACCGAATCCGATCTGGGCACTCTTGCTGTCCTCGGTAAAGCCAAGGGCGCCAAGGCTGAGGCTGAACACCACCTGGTTGGAATCAGAGATGAAGGAGTCATCGATCGGTTCCACATCGGAGAGTTCGCCGGTATTGAGATCGAAGACCTCGACCCACGCGGTGTCGTACTGCGTGTAGCCGATGGTGGTGAAGACCGTGGCGAAGTAGTCCGCAGCGTCGTCGCCATTGGTGTCGATGAGGACATCAGGGACGAAGTCATTGCCCAGGTGGTTCCAGGTCTTGTCCGTCACGATACCGAAGTTCACCAAGCCATCGGATGGATCGCTCAGCTGCGGTGCAGTCGTCGAATACCCGACTGCGCGGATGTCCGCCGACTGTAGGCTACGCACAGCCTGCGTGTTCGGATCGTCATTCACACCGTAGCCGTCGGCCGCGGACTGCGCGGCGAGCACGAGCGGCACGGCCTGGGAGTCGTAGGATTGCTCGGCTGCGCCTTGGCTGAAGCCATGGCCTGCGATGTTCAGTGCGCGAGACCCGTCGGCCGCGGCGGTGTAGATGGCGTCAGTCTCAGAGACCGGCCGCGGAGCGGAGGAGACCGCCACACGCAGGTTGAAGGCGTCTTCGGCCTTGTCCGCCGGAGTCAGCTTCACGATGCCTGAGGCGTCGGTGACATAGCTTGTGGGCATACCGCCGACGTTGTCGGCTTGCGTCGCATCGAGCGTGTGGCGCAGCGCGGACTGGTTCGGGATGCTCAGCGTCACGTCGAAAGTGGCGCTGGAGTGCGGCTGGACCGTAATCGAGCCCGTGCTCACCGTGTAGTTCACGCCAGGCGTCGAGGTGCGAGGATCGTACGAGACCGCATACGTGCGGGTCTGATCGGTCGTGTTGGCCACAGTGAAAGTCTTGGTGGCCTTGTAGCCGTCCTTCGGCACTTGGACGATGCCGAACTGGCCGGTCACGGCAACCGCGTCATCAGAGGAGACCTGCACGCCGTTTTCGACGGCGGCGAGGGCGTCGATGCGGCCGGTGCCGACGCGCAGCGGACCGTATGCCTTCGCGCGGTCAGCGGTCAGCACGTCGTGATCCGCAGTATTGATCAGCTGCTGCTTGACCTGGTAGGCGTCCCAATCGGGGTGGGCGGAACGCACCAAAGCGACGACGCCCGCCGTGAGCGGGGTGGCCATCGAGGTGCCACTCATGATCTCTGCGTCGCTGCCCGTGCCTGCGGACGCCGAGATGATGCCGACGCCGGGAGCCGCCACATCAGGCTTGACCGTGCCATCGTACGAACCGTGGATGCCACGAGACGTGAAGGATGCAATCGTGTCCGCGCTCTCAGCGGAATAGTCCGCGTCGAGGCTCAGCCGCAGCGTGGAAGACAGCGTGAGCGTCAGAGCGCCATCGTCAATGGCCTTCTGCAGATCCTTGTTGTCGCTGGCGTTCTTGACCAGCTGGAATCCGGGGATGCCTGCGTTGCCGGCGATGCCCGCCTCGGGGATGTTGTACGAAGAGCCGAAGACGATGCCGATGGCGCCCGCCTCCTCAGCAGTGTTGAACCGCTGGCCGGAACCGCAAGCCCTGGTTGAATCGTCATCATCCCAGTAGACATAGGCGATATTGCCTTTGACTGCGGCCGCTTCTTCAGCGGAGTAGGGAGAGCATCCATCAAGATTCGGTGTTTCACCGTCTTCAGCCACACCGGTGACGCGCACCACCTTGCCGGTCACCGAGAAATCGTCAAGCTTCGTGTAATTCTGCGAATACTGGCCGGCGAGCTTCTGGCCTTTGAGCGATGCAGGGCCATCGGCCACTTCAACCGCGTCCTGCAGCGTCTTGCCGCTCTGGCTGGCCGCCACGGTCAGCGCGCTGTGCGCGGTGCCTGGAGCGCCCATGATATCGGT
Organism: Bifidobacterium sp.; assembly: GCF_022640935.1. GTDB lineage: Bacteria > Actinomycetota > Actinomycetes > Actinomycetales > Bifidobacteriaceae > Bifidobacterium. The sequence goes on from NZ_JALCCV010000032.1 coordinate 13,004, forward strand.
GACATCGCCGTCGTTGCCCGCGGCGATGACGGACAGCACGCCGTCCTTGGCCAAGGCGTCAACCTGGACGTTCTCGGGGTCGTCGCTCTGTCCGAAGGAGCCGCCGAGCGACATCGACACGATTTCGATCTTGTCGGCCGGCTTGGCGGTGAGATTATGCTGCGCGACCCAGTCCAAAGCCTGTCCCACCAGCTCGGTGCTACCGCCCAAATCGCCGAAGACCTTCAGCGAATAGAGCCCGGCATCGGGAGCGGCGCCTGGGCCGATCTCCATGCCAGCCACATCGCCCTCAGTCAGTTTCGTGTAATCGCCGTCGAAGGACTTGCCGTCCTTGGTCACGCCATAGCCGGCGACCGAGCCGGCGACATGGGTGCCGTGGTGGCCGCCGACGCCGTCGATGGGGTTGTCGTCGGGTTTGGCATTGTCGTAGTCGGCATCGCCATCGCCATTCGTGTCCGTGCCGTACACTGGCCCGGCGAAATCTTTGCCGCCTTTGAACTTGGCCTTGTCGAGCAGCTTGCTCACCGTGGGATCGGTCAGCGGGTTGCCGGTCGTCTTGTAGGCTTCTTCGTAGGCCTGAGACGTGCCCGCTCCGCCGAAGTCGGCATGCGTGTAATCCAGTCCGGTATCGACGACGGCGACGTTGACGCCGTTGCCGGTCTGGCCGGTCTGCGACCACGATTTGACGGCGTTGACGAGCTGGTCGCTGTTCTTGTTCGTCGGCACTTCAGTGCCTGCGGCCTTCTTGGCCGCCGCTTCGGCGCTTTTGGCCTTGGCTTTTTCGCTGGCCGTCGCCTGCTTGGTCGACGTGGTGGTCGGCGTCGCAGCCGGGTCGCTCACCGCAGTCTTGGGCGTGAGCGGGGTGATGGAGAGCACGGACTTGTTCTTGGCCAAGGCCCTGAGCGAAGCGGCATCAGCGGTCACCGCCACACCGGCGATGCTGTATGACGCGACGTAGAGCTGCTCGGCCTTCTTGTCCTCCGCTTTAAGGGCGCCAAAGACCTTCTTCGCCGTCTTAGCGGCATCTTTAGCCTTCGCCACACCCTGCTTGTTGGCCGCCTTTTCCTTTTGCGCGTCCGATGCGGCATCTCGTTGCCTATCGAGCTGGGCGCGAACCTGCACCTTCTCCTCAACGCCCGAAGTCGCGGTCGTTCGAATGAATGCGCTGACCGTGCCGGTGGCGCGCCTGAGCTGCGGCGAAACCTTCGCCTTCAGTGGCTTTGCATTCTTCGCAATCTGTTCCGAAATCGACTTCGGTAGCTGCGAACCGCCAGGCGTGTCTGCAAAAGCGACATTCGGCAATCCTCCCGCCATGGCTGCGCATACCGCGACCGCAGCCCAACGAGACCATCGTGATGACTGATGACTCATGTTGTTTCTTCCCCTTGTATGCGGCCCTTTCGTGATTGAAAGAGCATTTCAGCAGTTTCCCACCTGATAGTTACAAAATCATTACGATTTCTTGATTACTGAGCTGCCTGCGAAGATTTCTGGAATACTTTATTGTTATACCCCGTTATCATCCGGTGAATTTGCTGGGATGCGCCAACCCTGACGACACGCGCGGATCGGGATCGCGAGACAGGCAAGGCACGCAGCGATGGAGCCTGCAGAGAACGAGAAAAGCCTGCGGGCGAACGCATGCGTATGCGTTCGCCCGCAGGCTTGCAGTATCGGCTGCCGTGTCCGTGCCTAGGCACAGGCCCGGCAATCAGCCAATAATCACATAATTACCGCTCAGGCGTGCCAGACGTCCTTGCCATTCGCCTTGGCCGCTTGCACATCGGCGTCAAGCTGTTCTTCGGTGGATTCCACATCGCCGGCGATGAACTTCTCAACGAGCTGGCGGGCCTCTCCATCCTCATGCTGCACGGCCGGGGACTTCATGAAATATGAACTCGGCGCGAGCACCGGGCCGGCGAGATGGCGGTCGAGCGCGATCTTGGCTGCGCGCACCGCATCGATCACGATGCCGGCGGAGTTCGGCGAATCCCACACTTCAAGACGATATTCGAGGTTCAACGGCACGTCGCCGAAGGTTGTGCCTTCCAACCGCACAAACGCGAGCTTGCGGTCGTCGAGCCATGCCACGTAATCCGACGGCCCGATATGCACATTGTGGCTCTCCATGTCGTGCGGCACGATGGAAGTGACGGCGCGGGTCTTCGAGATCTTCTTGGACTCCAGGCGGGTGCGCTGCAGCATGTTCATGAAGTCCATGTTGCCGCCCACGTTGAGCTGGTACGTGCGGTCAAGCCGCACGCCGCGATCCTCGAACAGGCGCGCCATGACACGGTGCGTGATGGTGGCGCCGACCTGGCTTTTGATGTCGTCGCCCACGATCGGCAGGCCGGCATCGCGGAACTTCTGCGCCCACTCCGGGTCGGAGGCGATGAATACAGGCAGGCAGTTGACGAATGCGCAGCCTGCGTCCATGGCCGCCTGCGCATAAGCCTTGTCTGCCTGTTCGGAACCAACGGGCAAGTAGCTGACCAGCACGTCGACCTTCTTGTCCTTGAGCTCCTTGACCACATCAACGGGCTCGGCAGGCGACTCTTCGATCATCTCGCGGTAATACTGCCCCAAGCCATCATACGTCGGCCCGCGCAGCACCTCGACGCCGAGGTCGGGTACGTCAGCGAATTTGATCGTGTTGTTCTGCGAGGCGCCGATTGCCTCGGACAGATCCTTGCCCACCTTGAGCGCATCCACGTCGAAGGCAGTCACGAACTCGATGTCCCGCACGCGGTAGCCACCGAAATTATTGTGCATCAGGCCGGGAATCTTGTCGTCATCGGCAGCGTCCTTGTAATATACGACGCCCTGTACCAGCGACGAAGCGCAGTTGCCCACGCCGGCGATTGCTACGCGAATGCTCATATCGACTCCTCTATATATATGTAGCGCGTTACGTATTCCAACACTCAAGCATAGCCCCGAACTTGGAGAACCGCTCGCAACCGAAGCCCCGCACCGCCTTTGGCACGTTCCTTCGCCATATTCGCCGCAGCAGGATGCGCGGCCGAAGCTCGCGCCGATTTGTGGCGATTGCGCGAACAACAGCCGTTTTTCAGGGGATTCGGCTACCGTGGTGGCATGGCTTTTCAGACTCGCACCGTTTCATCACATGCCTACGGCACTGCCGGACGCACCGCAGCCGTGCGTTCAGCGGCATCCCCGCGGCGCGCGTCCAGCAGCTCCCATCGCGCCAGCGGATCAGGCCAGTTCAATCGGGCCGGCATGGACAATCGCGGCAACCGCAACGGCCGCAACAGGAAGAGCCACAGGCGCGGTAGGCATCGCATCCTCAAATGGACGCTGGGCATCATCGGCACGCTGCTGGCGATCGGCATCGCAGCTTTCGCATACCTGTACATCACGACGGACATACCGCCGGCCGAGAAGGTCGCGCTGTCGTCCAAAACCACGGTGTATTACGCTGATGGCACTACCGAGATCGGTTCTTTCGCGAACCAGAACCGCGAAATCATCAGTTGCGGCGCGCTGCCCAAATACATCGGCCAAGCCGTCGTCTCCTCCGAGAACCGCTCCTTCTACACCGATAAAGGCATCGATCTCAAAGGCATCGGCCGCGCGCTGTTCAACAACATCACCACCGGATCGCGCCAAGGCGGCTCCACGATCACCCAGCAGTACGCCGAACGATATTATCTGGGCGAAACCACCTCGTATCCCGGCAAGCTGCGCGAAGCCGTGCTTGCCGTGAAAATCGCCCAGTCGCAGGACAAGGACCAGGTGCTGTGCAATTACATGAACACCATTTATTTCGGGCGGGGCGCGTATGGGATCCAAGCTGCGGCGAAAACCTACTTCAACAAAGGCGCCAGGGATCTGAGCGTGCCTGAGGCCGCCATGCTCGCCGGCATTATCCCCTCGCCCAGCAATTGGGATCCAGCCGAAAACCCGACCCGGGCGAAAAGCCGTTTCGAGCGCGTGATCACGATCATGCGCGAAGACGGCTATATCAGCAGCCAGCAGGCGGCGGCCGCGAAATTCCCTGACACCATCAAAGGCGCGCAGCAAGACACCTACGCCGGGCAGCAGGGCTATCTGCTGCGAATGGTCAGGGACGAGCTCACCGGCGACAAGACCTTCACCAAGGACGAGCTCGACACCGGCGGTTACAAGATCGTCACGACAATCGACAAGGCCAAGCAGGACATGATATTCAAGACCGCCAGCCCGTCGCAGGACGGCAAAGGCCTCGTGCCCGCCGGATTGCAGACCGGCGCCATGTCCGTCAATCCGAAAGACGGTTCGATCGTCGCGATCTACGCCGGCGACGACTATCTGAAGAAACAGCTGAACAATGCGACGCAGGCCCTCTACGAGCCAGGCTCAACGATGAAGCCTTTCGGCCTGATCGGCGCGATCCAAAGCGGCGTGAGCCTGAACACCACGTTCAACGGCAATTCGCCGCGCACGTATGATGGACTCACCTCGCCTGTGCGCAACTTCGGCAATGTCAGCTACGGGTACATCAACCTGTACACCGCAACGGCCAACTCGGTCAACACCGTGTACATGGACATCCAGCAGCATCTCGGCGCCAAGAAAATCGCGCAGATCGCCAACGAGGCCGGCGTCAGCAGCGCCCGCGTCACTGGTGACAACCCCTTCACCATTCTGGGCAACGACGGTGTGCATGTGGAGGATATCGCGCAGGCATATGCCACGATCGCCAACCAGGGCCGCAAGCCGAAACTCCACATCGTGGCGAGCGTCAGGGACGCCGGCGGCAACGCGATGTTCAAGGCCCCTACGACGAGCACACAGGTTTTCGATGCCAATACCACGGCCCTCGTGGCCAAGGCCATGACCGGAACCGTTCAGAACGGCTCGGCTCGGGAGGCCCGGCGCATCGGCAAAACGATCGCGGCGAAAACCGGCACCGCGAACGATGCAACGGCAGGAAGCGTCGTGGGCTTCACGCCGAACACGGTCAGCGTATTCGCCATGTGGTATCCGGACGCGAGCGGCAACCCGCAGCGGATCCCGGCCTTCGCCGGCTACAGCGGCGGCAGCGATTACGCTGTGCACATGTTCACGCAGTACATGACCGAGGCATTGGCAGACACGCCTGACGAAGCTTTCCCCACAGTCACCGACAACGGCAGGATCGGCGGCTCGGACGGCGATTGGGGTACTGGAGCGAAAACCTGGCAGCGGCAGCAGGCCGAGGCCGAGGCGAAACGCAGGGCCGCTGAGGAAGCCCAAAAGCAAGCCGAAGAGGACGCCGCCAAGAAGGCGCAGGAAGAGGCTGACCAGAACAACACCACCCAGCCGGATCAATCAGATGAATCGCCGCAGCCGAGCCAAGACTCATCGTCATCATCGTCTTCGCAGTCCTCACAGTCTCAAGAGCAATCCGGCACCGTCGGTTCCGGCTCCGGAGCCGGCGCACAAAAACCGCCCGTTCAGGGGAGCAATTCAGGTTCGGGACGATGAAGCGCAGCGCACGGGCGTAGTGGCCGCAAGCACCCGGCTATTTCAGCGCAGCGGCGATGCGCCCGATGGCTTGCTGCAATTGCTCCTGCGGCTTGAGCAAACTCAGGCGGACATAATCGAGGCCGACCGAGCCGAAGCATGAACCAGGGAGCACGGCGACCTGCGCTGTGTCGAGCAAATAGCCGGCCAACCGATCGCCGTTCCAACCACTTGGGACTTGCGCCCACACGTAGATGCCGCCGGGCGAGCCGAAGACGTGCAACCCGGCACGTTCGAGCCCTTCGGCCACGACGCGTCGCCTGTCGGCATAGCGTTCGGCCAGCTCGGCCACGCAGCTCTGATCGCTGTTCAGCGCCACCGTGCCCGCGTCCTGCACGCTGCCGGTAATCATCGAGCACATCTGGTAGTGGTAGTGCTTCAGACGGTCGATAATAGCCGAGTTGCCGGCCACGAACCCGGCGCGCCACCCCGCCATCGCGTACATTTTGGACAATGAGCACACCTCGACCGACACGTCGAAAGCCCTCGGAATCTCAAGCAGGCTGTGCTGCTGGGCGTCAGGGCCGCCCACGCCAAGCCCGCAGTAGGCGTAGTCGTGCACAATGACGAAATGATGCCGCCTGGCCAGATCGACCGCTTGCTGCAGGAATCCGAGCGGGGCCTGCGCGCCGGTGGGGTTGTTGGGGTAGTTGAGCACCAGCAGCTTGACATGGTCCCAAGTCCGCGCTGGAACGGCATCGAGATCCGGCAGGAAACCGCGGTCGGCGAGCGCCGGCAGCAGCACTTCCTCGGCGCGGCACATGTGCGCCATGCAATGGTACGAGGGGTAATACGGGTCGGCGAAGGCCACTGCGTCTCCCGGGTCGACGAGAATCGCATACAGCCCTGCCAGCGCGTCGACGGCTCCTACCACGGCGAACACCTGCGTCGGCCACTCAAGCTCCACGCCATGCTCGCGCTCGTACCATCCGGCCGCCGCCTCAAGGTACGGCGTCTTGCCATCGAACGCGGTATACCGCGCGTTGAGCGGATCATCCACGCCCCGTTTGGCCTCATCCCGGATGAATTGCGCCGGGTAGGCGTCCGGATTGCCTTTCGCCAAGTCGATCACATCCGCGCCCTGCGCAACGGCCCGGGCGACCTTGCCGTCCATGACCGCGAACACGTTGGACGGTATGGATTCGCCGATCGAGGCAAAAGGAACCGGGCAGGCCTGCGCCGGCGTTGTTGATGAAGCCATCTGCGCAATCCTTTCTCTGGCCGCCTGCGCCCTGCTGGCGGCCGAACGTCTCACCGTGATTGTATCCGCAGTATGTTGCAGACCGCAGCCATACCGCCCATGACGGTGTCGCGGTTCACCGCTGCGCGCGGTTGATGGCGGAGATGATGGCCTTCAGGGAGCTGGTAGTGATCGAGGAATCCACGCCTACGCCCCAGATGATCTTCGACTCGCCCTCTTCGCCGATCTGGCATTCGACGTAGGAGGCCGCCATGGCGTCGGAGCCGGCAGTCATGGCGTGCTCGGCGTAGTCCATTACCGAAACGGTGATGCCCAAGGTGCGGACCGCGTTGAGGAATGCGGCGAGCGGGCCGTTGCCGAAGCCGGAGATCTCGCGCTCGGCGGGCGCCGCGTCAGACGAGGCGCCGCGGTCGAGGAGCCGCACCTTGATGACGGTATCCGAACCGTCCTCGCCGGATGACGACGAGACCTTGAGCAGCTTCAGGCGGCCCCACTGCTTGAGCGTCGCGTCGCCGTTGTCGCTCACGATCATGGCGGCGTCTGTTACGCCGCCAGCCTCGACCGGCAGATACTCGTCCTTGAACAGGCGCCAGATGTCCTCGTCCTTGACTTCCTTCTTCGTCTGGTCGGCGTAGTTCTGCACGATCTTGTCGAACTCGATCTGCAGGCGCTTGGGCAGATCGAAATTGTGATTGGTTTTGAGCAGGTAGGCCATGCCGCCCTTGCCGGACTGCGAGTTGACGCGGATGATGGCCTCGTAGCTGCGGCCGACGTCCTTGGGATCTATCGGCAGATACGGCACGAGCCATACGAAGCGATCAAGGTCCGCTCCGGAGCGCTGCGCCGCCATTTCGCGCGCGTCGAGGCCTTTTTTGATGGCGTCCTGATGCGACCCGGAGAAAGCCGTGAATACGAAGTTGCCTGCATAGGGGTGACGTTCCGAGATTGCGATCTGGTTGCAGTATTCGACGGTTTTGCGGATCTCGGGCACATTCGAGTAGTCGATCTGCGGATCGATGCCCTGAGTGAGCAGATTGAGGCCCAAGGTCACCAAGTCGACATTGCCGGTGCGTTCGCCATTGCCCAGCAGACATCCCTCGACGCGGTCGACGCCGGCCAGCAGCGCCAGCTCGGTGGCGGCCACGGCCATGCCCTCGTCGTTGTGCGGGTGCACGGAGAGCACGACGCAATCGCGATCCTGCAGGTGGTTGGACATGTATTCCATCTCGTCGGCGAAAACGTTCGGCGTGGTCATCTCCACTGTGGCGGGCAGGTTGATGATGATCTCACGCTCAGGCGTAGGTTTGATGACATCGATCACCGCATTGCACACCTCCGCCGCGTACCCGGGTTCGGTGCCGGTGAAGGACTCCGGCGAATACTCGTAGAACAGTTCGGTGCCGCCCGCTTCGGCCTCAAGCTCCTTGCAGAGGGCGGCCGCATCGGTGGCGAGCTTGGCGATGCCCGCCTTGTCCTTGCGGAACACGACCTCGCGCTGGAGCACGGAAACCGAATTGTAGAAGTGCACGACGGCTCGCCGCGCGCCGCGGAGGCACTCGTAGGTCTTGCGGATCAAGTGTTCGCGCGCCTGCGTGAGCACGATGATGGTCACATCATCGGGAATGAGCTCGCGTTCGATGAGCATGCGGATGAAGTCGTAATCGGTCTGCGAGGCGCTTGGGAAGCCGACTTCGATCTCCTTGAAGCCCATCGAAACGAGTAGGTTCCAGAAACGCAGCTTGCGCTCCGGATCCATCGGGTTGACCAGTGCCTGGTTGCCGTCGCGCAAGTCGACCGAAGCCCAGCGCGGCGCGCGCTGCAGGGTCCTGCCCGGCCAGGTGCGCTCCGGATAGTCGAAAGGGATCTGCTTGCTGTAGGCCACGTACTTGGTATAGGGCATGGCGCTCGGCTTCTGCGGTGCCCCGATAAATCTGCGCGGAGGCAGCAGCAGGTCGTTGTTCCCCCCATTGGACTTTGCGGCTTGCGCCGCGAGATCAAACACTGATGATTGATCCTGACCCATCACTCCTCCTTCGTTTCGCTCTGTTGTGCTGACGCACCGAGAATGGCATTGGCGTGGCGTTGCCTTGGCAGTTGTGTGCGGCTGTCTCGACAAAAAGCCCTCGAAGCCCACCGCACAGCGGCAGGAATCGTTAATATGCGCGTAACATACGGGCACGTGGCTCAGTGTAATCACGGGATTGCCCCGCCTTGTCAGCCGACCGCATGCTGGACGCGGACAGGTGCCGCAGACGCGAACACACGGCGGCAGGCACCGGTGACCGGCACAGCGCGGGCCGCCGCAAAAAATGGACGGAGGCGTTGCAGGCGCGAGTAGACTGGCAGCGTGCGGACGGATTGGCTGCGGGTCTCGCAGCTCCGCGGCTCCGCGGCTCCGCGCAATGGTTGCGTTCTATAGTTCGAGAAATCAAGGCAGGTTACGGCAAGTGCGCATAGCTTTCGTGTTCGATGATACGCTCGATGTCCTCGACGGGGTTCAGCATCACATCATTACGTTGGGGCGCGAAGTGGCGCGGCGCGGCCATCATGTGGAATATCTGGTCGGGCAGACCGAGCACTCCCCCGTCCCTGGCGCTCATTCGCTGGCCCGGAACATGATGGTCTCCTTC
>NZ_JALCCV010000033.1 GCF_022640935.1 Bifidobacterium sp.
CCGCGGAATTCCGCTATCGAAAACCGCTATCGGCCGACTTGCGCCGCGCACATTACGCCGTCTTCCTCGCGGGAGGACCATTCATTGTGTCATATGTCTTGCTGCTATTTTACATTCGATGGTATAAAACCGGTTCGATACGGATGATGGCATCGAAACAGGCCACATAGTACGGTGCATCAGATTGGAAATTCAATGAGGAACGCAGTTCAGCTCATCACGTACGCCGACCGCTTCGGCAGTGGGACAATCGCCTCGATGACGGATATGCTGCGCACGCGCTTCGAAGGGGTGTACGAAGGCGTTCATATCCTGCCCTTCTTCACACCTTTCGATGGAGCGGACACAGGATTCGACCCGATCGACCACACGCAGGTCGATTCGAGGCTCGGCTCGTGGGATGATGTGACCGACCTGAGCCGCACCCATGAGATCATGGTGGACACCATCGTCAACCATATGTCTTGGCAGTCGCGCCAGTTCCAGGATGTGATGGCTAAAGGCGAAGACAGCCCTTATGCCGCGATGTTCCTGACCATGTCGAGCGTCTTCCCCGATGGAGCCAACGAGGAGGAGCTCGCCGGCATTTATCGTCCGCGTCCGGGCCTGCCGTTCACCCATTACGACTGGGGCGGCGTCACGCGCTTGGTGTGGACGACGTTCACGCCGCAGCAGGTCGACATCGACACTGATTCAACGGAAGGTTGGGAATATCTGATTTCGATTCTCGACCGTTTGGCGGCAAGCCATGTGCATGACATTCGCCTTGACGCCGTGGGATACGGTGCCAAGGAAGCCGGTACAAGCTGCTTCATGACGCCGAAGACCTTCGACTTGATCGGCAGGATCAAGGCCGAGGCGGCTCGGCGTGACTTGGAGACCCTCATCGAAGTCCATTCGTATTACAAGAAGCAGATCGGCATCGCCTCCAAGGTCGACCGGGTCTATGATTTCGCGCTGCCGCCGCTGCTGTTGCACACGCTGTTCACCGGGGAAACGGGCGCTTTGGCGCACTGGATCAAAGTCCGTCCGAATAACGCGGTCAATGTGCTCGACACGCACGACGGCATTGGCGTGATCGATATCGGCTCGGATCAGCTCGACCGCAGCCTCAAAGGTTTGATTTCGGACGAGGCCGTGGACAGCTTGGTCAACACGATTCATGCAAACACCCATGGCGAGTCGGCGGCCGCCACGGGCGCGGCCGCAAGCAACCTCGATCTCTATCAGATCAATTCCACGTATTATTCGGCACTCGGATGCAACGACCAGCATTACATCGCCGCGCGGGCCGTGCAGTTCTTCCTGCCTGGCGTCCCACAGATCTACTACGTCGGGGCTTTGGCTGGCGCAAATGACATGGAACTGCTCGCCAAAACCAACAACGGCCGTGATATCAACCGGCACTACTATTCGGTCGCCGAAATCGACAAGAACCTCGAACGCCCTGTGGTGCGCTCGCTGAACGCGCTGTGCCGTCTGCGCAATACCCTCGACGCTTTCAATGGCGGTTTCAGTTACAGCGTCGACGGCGATCGTTTGATCACCTTCAACTGGATTGCCCCAGACGGAGCGAGCAAGGCTTCGCTCAGCTTCGAACCAGGTCGCGGCCTGGGAGCCGACAACACTGCTTCGGTTGTCTCGTTGACTTGGACGGATGCTGACGGCGAGCACCGCAGCGACGATCTGATCGCCGAACCGCCGACCTGGATCGACGACGCTGCTGTACAACCTGCAGCAACCCAGCAGATCTAGCATCCGCGGCAATATCCAGTAGCCTGGTTCTCCATAGTCAGCACAAGCCCGCAACGGCCCTATCGAGGTGCCCGCCGCTCATCCAGGTGGCATACTTGCCGTAAGCGTTTCCCGGTTGGACAGGCGCGTGCCCTAGGCGCAGCTGCATGTCGATGTGGTGCCGGCGGCCAAGCGACGTGAGCTGTTCGGCAATAACAAAAGCCCTTCGTCTACGCGCATGGATGGATCATCATGATGGGCACGGATGAGAATGTCAACGTAACGGTAACGCTGCGTGAAGGCGTGCGCAACACGATTGAAATCATTTCCCATTGGTTCGAAGTGCCGGAGCATCAGGCTTGTCTGCTGCTGTCTGCGGCGGTGGACTTCGACGTGACTCAGGCGGTGGATCTCGTCGCCGGCGCGCACGGACTTATCGATTCTCGAAATAGTAGGTTGGGGTTTTCGAATGGGCGAAAGGCGGAGCCCGTGCGAAGCTATCCGAATGTGTAATTGAAGGCGTCGAATCCCTGCCAAACTCCGCGCGGCAGAACATCCTCGCCATCTGAAGTGATAATGAGTCTCGCTATTCATCTATAGTGGCAATGTGCGATTCAGAACGGTGCGGGGCTCTCAGGGAATCTGCAAGGGCCCTGCGGCGGCTGGCGAATGCGGCGCAACAGGCTAACAGAGAAGCCGACAAGAGACACAGCAAACAAGAGAAAACAGAGAAACGAAGGTGATTTCATGACACATAATCACAATGCGATGAGGAGGCACTCCTTACCCGCCCGCATTATGGCGGCTGCGGCGACCGGAGCAATGGCGCTGACTGTGGCCGCGTGCGGCGGCAGCGACAACGCGTCCGGCAGCGACGCGCCGAAGGACGGCGGCACGATCAGCGTGGTGGCCAGCATCAACCAGTGGGCCTCGGTGGCCAAGGATCTGGGAGGCTCGCACGTCGACGTGAGCAGCATTATGAGCAACACGAACGTCGAAGCGCACGATTACGAACCGACCACGAGCGATGTCGCAAAGATCTCCAAAGCGGAGGTCATCGTGGTGAACGGCGCCGATTACGATCCTTGGGCGCTCAAGGCCGCCGAGTCCGCTGGCGCCACGGTCGTGAACGCGGCCGAGGCCGGAGGCGTTAAGGAAGGCGATAACCCGCACGTGTGGTTCTCCGCCGCCGTGCGCAGGGCGACTGCAGACGCGATCACCAAGGCCTATCAGGCCGCCGATGCCAAGAACAGGGATGAATACGCGACGCTGAATTCCACATGGCAGCAAGGCGAGCAGCGGCTCGAAGACAAGATCGCGGCCGCGGCCAAGACGACCAAAGGCCTGCCCTATGCGGCGACGGAGTCGGTGGCCTGGTATCTTGCCGGCGATCTGCAGATGACCGACGACACGCCGAAGGGCTACGCGCAGGCCTCGGCCAATGAAAGCGAGCCGACTCCGGCCGACATCAAGGACTTCCAGAATGCGCTGGGCGACGGCAGCATCAAGCTGCTCGTCTTCAACACGCAGGAAGCAGACGCGACCACCGATCAGCTCGTATCCGCGGCGAAGTCGGGCAACGTCCCGATCATCGAGCTCACCGAACAGATGCCGAAGGAATACGACAATCTGCTCGACTGGATGGGCGCCTTGGTCGACAAATTCGACGCGGCGGTCTGACGCAAAGCTAACCGATAACGACACAGGCCCGGTCACGCGCACTTGCCACACAGGCAGGACGCGTCCGGGCCTCGCGCGTTTTGCCCCCGTAATAGGCGTGACCCTTCGATAGCATAAGGCAAAAGCACAACCACGAAGTGCCGGGAGGGCAGCATGACACGCAACAACGAGCGTGACGACTGGTGGAAGCAGGCGGTCGTCTACCAGATTTATCCGCGCAGTTTCAAAGACGATAACGGCGACGGCTTGGGCGACATTCCTGGCGTTACCTCGAAAATCGATTATCTTCAGGGCCTCGGCGTCGACGCCCTGTGGCTTTCGCCCTTCTACCCCTCCGATCTGGCCGACGGCGGCTACGACGTCATCGACTACCGCAATGTCGATCCGCGCTTGGGCACTATGGACGATTTCGACGCCATGGCCGCCGCCGCGCATGTGGCTGGCATGAAGATCATGGTCGATATCGTGCCGAACCATACGGCCGACAAGCATGTGCTTTTTCAAGAGGCGCTCAAAGCCGGTCGAGGATCTGCGGCGCGTGATCGTTACATCTTCCGTGAAGGCTTGGGCGAGCACGGCGAATTGCCGCCGAACGACTGGGTGTCCTTGTTCGGTGGCTCAGCTTGGGAGCGGGTCGAGGATGGACAATGGTATCTGCACATTTTCGCTAAGGAGCAGCCGGATCTCAACTGGCGGCACCCCGATGTGCACGAGGAATTCAAGAAGACCCTGCGCTTCTGGAGCGATCACGGCACCGATGGCTTCCGCATTGACGTGGCCCACGGCTTGGCCAAGGACTTGACAAGCGCCCCGTTGAAGGAGCTCGGGAAACGCTATCCGGTGCACAGCGTGCTCAGCCATGACGGCAGGCACCCGTTGTGGGATCGTGCGGAAGTGCACGATATCTACCGTGAGTGGCGCAAAGTGTTCAATGAATACGATCCGCCGCGTTTTGCCGTCGGCGAGGCTTGGGTCGTTCCTGAGCATCAGCACCTGTATGCGTCGCCTGATGAACTCGGCCAGGTGTTTAACTTCGAATTCGCCAAGGCGAACTGGACGGTTGCAGATTTCCGCGAGGCCATCGTCGATGGCCTCAATTCCGCCGAACAGACGAACGGCTCCACCACGACTTGGGTAATGAACAATCACGATGTGCCGCGTAGCCCGTCGCGCTATGGTCTGCCGCAGGTCAAGGCAAGCGCCTACCACCAGCTCGCGCATGATTGGATCACGCGCGACGGCGGAAGCTATATCGAAGATCGCGAACTGGGCACGCGCCGCGCCCGGGCGGCGATGCTCATGGAGGCCGGTCTTCCTGGCTCGCTTTATGTATATCAAGGCGAGGAGCTGGGTCTGTTCGAAGTCCCCGATATTCCTTGGAACAAGCTCGAAGATCCCACGCCGTTCTTCACCCGCCGGAACTTCACCGATAAGGGCCGTGACGGCTGCCGGGTGCCGTTGCCGTGGAATTCCGCTGATGCACCGGAGCCGGCATCGTGGAACACGAATTTTGGCGCGAAACGTTCATTCGGCTTCTCTCCGTCGACTCTGGACGACGGTGGGGCTCCGGCGGAGCCGCACCTTCCGCAGCCCTTGTGGTTCAAGGATTATGCGGTCGACGTGGAATCCCGTAATCCAGATTCAATGCTCAGCTTGTACACCGAGGTGCTCAAAGCCCGTGCTTCGCTGCTGACTGCGACCGGCGACACGTCGTGCCAGATGCTGGATTCCGGTGACGATGTGATCGCCTACTCGCGGCCGAGCGCCGACGGGCGCCGTTTCGTGAGCATGACGAATTTCGGCGCCGAAGACGTCGACATCCCCCGCGGCGAAATCGTGTTGGCCTCGGCTCCGGTCCCCACCGGCAAGCTGCCGCAGGATGCAAGCGTGTGGGTGCTGCTCGAAGTGTGAGGCGCGTTACGTGATGCGGGACATTTCGTGTAACGCCGTTGTGACTGCGGCTGCCTGATTTGCCTTTTGTACATGCAATGTACAATTTCTTACGCATCCGATGTGGCGGAATCGCATACTCGATGCCCATGTATATGAATTGGCGATGCAATGACAGGACGGTATCGGATTACGAGCAAGCTACTGCTTTCAGGCTTTGAGCCGTTTCTTGGTAATGGCATCAACCCGACCGAGGCTATCGTCTCGGCGTTGGACGGGGACCAGATTGGCGGTGTTGACGGAATCACAATAACCGGCGCGATTCTGCCCGTCGATTTTCAGCACGGATTCGAGCGGCTGCTTGAGGCATACCAGTGCGTGCAGCCAGACATCGTTCTCATGCTGGGGCTGGCCGCTGGCAGACCAGGTATTTCCGCGGAGCGCATCGCCGTCAACTGTGACGATTCCGCGCCTGATAACGCCGGGTGTGCGCCGCACGGCTCGCCGATCGACCCGACCGGGGCGGACGGCTATTTCTCGACGCTGCCGATCGAGCGCATGGTGCAGGCGCTCAAAGATCATGGCTACCCGGCGTTTATTTCCAATTCCGCAGGGACATACCTGTGCAACCACGTCATGTACGCCATGCTTAACCACATTCGCAAAACCCGCGTGCAGGTCCCGGCCGGTTTCGTGCATGTCCCCGCCTCCCACGAGCTCGCCGTTTCGGCCGCTTCCTCCTCCTCGCCCGGGGCGCCGCTGCCCAGCTGGGCGCAAAGTGACCTGAACGCGGCGATCAAAATCGTTATCGGTGTGCTGGGCGAGAAACTGGCGTAAGAATCGGGTTGGGAGTCGTGAACCACATTTTCAGAACTTGACAATGCAAAACTCAAGTTTTTTTGAAGTAAGTGGGAATATAAGTTGACTTCATAAAGTTGAGTGATGTAGGCTCAAGTTTGTAAGCCAGTGAGGGAGACCTCACGACGTGGGGTCAACGGCCGGCGAATATATCGCGACCGTAAAGACTCGGCGGGCTTGAGCAGACAACGTCAGTGACAACTGATAACGAACGAACAAGGAGACAAACGTTATGGGACGTGCAGTAGGCATCGATCTGGGTACCACCAATTCCTGCATCGCAACGCTGGAGGGCGGCGAACCTACCGTCATCGTGAACGCGGAGGGCGCGCGAACCACGCCGTCCGTCGTGGCATTCAGCAAGTCCGGTGAGATCCTCGTCGGCGAGGTGGCCAAGCGCCAGGCCGTCACCAACGTTGATCGCACGATCAGCTCGGTGAAGCGCCACATGGGCACCGATTGGACCGTCGACATTGACGGCAAGAAGTGGACCCCGCAGGAGATTTCGGCGCAGGTGCTCATGAAGCTCAAGAGGGACGCTGAGGCGTACTTGGGCGAGCCTGTGACCGATGCGGTCATCACTTGCCCCGCGTATTTCAATGACGCGCAGCGCCAGGCGACCAAGGACGCCGGTAAGATCGCAGGCCTGAACGTGCTGCGCATCATCAACGAGCCGACCGCGGCAGCGCTCGCATACGGCTTGGAAAAGGGCAAGGAGGATGAGCGCATTCTCGTCTTCGATCTCGGCGGCGGCACCTTCGATGTGTCCCTGCTGGAAATCGGCAAGGACGAGGACGGCTTCTCCACCATTCAGGTACAGGCCACCAACGGCGACAACCGCTTGGGCGGCGATGATTGGGATCAGAAGATCATCGACTGGCTCGTGGGCGAGGTGAAGAACAAGTACGGCGTCGACCTGGCCAAGGACAAGATCGCGCTGCAGCGGCTCAAGGAAGCCGCGGAACAGGCGAAGAAGGAACTTTCAAGCTCCACTTCGACCTCCATCTCCATGCAGTACCTGGCCATGACCCCTGACGGCACGCCGGTGCATCTCGACGAGACGCTCACCCGTGCCCACTTCGAAGAGATGACCTCCGACCTGCTCGGCCGCTGCCGCACGCCGTTCAACAACGTGCTGCAGGATGCGAACATCTCCGTGAGCGACATCGACCACGTGGTGCTCGTCGGCGGCTCGACCCGCATGCCCGCTGTCAAAGACCTGGTCAAGGAGCTCACCGGCGGCAAGGAAGCGAACCAGTCGGTGAACCCGGATGAGGTCGTGGCTGTCGGCGCTGCCGTGCAGTCGGGCGTCATCAAGGGAGACCGCAAGGACGTGCTGCTCATCGACGTGACCCCGCTTTCGCTGGGCATCGAGACCAAGGGCGGCATCATGACCAAGCTCATCGACCGCAACACCGCGATCCCGACCAAGCGCTCCGAGGTCTTCTCGACCGCTGAAGACAACCAGCCTTCCGTGCTCATCCAGGTCTACCAGGGCGAGCGCGAGTTCGCGCGCGACAACAAGCCGCTGGGCACCTTCGAGCTGACCGGCATCGCGCCGGCACCGCGTGGCGTCCCGCAGGTCGAGGTCACCTTCGACATCGACGCCAACGGCATCGTACACGTCGGAGCCAAGGACAAGGGCACCGGCAAGGAGCAGTCGATGACCATCACCGGCGGTTCCGGCCTGCCCAAGGACGAAATCGACAAGATGGTCAAAGAAGCCGAAGCCCACGAGGCCGAAGACAAGCAGCGCAAGGAAGACGCCGAGACCCGCAATCAGGCGGAATCCTTCGCCTACCAGACCGAGAAGCTCGTCAATGACAACAAGGCCAAGCTTTCCGACGACGTGGCCAAGGAAGTCACCGACAAGGTCAACGAGCTGAAGGAAGCGCTCAAGGGCGACGACATCGAGAAGATCAAGTCCGCCCAGAGCGAGCTGATGACCTCGGCGCAGAAGATCGGCCAGGCGCTCTACGCGCAGCAGGGCGCTGCTGATGCTGCAGGAGCTGCAGGCGCCGCGGGCGCCGCCGCAGGCGAGGCGGGTGCGGGCGCAAGCTCCGCCTCCCCGGCTGACGACGACGTGGTGGACGCCGAAGTCGTGGACGATGATGACAAGGACAATAAGTAATCATGTCCGAATTCAACAGGGACGATTACCTCAACGATCTGCCGGATGCCGATCAGGCCGCAGACAATGCGGCCGGATCGGCGACGGACCCCGCAGCGAAGGGGGACGGGCAGGCGCCGAGTGCCACATCGAATGAACAGACCGGTCAGGCTCACAACACCGCAGACAGCGACGCTGAAGGTCAGCAGGCCGGCAGCGGCGCAGGCGGTGATGACGCGGGCGCGGGCAGTGATGCCGATGGCGGTGGCAATAATGCTGATACAGCCGACAACGGGCAGACCGCTGAAGGCGATCAGCCAAGCGATGCCAAAGACAACGCTGACGCCAAGGGCTCCGATTCACAGGATTCACTGACTCCGCTTGGAAAGGCGAAGCAGGAAGCCGCGGAATACCTCGACGCACTGCAACGCGAACGAGCCGAATTCGTCAATTTCCGCAACCGCTCGAAGAAAGAGCAGGACCGCTTCCGCGAACACGGCATCATCGACGTGCTCACCGCGCTTCTTCCCGCGCTCGACGACATCGACCGCATCAAGGCGCACAGCGACATCGACGACTCCTTCAACGCGGTCGCCACGAAGATCGACAAGGCCTTCGGACGCTTTGGCGTCGAAAAGTTCGGCGAGGCCGGAGAGCCCTTCGACCCGACCAAGCACGAGGCGATCCTGCACAAGCCCGACGAAAATGTCACCGCAGAAACGGTCGACACCGTAGTAGAGGCCGGATACCGCATCGGCGACCGAGTAATCCGAGCCGCCCGAGTAGTAGTCGCCTCTCCCAAGAACTAGCTGCCAGTTAGTGTTGTCGGAATTGGGAAAGAGGGATGTGTTGTTCGACATGCTGAGCCGTTGAGTGGACAGCCCTGTGGGCTTTCTGTTCAACGGCTCAGCATGTCTGGCAATGTATATTCCGCCCCACACGGCAGATCCTATAACAGTCGCAATCGAAACGAATAACAAACATTTGAATATGGAGCCTAGGAAAGGAGGCACATCGTGGCTGAGAACGAATGGCTGAACAAGGACTTCTACAAGGTCCTCGGTGTCTCCAAAGACGCCAGCGCAGCCGACGTCACCAAAGCGTACCGCAAACTGGCGCGCAAGTATCATCCCGATCTGAATAAGTCCAAGGAGGCGGAGGAGAAATTCAAAGACATCTCCGAGGCCTATGACGTGCTCAATAACAAGGAGCAGCGCCAGAAGTACGATGCGATCAGGCAGTTCGGCATGGGCGGCGCGCGCTTTGCAGGCGGGTCGGGCCAAGGTGGTTTCGATGGTGCCGGATTCTCTGATGTTTTCGGTTCGATGTTTGGCGATGGCGCGGGCGATGGCTCGCGGATTCGCTTCTCGACGTCTGGCGGCGGCCAGCCCGGCATGGATGACATCTTCTCCATGTTCGGCGGCGGCATGCCAGGTCAGGGGTCGCGGGGCCGCACTGCGTATCGCGAGCCGCAACGCCCGCAGCGGGGCGAGGACCGCAACTCGAAGATCACGCTGACATTCCGCCAGGCGGTCAAGGGCGCGACGGTGTCGCTGAGCGTGGATGGGCGCAAATTCAAGACCCACGTGCCTGCCGGTGTCAAGAACGGGCAGAAGATCCGGCTCGCAGGCAAAGGCAAGCCTGGCACCAACGGCGGCAGGAACGGCGATATGTTCCTGGAGCTCACGGTCAGGGAGGATCCGAAGTTCTCGCTGCGCGGGCACGATATCGTCATGGCGCTGCCGGTCACTGTCGGGCAGGCGGTCGCCGGCGCGAAGGTCGAAGCCAGGGATATCGACGGCGAGACCGTGACGTTCAAGGTTCCTGCCGGTTCGTCCAGCGGCAGCGAGGTTCGCGTCTCCGGCAAGGGCGTGCCCGGGCGCGGCGGCGATTTGGTGGGTCGTGTCGAGATCCGCGTGCCGTCCAAGCCTGGCATGGCGCTCAAGCGCAAGGCCAAGGAGTTCGACGAGGAGTCTGGCGATTTCCTTGATGAACTGGCGCAGGAGCGCTGATCGCCATGGCACGGTTGGATCGTGATGTGCGGGCGCTCTATGAGATGTGCGCGCTCGCGCTGGTCGAGTCCCGCGCGAATCTCGACGGGGCCGATGAAGTCGGCTTTGACATCGATCTGCCGATTTTCAGTGTTGGCCGCACCGCCGATTTGGCGAATATCCACCCGCAGACCTTACGGCAGTATGACCGGCTGGGGCTCATCGAGCCGCAGCGGACCGGCGGCGGGGCGCGGCGGTATTCGCTGCGCGACATCGACCGGCTGGTGCAGGCGCAGCACTTGAGCCAGGACGAAAACGTCAATCTTGCGGGCATTGCCCGGATTCTCGAGCTACAGGAGGAGAACCGCCAGCTGCGCCGCGAGGTCAGGCGGCTGGGCCGGCCTAACGGTTCGAGCATTTTCGCGGCCGATGCGGACGGCGGCATCATCGAGGTGCAGCGGTCGAACCAGGCCCGCCTGTGGCGCCAGGAGATCCAGGTGCGCCGCCGCGAGCTGACCTCCGGCCACGATGCGCAGCAACACCCGGAGGACGAGAAGTCCGTGGTGCTGTGGAGCGAATATCTCGACTGATTGCGCGGATATGTTTTGTCGGCCTGCTTTGTTGGTATTGGAGGGCTTGGCGACTTGGTGCAGCCCGCATCCGCGTGAGTTGCCAAAGGCGTTAGCGTGTGCTCGTGGATGTTAACAGACGCGGATAGGCGCTGAGAGACAGCTACAGCCCCATATGATGAAACAATGCAGCATGAATACTGCGGAAAGGCAGGACCGATAGATATGACGACGATGCTCCTCAAAGCAGTCCTATGGGATCTGGACGGCACGCTAATCGACTCGGAGCCGATTTGGCATGAGGCCGAGACGCAGATCGCGCTTGCCCATGGCGGGCAGTGGAATGAGGAGCTCGCATGGAGCGATTCGGGCAAGCCGGTGACTTCGGCCGCACAGCACATGATCGACATGGGCACGCAGCTCACAGTGGATGAGATCGCGAACGCCTTGGTCGAATATGTGTACCAGCGCGAAATGGAGCGCATGCCGTGGGTCGAGGGCGCCGAGGACGTGCTCAGGCAACTGGCCAAAGAGGGAATCCCTTCGGTGCTGGTGACCGCATCGCCACGGAAGATGGCGCAGAATCTGGTTGATCAGGCGCCGCAAGGCGCATTCGCGGGTTTCGTATGCGGATCGGACGATCTGCCGAAGAAACCGGATCCGGCCCCCTACTTGGCCGCCGGACGCGTTGTCGGCGCCGAACCGCGGAATATGCCGACATGCATCGCGATCGAGGACTCCATTTCCGGGCTCATGTCGGCGGCGGCTTCCGGGGCGACCACCATCGCGCAGACCGGCTTCAACGGTACAGATGTTTCGGACGGCCCGCAATTCGCTTCGATCAGTGGGTATGCAGGACTTGGCGTGGACGAGCTGGAGCATTACGTGCGCCTGCGGCTGCGCAAACTCGAAGGCTGAGGCCACGGGAGGCAGGGCTCCCTGGCCGAATGGCTATAGGCGTGCGCGTGTGCCAGGTTCTTATGCGGGCGAGTCCGGCCGTGTAGGAACGCGCGAATCATTATCACTGCACGAAAACTGCAACTATACTGTGAAGCAGTTATGGCGGGTGCTATACGGCGAAACGGTGCCTGATTCGCGCACTGTTTGGCAGATGCTATGCGGCGGACGTGACGGATACCCGGTGACGGATTTCAGTCGATGGCACGCAGCTGGCCGGCGGGACCTGATTGTGGCTAACGGCCTCGCAGGCTGGGATGCGTTGAACAAGGCCAAACAGGCCGCAGGTCGCAAGCCGCAATAAACTGCAACATGCTGCACGGAACCGTAACCGGAAGGAGTCAAAGGCGATGATTATAGGAATACCGAAAGAAACGCTCGCAGGCGAGCGACTGGTGGCTGCCACGCCCAAAACCGTCACGCAGCTGCGCGCGCTAGGCTATGAGGTCGCGGTCGAGCGCAGCGCAGGGATTGAAGCGTCATATAGCGATGTGGCATACAGCGACGCCGGGGCGTCCATCGTTGATGCCGCCACGGCATGGGGCTCGGATATCGTGACCACGGTGAATGCGCCGAGCGAGCAGCAGGTCGCTCAGCTCAGCGACACAGCCATGCTGGTTTCCCGCTTGGCGCCGCATACCAACAAGGAGCTGCTGGATGCACTCGCCAAACGCGGCGTGACCGCGCTCGCGCTGGACGCGGTTCCGCGCATCTCCCGCGCGCAATCGATTGACGTGCTTTCAACCATGTCGAATGTCTCCGGCTACCGTGCGGTGATTGAGGCGGCCGAGGAATTCGGCGGCATGTTCACCGGGCAGGTCACCGCAGCAGGAAAAACCCAGCCGGCCAAGGTCTTCGTGATCGGCGGCGGCGTGGCTGGCCTCGCCGCGATCGGCGCGGCCGTGTCGCTGGGAGCCGAAGTGCGCGCTTTCGATGTGCGCCCGGAGGCCGGTGAGCAGATCGAATCGCTCGGCGCGACCTTCGTGCAGGCGAAAGCCGCCCAACAAGAACGGTCGAGCACCGGGTATGCCAGCGCTCTGAGCGAAGAGCAGGAGCGGGCGACGCTGGCGCTCTACGCCGAGGAAGCCGCGAAGGCCGATATCATCATCACAACAGCTCTTGTACGCGGCTCGGCCGTGCGGACGATCACCAAGGAGGCCGTGGCCGGGATGCGTTCCGGCTCGGTGATCGTCGATGTGGCGGCCACCGGCGGCGGCAACTGCGAGCTGACCGTGCCGGGCAGCAGAACCGTCAGCGACAACGGCGTGACCATCATCGGCTACACCGATCTTGCCAGTCGCATGCCGCGGCACACCTCACAGCTTTTCGGCACTAATGTCGTCAATCTCATGAAGCTGCTCACCCCGGCCAAAGATGGCAAGCCGGCGCTCGATCTTGACGATCCGGTGCAGCGCGGCATGACAGTGACCAACGAACACCAGATTCTCTGGCCGCCGCCGGCCGTAGCCGTGTCTGCGGCCCCCGCACCGACCGCAGCGGACAATGCGGCGGCGGCAACGGCCCTCAGCCCTGAAGAGCTCAAAGAGGAGGCGCAGCGCAAAGCCGCTGCGCAGAAAGTCGAACAGGCCGCCAAACGCAAGCGCAACACAGCGCTTATGGCAGTCTCCGGCATCATCCTCGCCGTGGCGCTCGCGTTCACCGATGCGGCGTTCCTCGCGACCTTCTCGATCTTCGTGCTGGCCGTGTTCGTGGGCTACTATGTGGTCTCCAACGTCAGCCATTCGCTGCATACGCCGTTGATGTCGCAGACGAATGCGATTTCAGGCATTATCCTCGTCGGCTCGCTGTTGCAGATCGGCTCCGAGAACCCGGTCGTGACCACGCTGGCCGTGCTGTCCGCCGCCATCGCGTCGATTAACGTCTTCGGCGGATTCCTCGTCACCTATCGCATGCTTAGCATGTTCAGGAAGGACGCGTGAGCGCCATGAGCATCACTATCGCTTCGCAGGCCGCGTATCTCGTCGCAGCTGTGCTGTTCATTCTTTCGCTGGCCGGACTTTCCAGGCAGGAGACCGCCCGACGCGGCAATATCCTCGGCATGATCGGCATGGCCGTGGCAATCATCGCGACCATCGTTCTGGCGCTCGTCGATTCGGCGCGGCCCGTGTGGGTGACCGCGCTGCTGATCGCGCTCGTATTCATCGTCGGCGCGGCCATCGGCACATGGCGCGCCCGCACCGTCGAAATGACACAGATGCCGGAGCTGATCGCCATGCTGCACAGCTTCGTCGGCGCCGCTGCCGTGCTCATCGGCTACAATTCCTTCATCACGGAGCACGATGCCGCGCACTTGGCTGAAATCTACCTGGGCGTGCTGATCGGGGCGGTGACCTTCACGGGATCGGTCATTGCGTATCTTAAGCTGGCTGGGCGCATCAAGTCCAAGCCATTGGCTCTGCCTGGGCGCAACGCCATCAACGTGGCGCTGCTGATCGTCATGCTCGTCATGCTTGCATGGTTCCTCATGACCGACTCGCTCTGGGCCTTGGCGCTGATGACGGCGCTGGCCCTTTTGCTCGGTCTGCATCTGGTGGCCTCGATCGGCGGCGGCGACATGCCAGTCGTCATCTCGATGCTGAACTCCTACTCCGGCTGGGCGGCAGCGGCTGCAGGCTTCATGCTCGACAACAATCTGCTCATCATCACCGGTTCACTCGTCGGCTCCTCCGGTGCGATCTTGTCCTATTTGATGTGCAGGGCGATGAACCGCAAGTTCATGGCCGTCATCTTCGGCGGATTCGGCGACGCTCCCAAGGCGGCAGCGGCGAAAGTCGAAGGCGAATACCATGAAGTGCAGGCCGCAGATGTGGCCGAAGAGCTCAAGGAGGCTCATTCGGTCATCATTGCACCGGGCTACGGCATGGCTGTGGCCAAGGCGCAGACCGCAGTGGCCACGCTCGTCGAGCGCTTGCGTGCGCAAGGCATCGAAGTGCGTTTCGCCGTCCACCCGGTGGCGGGCCGCCTGCCGGGGCATATGAACGTGCTGCTTGCCGAGGCGAAAGTGCCATATGACATCGTCCTGGAAATGGATGAGATCAACGGCGACTTCCCCAACACCGACGTGGTGCTCGTCATCGGCGCCAATGACACCGTCAACCCCTCGGCCGCCGAAGACCCCAATTCCCCGATCGCGGGCATGCCGGTGCTCGAAGTATGGAAGGCGAAGCACGTCGTCGTCCTCAAGCGCTCGATGGCGACCGGCTACGCCGGTGTGCAGAACCCGCTGTTCTTCCGCGACAACACCTCGATGCTCTTCGGCGACGCCAAGGCCAGCGTGGAGGCGGTGCTTGCGGCGCTGTGAGGCGCGGTGCGCGGTGCGGAGGCGGTATCGGCTCGAATATCGGGCTGCGGCCTTGTTGCGGCTCGGCTGCATTATTCGAGCGGATGGTATCCGTCTTCACCGCGTAGACGCTGGATTAGAGGATGTACCTTCCAATCCAGCGTTTGCGTGCTGATCGATCCAGGTGCGTGTCGGACGGCATTATGGAGGTTTTGCCGGCTTTCGGATGGCATCTTTATGTTGCAGCGTGCAAAAAGGGTGGTTCGGAGGCCTATGCGTATGGTGAAGAATGGTTCCTGCCTTGATGATGCGTCTTTGACGCATCGCGGCAGGAACCATCGTTGCAATGGGCAGAAATGATGATGTTCGACCCTGTATATGCATGATGTGTGCCGCATATTAGCGTCGGATGTGCAGCAGGGATGGTGTTACACGGGGGATCGGGTTTATTGACGATCGACAGCCTCAGCCGTGCAAACCGGAACTTGGCCTGCGCCAGGAGAATTCGGAGCCGCACGCTGACTTAAGTTCTCTTGTCTGATTTCAGCGTCCGAAGAAAGCCCTGCCTACAGCACCTCAAAGTACCGTCGAATGACGGCTGAGATCAGTGACCGTCGTGCAGCTCTGAACTGTCCGTAGTTTTCAAGTCTCCACAGGTTCTCGTCAGAGGGTATCGCGTTGTCTTCGAGATTCTGCTCGAATGTTTGCAGCGAGGAATGCCACCGTCCTCGAAAATCAGCCAGATAATCTGAGGGAGCCTTGTCGGCGACCTGTATATTGGTGGTTTTGTTGAAGAAAATGTAGTTGGCAATCACATTGGTTTCATTCGGAGTCACCCCATGCTGCCGGAGATAGTTCTTCGGAAATATATGATGCAGATCATCCAACAACAGATCGTTTACCAGGATGTCGGAAAGGAATGAATGAGCACCCAGCTTCTTTTGGGCCGCAAGGAAGAGGTTAAGCAGCGGTGTGCTTCGATTCGCCACCTTGCTGAGGTCGGCCGGCAGCGAATTTGTCCAGAAGCCTTCCGAAAGATTCGTGCTGATGAAGCGTTTTGTCAATTGTTCCGCCGCAGCTACGCCGGTGATGGCTCTGAAATCCTGCTCCCAATTGGTTTCAAACGATCCAACGTGTCGTCCTGTCAGCAATGAGTGAACCATGAGCCGACGGGTGATCGTGTTGACGCGTTGTGTGTCGTTGGAGTCCCGATGTAAAACAACATAGATGGCGAAAGTGTAGTCTAGCAGATTCTGTGAGCGGAACATTTTGGAATTGTCGAAACCAGACCCGCGGAGAATGTCCTGTTCAAATTTTGTAACGAGGTTTTCGTTGGTGATGTCCATAAAACCTTGCCGAAAACGGTTGAATGAATCGTCCGCAATCCTAGCTTCATAACTGTTCGGGGCGTTGAAGCTGGTGACGGCGAAATTTCTTCCTTCGAGCAGGGCAACTACATCCCGAAGCCGTGCCCTTCGAAGACCGACTAACCCGATGACACGAATGATGTCCGTATATGAGGGCCGGTAGATAAACGTGGTCGAGTTATTCTCCGCCCAATGAATATGATTTCGGTAGTCATCGTCCAGCGAAGGATCAATATGAGCTTTTGGATTCTTCCGCAGATCGCTGTAGGCATCAATGGCTTTTCTTAGCTTCATGCCGTTTTGAGTGCCGTCGTGGAGTTCATAAATTGAAAGCTGACTCATGGCGAAATCCGCCTCGGAGAGAGGAGTGCCTTTGGAATTGATGCGCACGAATATCTGTGTGACCGTTTCCAAAGAGACGTTGGAATTAATGACTAAGTTGCCAATTTGCCTTGTCAGAATTTCATGAAGTTTTTGGATATTCCCGGCAACGACGCCTTTGTCGACATCCGGCAGCTGCGCTGTGAAGTTCTCGACAAATGTGAACGCGTTGAAATCTGGCTTCAGCACTTTCGCGATACTGTTTATCCATCGCGGATCGTGCTCAATTGCAGGAGTCGCTGTTTCAAAACGTTCGTCAATCGGGTTGAACGCTATGGTAATGGTTTGCTCCCGGTAATTCTTGTCGATAATCGGTTCGCCACTGACCGCAGTCTTTATGGCGGTGATTCGTTGTTGGCCATCGATGATGATCTGTTTGCCGGTTGAGATTTCCTGGTTTTTCAGAGTGACATTGGGCGCCTGATAAGTAATAATGAAGCCGATGGGATAACCCCGATAAAGGGAGTCGATGAGATCGCGGACTTTGGTACTTTTCCACACGAATGGTCGCTGTAATTCTGGTATGGCTACTTGTTCTTGATCTATCCACGACAACAGATTCTGCACTGAAACATTACCGATCGTATAACTGTCAAATGCCATGAGTCTGTTCTCCGTTTCCAGAACCTGTTATTCCCCAACCTGCTTATCGTGTATGGCTGTACACGTAAACGTTGAATTAAGTATAAAGCAGGTCGCCGCCGGAAATGTTAGCTATCGGAATTGATTTAGGCCGTATTTCTTCTTCATCTGAGTCTGGGGAAGTAATCGTCTGATTGCGATCTGAGGAAGGCAACATGGCTCTCAGCAGAGTGAAGCGTATCGGCATACTTCACATGAGACTCCGACGTTGTGGCGATGCATCTGTTTTCGCAGCTGACCAATCAGTGTCTCGCGGTTTTCGGCCGTTGCCAAGAAAGGCGCGGCGATGGATCGGTGTGCTAGTGGCATTGCCCCTGATGAGCATGAACTTCATATACGTAAGTGATGTTATATGCTTCTTTCGGGTATCCTCGCCGAACGCTTGCTACAACGGTTCTAGCTCTATGCCCGTTGAAGGCAGAAACCTCTTTTCTGCATAGAGGAAGGTGCCCGGTGTGAGTGCACAGCGTCAGAGCCATGACTTATTTCACACGGCTCGTTCTGTTCGCCGGTGCCACAGGTGAGCATCACCATGGTGCTGCTTGCGATTCACCTTGTGCTTAGGTAATCAATCCACGGACATGTGGGTAGGAAAATCGGATGCCGGACGGGTTATACATTCATGCAGATGATCGTTCCTTACGATTCCAATGGCCGTTATTGCACAGCAATGCCGAAGCCCGTATCTGGTGTGACAGATGTTGTGGGATCCTCCACATAACCTTTGCGTTGCCGGGAGAGCACCTGACACCCATCAGATATATCCTGGGCACTATGGGTGGTTCGTTCGCCGGGCATCGCGGTGCCGGCAGGGGCGCGGCCTGGTCGTATGACGAGACGATGGCCGGCTTCGCGTTGTATTATCTGCTCACTGACAGACAGCGTAATGACAAGGCCAACCCGGAGATACTACGACTGGCGCGGGTGCTGCATCGGAGCGGCGGTTCGGTGTATATGAAGCTCATGAACCTTCGCAGCTGCGACCCGAATGCCATGGCCCATGGAACCAAAGGGCTGCGGCATGCTAGTAAGCACGAGCCTGAGATGTGGGAGCGATACAGGCAGGAAGGCGATGTGTTTCTCCTTCGATGTTTGCAGACTTTGGCCGGATTCGAGATCGCCGACGGTGTGCCTTCGGCTCGTACTGGAATCTACGCCGACAATGCGCGGCGCGCAGTTGAAGACGCTGGGGAAGATATTCCGGCGAATGATTCCATCGTTGAATCGGTGACGCGCAAGCTCGTTCTTGGCGAAAAATCTCCGGAAGGCACCGAACGCGTGGCTACGGTGATGACCCGAGTGAACCAAAGCTATTTCCGCAACACCTTAGTCCGCAATTATCTGGATACCTGCTGTCTGACCGGCATTCACCTCGACCCGCTGCTGATCGCCAGCCACATCAAGCCATGGAAGGCGTCGACGGGGTTCGAGAAAACGAACGCGGCTAATGGGTTGCTGCTCAATGCTTTTCACGACAAGGCCTTTGACCGTGGTCTACTGACCATCGACGACGATTATCGCGTTCACATTTCTCCGAGCGTCGCCCACAACCCGCCGAACGACCAGTGGCTGTTCCGCTTCGAAGGCGCTCGCATTACTGTCCCCGCCGTCAACCCGCCCTCGCACGAGTTCATCGAATACCACAACGAGCATGTGTTCATCGGAGCGTGATCGGAGCTGCCGGTCGGAAGTCATAGAGTCTGTAGATTTAAGGATGGGGTATTCGAGAGCAACCGCCTCAGGAATGGGGGATGCCGCCCCTATAATGGGAATCAGGATGCCGATCAGGGGAGATTTTCTATGGCCAGTACAAAGAAGTCCAATAAGCAGGCAAAGGCGGGCGGAAAGTTATCCATATTCATCGATGTCGTTACGATGCTGTCACAGTTCATAACGCCTGAAATGCTTGGTCACACAGCGGAATGGCTGAAAGAGCAAAAGTTCTCGGATAAATTCGTCGATCTGGTCAGAAAGATCCACTTTCCCGAAGACAAGGACCCGTTGGATGTGGTCGGTTATCAATGCGATGCCGTCGAGGAGCTCATCGAAACAAAGTCAGCTGATCTGTCCGACAACGCGCCTATCGGTCAGTGGCGCGGCGAGCTAGGCAGGATACGCCGAGGCGTTGAACTGCTCGGCAAAGCTCCTGTGAAAGACCGCAAAAAGGTCAAGGCGCTCGAGATGCGCGCCAAAAAGCTGTTCGACAGCGCCTTCACTGCCGCAGTGAACTGACCGTCAATAGAAGAGATACAGGGAGAGCCAGATGAATTCGAGCGATGTGGCCACCACGCCAGGCGGCGTACATGACATCCAGATTATCGAAGACGAGCAAGGCATGGTGGTCGTGGGCGATGATCATGCGGTCGATTCCTGGCTCAAAGACGCAGGCCTTGACGCAAGGGCACGGAAGATCAGAAAACAAGCGCTTCAGACCGCCGGCGAAGCATTCCAGACAATTGGTGGTCTCTCCTCGCAGAGCGGGCGTTGGGTGAAGCTCACGAAGGAATCAGCCCAGCAGGTTGCCAAATACGGCTCGACGGGTACCGGGGTGCTGCGCGATGGTGGGAAGATCAGACACATACTCAGCTTCGAAGACTTATCCAAGGCTTCATCGTTCGCGAATCCACAAATGTTGACTGGTCTCGCCGGTGTCATGACCCAGATGGCCATCGAACAGGCTGTTGACGAGATCACCGATTATCTGGAGACCATCGACAAGAAGATCGACGATCTGCTGCAAGATCAGAAGGATCAGGCTATAGCCAATCTGGTAGGCGTGGCTCATATGATCGACGAGACGATGATGATTCGCGAGAAGGTCGGTGTGGTGACCGCAACGACATGGTCGAAGGTCTCCAGATGCCCGCAGGATCTGGCCCGTGCACAAGGCTATGCCCTGCTCAAAATCGAAGGGCTTGCAAAGAAACTTGCAGCGGCAAAGGACGCACGGGAGGCAGAGGGACTGGCAGCGCAGTTGGAACAGGATCTCACCGATTGGATCTCCATCCTCGGCAATGCCGTGCAGCTCCAAGACAAAATCTATGTTGTGGAACTGGACCGGGTTATGGCCGAGAGCCCGGAAACGCTCGAACAGCATCGGCAGGGAGTGATCGAGGCGCGTCGCATGCGTTTGCACGACATCGAAGCCAAGCTCTTCCAGCTCAACGACAGCATCCAACAGTCGGCTTTGAAAGTTCGTGACCAGAAGGTAATGCATCCGTTCGCAGTGACGCATACACTCCAGACGCTCGATGAGGTCAATAAGCGTATGTCTAGTTTCGCCGTATCGATTGGCATCCGTGCAGAACGCATCGAGATCGAGATGGCGCCACGATGGTCCGATGCGGCAGGCAAGCTCATATCTGAAAGCGCTAATCAACTCGGGGAAGGAGCCAAGCAACTCGGGCAAAGCGCTGGACGGTTGAGTCAGGACGCGGCGAAAATTAGCGGAGAGACTGCTCACCGAATTGGCAAAGGGGCGACCGAGTTGGGTAATAGCGCCATGCATGGTACCGGAATCGTGGCTGGAGCCGTTGGCGACGGAGTGAAAAAGCTGGGTGGTCTGTTTGCTGGGAAATCTGATAAATAGTCTGGATAATTTAGTGGCTTTTCGCTGTTTGGTGTGGGTGGGCTGGTCGGGTGGAGGTGGCTGGCGGGTAGTTTGGGGGTATGGATACCACGTTGTTGTTCACCGCCGCCTTGCAGTTGCCTGATCCCTGG
>NZ_JALCCV010000034.1 GCF_022640935.1 Bifidobacterium sp.
ACCTGGACATGTCCCGCCTCCAGGACACCATACAGGAAGCGAACTGAAAACCCACACAGGCGGGCAAGAACCAAAGTGCGCAAGAACCCGGGCACTACCGATGCGTGCGGACTATAGTTCACATGCTTACCTCAGTATTATAGCAAAATGCCGATGGGTGAAATAGTTTATGCACCATGGCCGGATTCGACGTTCGGCATGCGCACTACGCATGCCGCGATTTGAGTAGTACGCACGAAGAACACTGCGAGCCTTATGATTCCGACTGAAATGGCGGAGCTACAAGGTTCATGCGGAAATTAACGCCATCGGTCGTGTTCGCCTCGTGCGCACTGCGTCTTTCCCTCATTGCATGGCGTACGCCTCGCCTACGCGATACTTGCCAGCACGCCCTTATGCCATGCGGCGCCGGGATGCGGCGACGAGCTTGGGTTCGCTCAGGCCGTTGACCGAGGCGGCGTCGACGATGGCCTGCTCGACATTGTCCAGTTGCGGCAGCCTGAACATCGTGGCCTCGAGGGTTTTCTCGATGATGGAGCGCAGGCCGCGCGCGCCGGTTCCCTGTTGCATCGCCGTCCGGGCGATGGCGGTGATCGCCTCGTCGGTGAAGGCCAGATCCACCGAGTCCTGCGCGAAAAGCTTGCGGTACTGCTTGGTCAGGGCGTTCGCCGGTTTGACGAGAATATCCTCGAGATCCTGCTCGGTCAGCTCCTCCAGCACGCTGACTACTGGCAATCGTCCAATGAATTCCGGCAGCAGGCCAAACTCCGACAAATCATCCGGACCTGCCTGCGACAGTAGGTCGCGCCGCGATATTTTACGTTCGCGCCAAGATGCGGAAAAACCGCTCTCATGCGTGCCCAAACGCTGCTCCACGATGTCGTCAAGGCCGACAAAAGCGCCGCCGCAGATGAATAATATGCCGCTGGTATTCAGCTGGACGACGTCCTGGTCGCGGTGCTTGCGCGTGCCTTCCAACGGCACGGAGGCAATAGTGCCCTCAAGAATCTTCAGCAGCGCCTGCTGCACGCCCTCGCCGCTCACATCGCGGGTGATCGACGTATTCTCGCCGCTTTTGCGTGCGATCTTGTCGATCTCGTCAATGTAGACGATGCCATGCTGTGCCCGGGCCACATCGCCGTCGGCCGCCTGCAGAAGCCGCTGCAGCACGGTTTCGACGTCATCGCCGACATACCCGGCCTCGGTCAGCGTCGTGGCATCGGTGATGACGAACGGCACGTTCATCACGCGCGCCAACGTCTGCGCCAAGTAGGTTTTGCCCACGCCCGTAGGGCCCATGAGCAGGATGTTGGATTTCGCGACTTTCACGTCGCGCAGCGGATCGACCGAGTCCGCCTTCGGGCGTGCGTCGCGGCCGACAAGCTGGTTCGCCGCCTCGCGCAGCTCCATGTTGACGCGCTTGTAATGGTTGTAGACCGCGACCGACAACGTGCGCTTGGCCGCGGCCTGCCCGATGACATATGTGTCGAGGTAATCGTAGATCTGCGCGGGCTTGGGCAGCTTGAGCACGCTGACATCGGCGTCACGCTGGCGCTCTTCGGAGATGATATCGACGCACAGGGCGATGCATTCGTCGCAGATGGCCGCGCTGGGACCGGTCACCAGCTTGCGTACCTGACGCTCCGTCTTGCCGCAGAATGTGCACCGTGGCGCATCCTCATTGTAGCTGATCACGCGTCCCATACGTCGCTCCTTGATCTGTTGCCCGCCAGTTCCAGTTGACCTGCAGCATGCGCCATGGGCGGCCCGCGATGCACGGATATATGCATCGCAGTCGCGCCGCAGACGTCCACTTACGACGATACCCCCCACACAGACGTGTCGAGGGCATCGGATTGTGGAGATTACCAGCGGAAATCAGCAGTGGAGATCGTCTGACGCCAGGTCTGCCAGCGGTTTCCCATTCGGCCTGCTGCGCCGCCAAGGCTACTTGCGCGAGGCGAGCACCTCGTCGACGATCCCGTATTCCTTGGCTTCCGGAGCCGTGAGGAACTTGTCGACCTCAATGTCCTTGCGGATCTTTTCGGCCGTTTGACCGGTGTGCTTGGCGAGCGTATCTTCCAGCCACTCACGCATGCGCAGCATCTCCTTGGCCTGGATCTCGATCTCGGTGGCCTTGCCGAAGCCCTGGTCGATGGCCGGCTGGTGAATCAGCACACGGGCGTTGGGCAGAATAAGCCGTTTGCCCTTGTTGCCGGCAGCGAGCAGCACGGCCGCTGCGGAGGCGGCTTGGCCCAGGCACACGGTCTG
Organism: Bifidobacterium sp.; assembly: GCF_022640935.1. GTDB lineage: Bacteria > Actinomycetota > Actinomycetes > Actinomycetales > Bifidobacteriaceae > Bifidobacterium. The sequence continues at coordinate 2,272 of NZ_JALCCV010000034.1, forward strand.
CACGTCAGGCTGGATGTACTGCATGGTGTCGTAGATTGCGGTCATCGCGGTCATGGAGCCGCCGGGCGAGTTGATGTACATCATCACATCGCGGTTGGGATCCTGGCTTTCCAGCACCAAGAGCTGCGCCATGATGTCGTCGCAGGAAGTGTCGTCCACCTGCACGCCCATGAAGATAATGCGGTCCTCGAACAGCTTAGTGTACGGGTCCTGCGTCTTCATGCCGTACGGCGTCTTCTCGCTGAACTGCGGGAGGATATATCGGTTCTGCGCCCGGAGTCCGGTTCCTCCGCGCGGACCGGCCAAGCGCTCGGCGCGGGATACGAATTGTGCCTCTGGTGAAGCCATGTCACTCCCCTTCCTTGCCGGCCTTGTCGGCGCTCATGGTCTCCGAGGTGGTCACCAACTTGTCGATGAAGCCGTATTCCAACGCCTCTTGCGCGGTGAACCAATGGTCATACTCATTGTCGCGGTAGATCTCTTCGATCGTGTGCCCGGTCTGCTCCGCCGTAAGCTCGGCCATGGTCTTTTTCATATCCATGATCAGCTCGGCGTTGATGCGCACGTCGGTGGCGGTGCCACCGATGCCGCCCGAAGGCTGGTGCATGAGCACGCGGGCATGCGACGTGAGGAAGCGCTTGCCTTTGGTGCCGGAACTCAGCAGGAACTGCCCCATCGAGGCACACATGCCCAAGCCCACGGTCGCCACGTCCGGCGCGATGAGCTGCATGGTGTCATAGACGGCCATGCCCGCGGTGATGGAGCCGCCTGGGGAATTGATGTACAGCCAGATATCCTGCTTGGGATCCTCGGCGGCAAGCGTCAGCATCTGCGCGCAGATGACGTTCGCGTTTTCATCCTTGACTTCCTCGCCGAGCCAGATGATGCGCTCCTTGAGCAGTCTGTTGAAAATCGGATCCGTGATGGACGGCCCATCGCCCTCTTGCATTGCGGGCGACGATGTCAGAAAATCTGCCAACAATATCTCCTTGATCGTGCGTTTCGTAAATTACGCGTTTCCTACCGTTAGAACAATACCGCCTTCAACCGACGGTGCGCGGCGTTTTGCGCTCACTGCGAGAAAAGGCGGCATTGCAACGTTTCAGCACCCATTGCGAAACGAACACGGCAACCGCCACGGCAAGCGCGACCGGCACGAAGTACGATATCGGGGCCGCGCACAGCTCCATCACGAGGCACATGGCCATGAGCGGCGCCTGCTGTGAGGCCGAGAGCAGCGCCGCCGAGCCAATCAGCGCGCATGCGGCGGCCGGGATCGCAGCTGCCGGGAATACGGCGGCCCACAGCAAACCCAGCAACGCGCCTGTTATGGCACCCAGCGCGATGCCCGGCTGCAGGACGCCGCCGGACGCGCCGGAGCGTATCGTCGCCAGGGTGACCAGCGCCTTGGCCACCAGTGACACGGTCAGCACAGCCAGTGCCATGGTGAGCGATTGGCCCGCCGAAGTCCCGAACAGCGAGAGCCCGAAGGCTTTGCCAAGCCGGGAGATGAGCGAGGGCTCGAAAGCCAGCTGCGCCGACGCACGACCGTTGCCCATCACCTGCGGAAGCCAGATTGCCACAACGCCGGTGAGCAGCGCCGCCGCAGGCATCTTCCACAGAATTCCGGCATCGTTGCGCGGGCCTTTTTCCGCCCACTGCGAACCTAGGCGGAACAGCGCTCCAAGCGAGCCGAAGACCATGCCGCCAATCAACGCGAAGAGCATCAGTCTCGGCGTGTTTCCGTGAATCAGCCCTGGAAGACGGTAGAAAACATTCTGCCCCCTGATAAGCGAGGCCACATATGCCGCGATTCCTGACACGGCCAGCGAAACCGTGACCTTTTCCAAAGTGACGTCGGCCAGCAGAACCTCGACAGCGAAGAACATCCCGGCGAGCGGGGCGTCATAGACGCCGGCCAGACCTGCGCCCGCACACGCCGCCACCAGCATGCGCTTATCAGCACCGGTGAAACCGATAAGACCGCTGAAACGTTGGCCGAGCATCGCGCCGAATTCGCGCGGGGCGACCTCGCGGCCGATCGACGAGCCCGAGCCGACGATGAGGATCTGCAGCAGCACATGCACTGTGGTCTGCCATACCGGCATCGTCTCGCCGTTCACGGCCCTGTTCACCGACGGCACGCGCGTGGTTTTCGTGCGCAGCAGCCACCAGATGACCGCCGCGATGAGTGCTCCCCCGACGACGCCCGCTATGCGACGCAGCGCCGGAACCGTGAACGGCCCGGGCAGCGAACTGCGTTCGATATAGCCGAATGCGAGGTATTCCACGCCGTAGAGCATCTGCGAGAGCAGCCCCGCGGCCACGCCGATCGCAATCCCAAGCGTCAGGATCGCCGCGATGAGTCGGACGGTTCGCGTGCGCGCAGAGTGCGGGGAAGGCGCGGAATACTCAGATAGCAAGGAATCGGTCTCCGCCGTCATCGTCGCACCCTGTTCTCGGTTCCTGTTGGTTTCGTCATTGCTTTTCGTCTCCGCATCATCTGCCCGGCCGTCCGTCGTTGCATGCGGTGTGCCGTCGTTGCGTGACGTATTCGTATTCAGTGTAACGTTGGAAATTCGCCATTCTCACATCGCCGAAACCGCACGCGACATTATTTACGTCGCATGACAATGGAAAACCACACACGACGAAGGGCGAGTGGAGCATATCACTGTGGCCCGGAACCTCGGGCAAGGTTCCGGGCCACAGCATTCACATATTGCGTTATTCACGGCATATCAGCCGAAGCGCTACAGTCAACTCATCAGCCGCAAACAAGCGTCAAACGCCCAGCCGCTCACTCGCCGTCGACGGGCGCGTCCGCACTGGAATCGGCGCCGGAGAGCTCATCAGCGACAGCTGCAGCCGCAGAGGCCGCCTCGACGCTTTCGGACTCCTCCTCCTGCGCCTCTTCACCGAGGAAAGCGCTCAGGTCGAGCGTTTCGCCGTCGGACGTGAAGGTGACGGCGCGCATGCCGGCGAGCAGGCCCTTGGAACGGCCGACTTCCTGCACTGCAGAGCCGAGCTGGCCATTGTTGACGATCGCGTTGATGAACTGGCTGGGATCCATGCCGTACTGCTGGGCGATGGATGCTAGGAAGTTGGTCACATCGGCCTGCGAGACCTGAATGGCGAGCTTCTCGGCGAGCGCGTCAAGCACCATCTGATCACGCAGTTCCTTCTCGGCGCCCTCTTCGGCTTCCTTCTTCTGCTCGTCGGCGGCCTTCTCGGGGTCGGCGCCGCCGTTTTTGAGATGCTCTTCGACCATCTGCGCCTTGACGCCCTTGGGCACCGGGATCTCGGCGCCCTCTTCGAGCTTGGCGATGAACACGTCGCGCGCCTCGGTGGCCTGGCGGCCTTCGGCATCCTGTTCGCTGGACTTGCGCAGGTCCGCCTTGAGCTCGTCGAGCGTATCGAACTCGGAGGCTTCCTGTGCGAAGTCGTCATCGAGCTCGGGCAGTTCCTCGGACTTCACCGAGTTGACCTTGACCTTGACCTGCGCCTTGTCACCTTCGTGCTCTCCGGCTTCGAGCGTGCCTTCGAAGGTGGTCTCTTCGCCTGCAGACAGGCCATCGAGCGCCTCGTCAAGGCCGTCGAGCATAGTGTTGGAGCCCAATTCGTAGCTCACACCCTCCTGGGAATCAACGGTTTCGCCGTCGATCGTCGCCTCGAGGTCGATGTTCGCGTAGTCGCCCTTGGCGGCCGGGCGATCCACGCCTACGAGCGTGCCGAAGCGCTGGCGCAGCGTCTCAAGGCGCTTGGCGATGTCTTCATCGGTGACTTCCGGCTTGGCGACTTCAAGCTGCAGGCCGTCCAGCTCGGGCAGCTCGATGTCAGGGCGGCGCTCCACTGTGGCGACGAACTTGAGCTTGGTCCCGTCGTCCGCGGCGGCCGGGACTTCCTGCACATCAAGCTCGGGCTGGCCCATCGGATGGATCTTCTTCTCCTCGAGGGCCTTGGAGTACAAGTCGGGAACAGCGCTGTTCACAGCCTCTCCGGCCACCGACGCGAAGCCGATGCGCTGGTCGATGATCTTGCCGGGCACATGGCCCTTGCGGAAACCAGGCACGTTGACCTGCTTGGCGATTTCCTTGCGGGCATCGCCGAGGTAGGGGTCGAACTCTTCCGGGTCGACCGTGACGGTGAGCTTCACCTTGGTGGGCTCGAGATTCCTGACGCTGATTTTCACGCTTGCGCTCCTGAACTACGGGTATGCATTCTTGTTTCTCATCTGTTTCTGCCGTAAGGCAACCGTTATATGATAACGCGACTCAGGGACTCGGCCACAAGCTTGATCTGCCATTCTCTGGCGCCCTGTTCGCCGAGGAATTGCGGCACATCAAGTCGCTGCGGCTCGTCCGTCCAGCACAGGTTGCGCACGATCTGCGGCTTCAGGATCATTTCGGCCGGCGTGCGCGTGTCTTCGGCGATACGCGTCATGATCTTGCGCGCGGCCTGCAGGCGTGCGAAGCGCTGCGGATGCTTGGCAGACCACAGTTTCATGGATCGCGGCGCGTTGGCGTGCTCCTCCGGCTGGATGACCGGCATGGTAGGCCATTGCTCTGCGGGCAGATCAAGCGCCTCCTGGATGACGCTCTTCCACATGGAAGGCTTCACCGCGCGCTGAATCGGCGCATAACGCTCGAACATCTTGTCCTGCTCGCCGCCTGTGTGTACGCGCACGCGCTCATTGAGCGAGCGCACAGCCCGGAATTCCTTGGCATTATGCGGCTTGCGCCGTGCCGCTTCGATAATCGCCGAGTCTGAGAGCAACAGGCTGGGCGAAATATCGTACCGCTGCGCGAGCTCGTCGCGCTTTTCCCAGAGCGTCTTGGCGATGGCCTGACCTTGCCGGTCGTGGCTCAACACGTTGACGTGCGATATGCGCAGCCACGGCACCGGATGCTCTTTGCGCGGTCCCATGCCTTTGGCCAGCGCATGCACGAATTCCTCTTCCGCCCAGTCGCTCTTGCCTTGGCGCCGCAGTTCCCTGCGCATCGTCGTTTCCAGTTCGATGAGCAGCTCGACATCGAGCGCCGCATAATTGCGCCAGTCGCGCGGCAACGGCCGGTACGACCAGTCCGCCGCCGAATGCTCCTTCGCCAAGGTCAGCCCCAGATAGTGCTCGGTGACCGCAGCCAGCCCGAAATGCCGCAGGTTCAACAGCCGCGCGGCTATCTCCGTGTCGAAGAGACGCTGCGGCCGCATGCCGAGATCAGCGAAACCGGGAAGATCCTGCAGCGAATCGTGGATGATCCACGCCACATCGCCGACCGCGCCGTTGAACTCGTTCCAGTCGACGCGGTACCGGCTCAGGGCGATCGGGTCGAACAGCGCGATGCCCGCGCCCGCACGTTTGAACTGCACCAGCCAATCCTCATGGCCGTAGCGGAAGCCGGATGCCCGCTCGGCGTCGGCGGCCAATGACCCGCTCGCTGCGGCGAAGCGCTCACAAGCCTCGTGGAACCCCTCAAGCGTGTCGATGACCCCGGGAACCCCTTCGCGCGGCTCCGCCTGCAATCTCGGTTCGTCGCTCAAACGCGCCCGTCCTCCCCTGGTTCCGCCTGTCTTGTTTTGATGTGTCTGAGCGGCGCGCCCGCCATGTTTCACTCCACGCGGCACAGCGCCCGCCACCAGCCGACCACGATACTCACAGCCCGCAACCAGACGCGAATCTGAAATCGCATCGAAAACGACTTCTCGTGTTTTGTTGCGTATGGGTTGGGTCTTTAGGGAGGGGATAGCCATCAAAAACCCACCACGCCGCCTGATCAGGACGTGAGTACCCTAAGTCGCGGGCATGTGAACAGTGTCCCCGGACGAGGGAGCCGTACCCGGTAGCGACAAGACGGGCGCCGAAGCGGCATCTGCGGCGATGTATAGATCCCGGGACGGCTTTGCGCGAAACTACCCGTTGCCAACTGGTGCACTGTCGGCATTTGCCAATGCGCCGCATACACTCTGCTGCACCGCTTTTCTAATACACCGTGAGGCCATGCGCTTCGAATTGCTTGACGACGCGATCCTTCAGCGCTGCGGATGGCCCTTTCTGGTTCTCAAGCGGGTATGGGATGCGCAGCTCGTGCCACTTCGGGCGGCCGAGCTGGTGGAATGGCAGCACGTCGATATGCTCCACCGCATCGCCGAAGGTCTCGACGATGTTGGCGATGTTCTCGATATTGTCTTCCGGGTCGGTCAGGCCCGGGATCAGCACGAAGCGCACCCAGATCTTCTTGCCGCGGGCGGCCAGGCGCTGGCCGAACTTGATGGTTGGGGCCAAAGTCCCGCCGGTCAGCACCTTGTAGCGCTCCTCGTCGCCGGCTTTGACGTCGAGCAGGCACAGGTCGATGTCATCGATCATCTCGTCCGTGTAGTTCTTGTTGAGGAAGCCTGCGGTATCAAGGCACGTATGCACGCCCATCTCCTTGGCCGCGCGGAAGACGCGCGAGACGAACGCCGGCTGCATCATCGATTCGCCGCCCGAGAAGGTGATGCCGCCACCGGTCGCCTTGAACAGATCCTGATAGCGCGCGACTTTGTTGATCATCGCGTCGAGATAGACCGGCTGGCCGTCGCGCATCTTCCATGTGTCGGGGTTCTGGCAGAACTGGCAGCGCAGCGGGCATCCACTCATGAACACGGTCATTCTGGTGCCCGGGCCGTCCACGGAGGTGTTGATGTCCCAGGAGTGCACAAAGCCGATGTCCCCGGTTTTCAGGGCCGCGATGCGGTCGCGGCGGTCAAGCCCGATAGGAGACTCGAACCCGGAAAGCCCGCCCATAAGCGTCTGACGCGCATACTCGCGCGAGCTTTTGAGCATGTGCGGCTTGGTGGTATGAAACGCCGTGATGCCGGATACCGCTGTTTTCTCAGACACCATCGTCCTCCTTCGGACTGTATTCGAAACGTAGTCGTTCTTACTTCATCATATCGGTCGCGCGGGCAGCGAGATAAGCCCACGAATGAACAGGAGCGAACATGAATGAATGAATAGGGGGCACGGCCAGCAGCCGAGCCCCCTATTCGCATTCAATCGGATTCATTCGTATCCGACGACCGGTTCCGCATCACGCAGAACCGGCTATCAGTCAACGCCGATCAGTCGGTATCAATCAGTCGACGACCGAACCTTGATGGAAGGTGCGCGAGATCACGTCGAGCTGCTGCTCGCGGGTGAGCTTGACGAAGTTCACCGCGTAGCCCGAGACGCGCACGGTCAGGTGCGGGTACTTGTCCGGATGTTCGACGGCGTCCTCCAGCTGCTCCTTGCGCAGGACGTTGATGTTCGCATGGTACAAGCCGTGGCCGTTGCCGGCATCGAGGATGCCGACGAGGTTGTTCACACGCTCATCCTCGTCGCGGCCCAAGCCGTCGGGGGTGATCGTGTTGGTCAGCGAGATGCCGTCAAGCGCGTCGTTGTAGTCGATCTTGCCGACCGAGAACATCGATGGCAGCATGCCGTGGGAGTCCATGCCGTTCTCCGGGTTCGCGCCCGGGGCGTATGGCGTGCCCTTCTTATGCCCGGATGGGAAGGAGCCCGTGTTCTCGCCGTATTCCACGTTCGAGGTGATGGTCAGGATGGACTGCGTCGGCACCGCGTCGCGGTACACCGGCAGGCGCTTGATCTGGCCCATGACCGTGCTCACGACCCAGGTCGCCAGCTTGTCGGCGCGATCGTCGTCGTTGCCGTAGACCGGGAAGTCGCCTTCGGTGCGGTAACCGACCACCAGGTCGTCATCGGCGCCTTCGACGTATTCGGCCTCGTGGCCTTCGACGTTTTTCGCGTCCCTATTGGTGATCGGGTAGACTTTCGCATACTTCAGCGCGGAGAGCGAGTCGGCGGCGATCGACAGGCCGGACATGCCGCAGCCCAAGGTGCGGTAGATCTCCTTGTCGTGCAGCGCCATCTCGATGGACTCGTAGGCATACTTATCGTGCATGTAGTGGATGATGTTCAGCGCCTCGACATAGGTCTCCGAAAGCCACTGCAGGGCCTTCTCATAGTTGTTCTTGACCTTTTCGAAGTCCAGCGCGCCGTCGGCTTCGGGCGCGATCGGCTCAATCACGCCCTTATCGATGACCTGCATTCCGGTCATCTCGTCGCGGCCGCCGTTGATGGCGTACAGGAACGCCTTGGCGGAGTTGACGCGAGCGCCGAAGAACTGCATCTGCTTGCCCACGCGCATCGGCGAAACGCAGCACGCGATGGCGGCATCGTCGCCCCAGTGGGCGCGGATCTCCTTGTCGGACTCGTACTGGATGGCCGAGGTGTCGATGGAGATGCGAGCGCAGAAGCGCTTGTAGCCCTCGGGCAGCTTCGGATCCCAGAAGATCGTGATGTTCGGTTCGGGCCCTGGCCCAAGATGCTCCAAGGTGAGCGTGTTGAGCAGGCGGAACGAGGTCTTGGTGACCATCGAGCGACCGTCGTCGCCGAAGCCGGCGTCGGACCAGGTCGCCCAGTACGGGTCGCCGGAGAAGATCTTGTCGTAGTCCTTGGTGCGCAGGAAACGCACGATGCGCAGCTTCATGACGATCTGGTCGATGATCTCCTGTGCGCCGGTTTCGTCGAGCGTACCGTTCTCCAAATCGCGCTCGAAGTAGGCGTCGAAGAAGGCCGAGTTGCGGCCGAAGCTCATAGCCGCGCCGTCCTGGCTCTTGACGGAGGCGAGGTAGCCCATGTAGGTCCACTGCACGGCTTCCTGCGCGTTCTGCGCCGGACGGGAGAGATCCAAGCCGTACTCGTTGCCGAGCTTGATCAGCTGCTGGAGCGCCTTGATCTGGTCGGCATGCTCCTCGCGGAAGCGGATCCAGTGCTCGATCTCCGGCTCGGTGAAGTCGTTGCGGTACGGCACGGAATCCTTGTCGCGCTTCTTGAACGCGATGAGCTTGTTGACGCCGTACAGCGCCACGCGGCGGTAGTCGCCGATGATGCGGCCGCGGCCGTAAGCATCCGGCAGGCCGGTGAGGATCTTGTTGTGGCGGGCGACCTTGATGTTCTTGGTGTACACGCCGAACACGCCGTCGTTGTGGGTCTTGCGATAGGTGGTGAAGATCTTCTTGATCTCGGGGTCGGGTTCCTTGCCGGCCTCTTCAATGGCCTGCTCGACCATGCGCCAGCCGCCGTTCGGCATCATCGCACGCTTGCAGGGCACGTCGGTCTGCAGACCGACGATCACATTGTCGACCTCGGGGCTCTCGATGTAGCCGGCCGGGAACGCGTCAATGCCGGCCGGAGTATGCGTATCCACATCGTAGACGCGCTGCTTGCGCTCGACGGCGAGGTAGTTGTCGTCGAGGTATTTCCACATCTGCTTGGTCTTCGCGGTGGCATCGGCCAAGAAGGACTCGTCGCCGTCATAGGGCGTGTAGTTTTTCTGGATAAAGTCGCGGACATCGATGTCGTTCTGCCAATTTCCGCCTTCGAAACCATCCCAAGCCTTCGCTTGGAGTTCCTCTGGTGAGAGAGCGGCTTTCTCAACTGCTGTCATGATCACTCCTTCGTGTGTAATCGCGACGCGCTCTTGCGCCGTTGCATGCCCCTATTGTAGGCATGGGAGTCTAATGACCTGCGCGTGTTTCAGCGTGACTTATATCACATTCGACGCATACGCACAAGAGGGAACCGCTGGAATTTTCGACGCGCCTGAATTCGTACGAATTTCGCCATTTTCCGCGCTTGCCGCGTGTCTTCAGGCTGATGCCATGCGGGTGTATTTCGCCTAGGCCACAAAATGTCACAATCCCCTTGACGAAGCGGACGCACTGTCGCAAAACAATGGCTGACCATGAAAGCGATTTGCCGCCTCGCATGTCCCCGGCCTTGACCGGCGCCTACTTCGCGCCGCGCCCGATCAGATATTCGCGCAGCGCCGCCTTCAGCTTCCCATGCCGTTCTTCACGGTACGCCGTGCGTTCGTCGCTCCAGCTGGTTTGGGGATACAGCCACACCGGAAGCGACAGGCGCTCCGGGTCCTCCCACGAATAACGCGGGTAGACATGAGCATGCAGGTACTGGTCGGCATTGCCTAGGATGTCATAGTTCACCCTGACCGGGCAGTCTCCCAGCACAGTCCCGCACACGGCAAGAATCGCATCGCCCAGCACGCTCATGTCAGTCAGGAATCGACTGCGTTCCCCCAACGCCATCTCATTGAGCGAACCCGCCGGGTGCCTGGGCAGCAGAATGCACCATCCGGGAATGAACTGCATGTCGGCCATCACCGCATACCCGGCATCCATCTCGGCTATCACCATGGGGTTCGCCCCTGTGCGAGCCGATTCGATCCTATTCTCGCGCCAATCTGGCATATCGATTCCCTTTCCCGGTTCCGGGGCAACATGTATTCAGGCGTAGTTCTCGAAGCCGCGAATCTACAGCCGCTGAATCAGCCGGAAGCGCTCGCACACGACCATGGTGTCGTCGCCAAGACGAAAATCCGGGTCATCGAGCTCGGCGAGAAATTCGGGGCTCGACCAGAAGTTTTCGTGCGCCTTGCGCCACTCTGCGACTGTGCGGTGCCCTTCTCCCTCGTTGATCGCGTGTTCAAGGGTCACATCGGCCAACCGGCACGTGTACGCCTCCTCTTGGCGCAGTACGCAGACGGGTTTGCCGTGCGAATCGATGGGAACGGAAAGCGCGCCGACTGGCGAAATCTCGTCGCCGTCCTTGAGATATTCGGCGAGCAGACCGGTCGTCGTGGTTTTGGAGCCGTCGAGAATCGCCGCGATCAGTTTGTCGCGCAATGGACCGGGATAGGCGAATTCGTCACGCGGCAACTTGTCGACGTCGACGCTCCCCGCAGCAATGAGCGCACGCATAGCGATTGGCTTCCTCTTCTCCGGCATGCTTCTGCACCTCCTGTGTCGAGTTCCGCGAGATTGTGTTGTATTCTGCTGTTATTTGCCTTCAGACCAGCGATTCCATTGTCTATCGTCGTTGTCCCATTTCTGGTTGCGCCTCCTGACGATCTCCCATGCGCGCAACGCGTCCTCGCGCGAGTCATACGGCCCCATGCGCTGATCAATCGGCGATACCATGCCCTGCTCGGGCTGCCCGGTAACCGTGTTGTAATACCACTGCCGACTGTCTTGCTTGCTGTCGTTCTCGTTCTGCCTATTGTCGCCCATATCCCGCCATCCGTTCGTCATGCTTCATAGTTCGTATTCCACGCAGCAGCCTGAATGCGCCCCCGGGTCTCCCCGATTCCCTTAATCGCCTGTTTATTCCCGGAAAGCGTTGGTGATCGGCAGCCTGCGGTCGCGGCCGAAAGCCAGTGCTGTGACCTTGGGACCGAGCGGGTATTGCCGGCGCTTCCACTCCGCCCGGTCGACCAGTCGCATCACCGTGTCCACCGTGGTTTCGTCGAAGCCGTCGGAGAGCAGGTCGGCTCGGCCATGCGCATGCTCGATATAAGCCGCAAGCACCTGATCGAGCAACGCGTACTGCGGCAGGGAATCGGAATCCCGCTGGCCAGGGCGCAGTTCGGCGCTCGGCTCCTTCTCGATGCTGCTCACCGGAATCAGCTTGCCCGGGCTCGAAGGGGAAGGTGCGACCGGCGCCATGCCCTCGTTGCCAACGATCGGGAGCATACCGAGGCCGAGCCCTTCCTGCGCCGCGTTGTTGCGCCAACGCGAAAGCTCCCATACCCGGGTCTTGAGCAAGTCCTTGATCGGCGCGTACCCGCCTACCGCATCGCCGTAGATCGTGGAATATCCGCAGGCAAGCTCCGACTTGTTGCCGGTCGCCAAAGCAAGCAGGTTCCTGCTGTTCGAATACGCCATGACAATGACGCCGCGAATGCGCGCCTGCAGGTTCTCAGCCGCGATACCACCCAAGTTGAGCTGCCGCTGGAAAGACTGGAATAGCGGTTCGATGGGCTGGATTTCGTAGTGGGCACCGAGATTCTCGGCCAAATCGGCGGCGTCATCCTTGGAACCGTCGGAGGAATACTGGCTCGGCATGGAGATGCCGCACACGTTCTCGCCCCCGCAGGCGTCGGCTGCCATGGTGGCGACCAGCGCCGAGTCGATGCCGCCGGAGAGACCTAGGCATACGCCACTGAAATGATTCTTGGCCATATAGTCCTTCAGGCCCAGCACGCATGCGCAGTAAACCTCGGCGTCGCGGCCCATTTCGGCAGCTATCGTACCAACCTGCTGATGCCCTGCCTGCTTGTCGAAGTCGAAATAGCTCAGATTCTCAATGAACATCGGCGAGCGCTCAAGCAATGTGCCGTCCGTGTCGACCACGAAGCTGCCGCCGTCGAAGACCAGATCGTCCTGGCCGCCAACCTGATTGAGGTAGATCATCGGCGCCTTGACCTCGTCCGCCCGTTTGACCGCCAGATCATAGCGCGTATGGGTCTTGCCCTCCTCATAAGGCGAGCCGTTGATGGTCAGCAGCACATCGATATGTTCCTTGGCGAGTTCGGCGACCGGGCCGCCATCCTGCCAGATATCCTCGCAGATCGCCAATCCGACCTGCACGCCTTCGACGTCGAGCACGACGGAGCGCTGCCCAGAGGAAAAAATCCGGAACTCATCGAACACGCCGTAATTGGGTAGGAAATGCTTGTCATAGCCGGTCCAGACCACGCCATCGTGCAGCACCACGAGCCGATTGCGCGGCTTGGCAGACTCCGTATCGGTTCCGACCGTGCCTGCCACGACATACAAGCCGCCCAAGTCGTCCGCCGCCAGCTGCCTGGCAATGGCGTTCGCCTTGTCCCAAGCAGCCTTGCGGAAGGTGGCGCGGAAAGCGAGATCCTCAATCGGATACCCGGTCAATGTCATTTCGGGAAAGACGACGACCTGAGCGTTTTCAGCTGCCGCGCGCCGCGCATAGGCCACGATAGCATCGGCATTGGCGTCGAGATCGCCGACGCGGGTATCGATTTGGGCCAAGGCAAAACGCAGTTGAGTCATGGCTTCATATTAGCGCCATCCTGTTTACAGCACTCGAATCACCTGTCGTCAGTGCATTCCTTCAGCACGCGCAGCGCCGCATTCACATAGAATTCGGCGGCGGCCTGCAGCTCGCCGTCCAAGCCGATGAAGTGCGGACTGTGCAATCCGTAATGCCCGGGCGCACCGTTCGAGCCGATGAACGCGAACAGGAGCCGGGTGCGCTGCGCGTATTCGCAGAAATCCTCGCCCGCCATCGACGGATGAATCGGCGCAAGGCTCGCGTACTGCGGCACATCCTGCGCCACGGCGGCGGCCAGAGCAGCATCAGAGACCAGAGGATCAGCGAAATCGTCCCATTCGATGCCGGCTGTAATACCATATGCCTCGGCCGTTGAGGCGACGATCTGCCGGAAGCGCTGTTCGACCATCTGGCCGTCGGCCTTGTAGAAATACCGTGCGGTGCCGAGGAATCCGGCCTCGGCGGGGACCACGTTCCACACGTCGCCGCCATGCACCTGAGTGATCGAGACGACCAGCGGGTGGAAGGGCGTGGCATTGCGGCTTACGATGCTCTGCACCGACAGGATCATCGAGGCGAGCGCCTCAATCGGCCCGGTGCCCATGTGCGGGTACCCGGCGTGGGTGCCTTGCGCGTGAATGCGCACGGCGAATTTCACGCATCCGGCCATCATCGGCTCGGTCCCGACCGCGATCTGGCCGGGCAGATAGTCGGGGTTGTTATGCGCGCCGATGATCGCGTCGATGCCGTCGACGACCCCGGCCTGCAGTACAGCCAGCGCGCCTTCGCCGGTCTCCTCGGCAGGCTGGAACAGCAGCATGATCCGTCCCGCGATGCGCTCGCGATGCCCGGCCAGCCAGAACGCGGCCGCCAGCAGCGAGGTCATATGAAGGTCATGGCCGCAGGCATGCATCACGCCCTCATTGCGCGACGAGTAGTCCATCCCGCTGCGCTCTGCCACGGGCAGCGCGTCGATGTCGGCGCGCAGCGCGATGAACGGACCGGGCTGCCCGCCTTCAATCAGGCCGATGACGCCGGTTTTGGACGGCAGCGGGTTATCGAGCACCGCAATGCCACGGCCGCGCAGCTGCTCGGCGATGAAACGGCTCGTGCGCTCCTCATGGAAGCCAAGCTCCGGATCGGCATGCAGCCGCCGCCGGATGCCGATCAGCTCCGGTCCGATAGTTATATGCTCGGCCATGATTCCTCGTTTCTTATTTGTAGGCATGCCGTTCAGAACGTTCAGCGGCGCCGCTCAGGACCGCTGGCGCCTGAGCAGACGTTTGGCGAAGGCGTTCGCTATGCCTTGCACGACTTGCACCAGCACGATCATGATGACGACTGCGGTCCAAGTCACCGTGGGATCGAATTTCTGGTAGCCGTAGGCGATGGCGAAGTTGCCCAGTCCGCCGCCGCCGATGTAGCCTGCCATCGCCGACATGTCGAGCACTGCGATGAACAGGAATGCGTAGGCGAGAATCAGCGGGGCGAGCGCCTCCGGAATCAGCACCGTGCGGATGATGGCGATCTTCGAGGCGCCCATCGAACGGGCCGCTTCGATGACACCGGAATCGACCGGCACAAGATTCTGCTCGACCAGCCGCGATGTGGCAAAGGTGCACATTACAGCCATGGGGAACACCGCTGCCATTGTGCCGATCGAAGTGCCGACCACGTTGATCGTCAGCGGCTGCATCGCCGCCAGAAAGATGATGAACGGGATCGGCCGCACGATATTGACCACGATATCCAGCACCCGGTAGACCGCCGCGTTCTCGAACAGGTTCCCCGGTCGTGTGCCGTACAGGATCACGCCGAGCACCAGCCCGAACGCGCCGCCGACAACCAGGGTGATGAACACCATTTCCAGCGTCTGGGCGATGGACTGGAACAGCATCGGCCTGAGCACAGTCCAATCTCCGCGCCCCGCAAGAATCACGGCATTGCCGTCTGATGCAAGGATTGAGCCTATCATCGTTCCCCTCCGTTCGCAGCCGCAGCACAATCCGCCGATGCCACTGCAGCCTCATAATCCACAGGGCGGCTTGCGGTGCCGAAATCAACCACATCTGCGTCGTGAGTCAGCTCGTCGAAGAATTCCGAGAAGCCATCCTGCCGGTCATCGAACTCATAGGTGAGCGCGCCGATGGCGGCGCCACCGACGGTGTCGATACCGCCATACAGCATGCTGCTGGCCATGCCCCGGCTTGCGATGAGCTGGGAAATGTGCTGGCCTGAAGCCGGCACCGCAGGTCTGCCGTCACCGCCGTCTTCTTCATCGCCGCGCCCGTCACCGACCGGCACATCGCGTTGACGAATAAGCACCGTCACGATCCTGCCCGGCCAGGCGCGGCGCATCCGCTCTACCCGTTCCGCCCGCGGGACCCCAGACAAGGCCGTGGCGATGAAATGCCTGGTGACCGGCTGCCGCGGCGCCGCGAACACATCGTAGACATCGCCCTGCTCGACGACGCGTCCTTTGCTCATGACGGCGACCCGATTCGCGATATGCTGCACCACGCTCATCTGGTGCGTGATGAGCACGATAGTGATGCCGAACTGCTCGTTGACCCGCCTGAGCAGCGCAAGCACCTCGTCCGTGGTTTCGGGGTCGAGAGCGCTGGTCGCCTCGTCTGCCAAAAGGATCTGCGGATTGATCGCCAAGGCCCGCGCTATGCCGACACGCTGCTTCTGCCCGCCGGAAAGCTGCGCGGGATAGCTGTCGGCATAGTCCGCAAGCCCGACGAAATCGAGCAGCTCGGCTACGCGTTTCTCCTGATAATCCCTGCGCCAATGGTCCAGCTGCAGCGGGTAGGCGATGTTCCCGCTGACTGTTTTGGTGGAGAATAGGTTGAACTGCTGGAAGATCATGCCTATCTTCTGACGTATCGGCCGCAATTTGGACTCGCCCAGCGCGGTGACGTCGGTGCCCAGCACGCTCACGACGCCGCTGGTCGGCCGTTCGAGTGCATTGATCATGCGCACCAGCGTCGACTTTCCGGCTCCCGAATAGCCGATGATGCCGAAGATGTCGCCGCGACGTATCCGCAGGCTCACGTCATCAACCGCACGGGATACGCCGGAACGATGCCTTGAGCCGCCTCGTCTGCGGAATTCCTTGACCACATGGTCAAGCGTGATGATCTCTTCTGCCATTATGCAGTCCCGCCATTCTCGTAGCGCGTATCTCGCAAATCCGTTGCAGCCAGTCGTATCCTTTACCATGCTGCCCGTCGGCGCAAGCAGGCGGCATGGCTTCGGACAACGTCAACCGTTCGATGGCACGAAGGCTCATTCGCTCGCCCTGGCTTCCTTTTCGATGGTCGCGAGGAAGCCCTGCAGGTCTTGGGCGCTGTATTTGTCAGCGAATGCCGCAGTGCCGCCGGACTCGCTCTGCAGCGCGTCAAGCACCTCTTTGGACTGGAATATCTTGACCAGCTTGAGATAGGTCGGGTTGTCCGCATCGGCCTTGCGCGCGACGAACACGTTAATATACGGACGCGCCGACTCCGTGTCCGCGTTATCCGAGAAGATGGCATCCTTGGGATTGAGGCCGGCGTCCTTGACGTAATCGTTATTGATCACGCCGGCCGCCACCTTGGGATCCTTGAGCGAATTGGCCACCTGTTCGGCCTTCAACGGGGTGAGCTCGACCTTGGACGCCGTGGTGTCGATGTCGGCAGGCGAGGCGAATGGCGTCCACGTGCCTTTGAGCGTGACGAGCCCGGCGGACTGAAGCACGCCGATGGCACGGGCCTGGTTGGTCTCGTCGTTCGGGATCGCGATCGTGCTGCCCGCCGTGATGTCGCTGACGTTCTTCGCCTGATCGGAATACAGCCCCAGCGGATAGACCGCCGTGCCGCCGATGGGCTGCAGACTCTTGCCGTTCTGCACATTGTAATTCGCCAGATACAGCAGATGCTGGAACTCATTGAGATCGAGATCGCCGGAATCAAGCGCCGGATTTTCCGAAGTATAGTCCTGGAAATCAACGATATCGACGTATATGCCGGCTTGCCGGGCCTTGCTCTCGAAGGCAGTCCACTGCGGATCGGTCTTCCCCACCACGCCGATCTTGACCGGGTTGGACTGCGAGCCTTTCGCAGCGGAGTCGTTGCCGCCCGAGAGGGCGCGGTATCCGAAGAAGACGGCCACGGCAAGGACCGCGATCACGACCACGGCGATGATGGTATTGCGCAAGGTGTGGTTGACCCGCACCGGCTCCCGGCTCCCGCCGATGGGCTGCTGGTTTGAAGACGACATTATTCTTTCTGCTTTCTCTCTGTATTCTCGTTGCCATGCCGCGCCGAACAGCAGAACACGCTCCGGTCCTGCACGCATTCCGCTATATGGGGACCTTCTGCTCCACGGCACCGCCGCATGACGCTTCCACGATACGGGCGCTGGCACGGTCAGGCGGGCGAAAATGGCGATCCCTTTATACATATTCGTTATAACCTGTGTTCGATCCGCGATATCATGCGCATTCGCCAGGCTGGCGCAGTCCGACGCAGGAGACACACGGATGCAATATCGTCGCAATTGTTCACCTGCCGCTCAAGCCGGCGTATCCTGCCCGTACACTAGATAGCGAAGCCCCAGCACCGAATGGAAGGCCAAGAGCATGACAAACGGTGGCATCACCGCACAGCAAGGTACACCCTCTTACGATGACGATGCCCGCAGCGGCATCGCTTATGGCAACGCCGACGGCGGCGACCTCGCTGGCAACGAGGTCGCCGCCGACACATACAACGGCATCGAATCTTCTCAGACGGCGGCGCAGGTGCGCGCCGCATCGCCGCGCATCGCCGGCGTGCCTCGCCGCCGCACCGCGCGGGTGGCACGCGGCGCGAGCCTGCCGCGCGGGCAGCGCGACGCCGAGCGCCCCAATACCGAATACACCGGCATCGCGCGTTCTGGCGCCGTGCGCACAGACGCCAGGCGCGTCGACACCAAGGCTGCGTTCTTCGATATCGATGGCACGCTGACCAGCTTCTCCACGCATGTCGTGCCCGACTCGACGCTGCGCGCGCTGCAATGCCTCAAGGACGAGGGGATGAAGGTTTTCATCTGCACCGGCCGTTCACCATCCCAACTGGGCGTGGTGCTCGACACCATCCCGGTGGCCTTTGACGGCGTGGTTGCGATGAACGGTCAATACTGTTTCGACAATCAGGGCTTTCTTGAGACCGAAGCCCTGCACAGTCACGACATCGCGGTCGTCACCGCCTGGCTCGACGATCATCCGGACGTCGTGGCGAGCTTCTGCGAATGCGATTACGTCTACTTCAACCAGATCACCGACACAATGCGCGAAACGTGGAAAGGTCTGGGCAAAACCGCGCCGGCGGCATTCGTCGATGATCCGCACACCCGTCCGCCCGAACACCCGACCTTCCAGATCAGCCCATTCATCGACAAGGCACAGGAGATCGAGATCACCGGGCTGTGCGAGAACGTGAAAGGCGTGCGCTGGCACCCTGACTTCACCGATCTCATCCCCGCCGACGGCGGCAAACCCGTTGGCATCCAGCGCTTCCTGCGACATTACGGCTATACGCGCGAGCAGTGCATCGCCTTCGGCGACGGCGGCAACGACATGACCATGCTGCAATTCGCCGGCATCGGCGTGGCGATGGGCAACGCCTCTGACTTCGTCAAAACGGTGGCCGACTACGTGACCGACGATGTGGACCATGACGGCATCATGAACGCCCTGCGCCACTTCGCTATTCTGTAGGCCCGCTTCTGCAGATGCACTTCTTCGCCGATTCCCTCTGCCGCGCCCTTCCCCGTCCCAGTCGCATGAGAGACTGAAACCTATGAGTACTGTTGTTATGCACACCTCGCATGATTACGGGCCCTCCGCTACACTGGGCTCCATGACCACAGTTATCATCCGCACCAAGCATGAGACTATGAGGGTCGTCCTTCCCCGTCTTTTCCCC
>NZ_JALCCV010000035.1 GCF_022640935.1 Bifidobacterium sp.
CGGCATGCGCCTCACACGCATGCCGCCACGGCACTCGCCATTACCTGATGCTTCGTGTCAACTCAGGTTTCGTGGACCGCAGCGTATCCTACATATCCAAGTCGCCCTGGCCGCCTTGATCGTTGAGGAAGTCGTCCGGGTTGAAGTCGTCGCCGAGCTTCAAATCGCCGAAGTCGATGTTGGAGAAGTCCACATCGCCGGTGTCGGCGTCGGGAAGCGCCCCGCCCAAGTCGTCGCCACCCAGCCCGAAGTTCGGGTAGATGGTGTCTCGGATGGCCTTGTCGGGCTCCACTGTCGCATTGCGGTAGCGGGCCAAGCCAGTGCCGGCCGGGATGAGCTTGCCAATGATGACATTCTCCTTGAGGCCCTTGAGCTCGTCCTCCCGCTGTCCCAGCGCGGCTTCGGTGAGCACGCGCGTCGTCTCCTGGAAGGAGGCGGCGGACAGCCACGAGTCGGTGGCCAGCGAGGCCTTCGTGATGCCCATGAGCTCGGGGCGGCCGACGGCGGGCTTGCCGCCATTCTTCACCGCGGCGATATTGGCCTCGCGGAAGCGCGCTTGGTCGACGAGCTCTCCGGGCAGCAACGCGGTATCGCCGGAGTCGATGACAGTGACGCGGCGCAGCATCTGGTGCACGATGACCTCGATGTGCTTGTCATGGATGTCCACGCCTTGGGAGCGGTACACGTTGTGCACCTCTTCCACGATGTTGACCTGAGCCGCACGAGGCCCGAGGATGCGCAGGATCTTCTTGGGATCCACGGAGCCTTCGATCAGCTGCGTACCGGATTCCACATGCTCGCCGTCCTTCACCAGCATCGGCGCGCGCCGGGTCACCGGGTACGTGATCGGCTCGACCCCTGAATCGTCCGGGGTCAGCGTGACCTGACGGCCGCGGTCGGTGTCCTCGACCTTGACTGTGCCCGGGAACTCGACGATCGGCGCCTCGCCCTTAGGCGTGCGTGCCTCGAACAGCTCGGTGACACGAGGAAGGCCTTGGGTGATATCGGAAGCCGAGGCCACGCCGCCGGAGTGGAAGGAACGCAGGGTCAGCTGCGTGCCGGGCTCGCCGATGGACTGCGCCGCGACGATGCCGACGGCCTCGCCGACATCCACCAGCGTGTTGGTGGCCAGCGACCAACCGTAGCATTTGGCGCACACGCCGCGCTTGGATTCGCAGGTGAGCACCGAACGCGCCTTGACCTCTTCGACGCCATGCGCCACGAGATCGCGCAACACGTCCATCGAGAGCGCGTCGCCGGCCTTGTACAGCGCGGTTTTGCCGTCGGCGGGATCGATCACGTCGGAAGCGAGCAGACGCGAGTAAGGACCGCCGTCAGCCGCCTTGACGAGCACGAGATTGCCGCTCTCATCGCGTTCGGCGACTTTCATCATTAGCCCGCGCTTGGTGCCGCAATCCTCTTCGCGCACGATGACCTCCTGGGCCACGTCGACGAGGCGACGGGTCAGATAGCCCGATTCGGCGGTACGAAGCGCCGTATCAGCCAAGCCCTTGCGGGCGCCGTGCTGCGAGATGAAGTACTCGAGCACGGACAGGCCTTCGCGGTAGTTCGACTTGACCGGGCGGGGGATGATCTCGCCCTTCGGGTTGGCCACAAGGCCTCGCATGCCGGCGATCTGGCGGATCTGCATCCAGTTGCCGCGCGCCCCGGACTGCACCATGATGTTCACGTTGTTGTCATCGTGGAAGTTGTCGCGCATGGCGTCAGCGACCTTGTCGGTGCATTCGGTCCACAGGTTGATCAGCTCCTGACGTCGCTCCTCTTCGGTAAGCAGGCCCATGTCATACTGCGAATTGACCTTGTCGGCCTGGTTCTCGTAATCCTTGATGATCGCGTTGCCTTCAGGAGGCTCGACGATATCGGAGAAGGACATGGTGACGCCCGACCACGGGGCCCGGGTGAAGCCCAGGTCCTTGAGCGCATCGAGGGTCGCGGCCACTTGGGCCGTGGGATAGCGCGTCGCGATGTCGTCGACGATCTTGGAGAGCTTGCCCTTGGCCACCTGCTCGTTGACGAACGGGTAGTCGGTCGGCAAGGTCTCGTTGAACAGGATCCGGCCGTAGGAGGTAGCGAACAGCACGGAACCGTCCTTGAAGCGCTCCTCCTTGACCTCGTCCGGGCTGCCCGGCTCGGGGTCGACGGCCGCGAAGTCGCCCGGCTCCCAGTTCGTCGGCAGCACGAAGTCCTTCGGCAGGCGGATGAGCACCTTGGCCTGCGTGTCGATGTCGTGGCGGTCCACGGCCATGGCGGCTTCCTCAAGCGAGGAGAACACGCGGCCCTGGCCCTTGGCGCCGTCCACCACGGTAGACAGGTAATACAGGCCCAGGATCATATCCTGCGACGGCATGGTCACGGTGTGGCCATCGGCGGGCTTCAGGATATTGTCGGACGCCATCATCAGCGAGCGGGCTTCGGCCTGCGCCTCGACGCTCAGCGGCAGATGGACTGCCATCTGGTCGCCATCAAAGTCGGCGTTGAACGCGGCGCAAGCCAGCGGCGGCAGGTGGATGGCCTTGCCTTCGACCAGAATCGGCTCGAAAGCCTGAATTCCCAAACGGTGCAGCGTAGGCGCGCGGTTGAGCAGCACGGGATGCTCGGAGATGACCTCTTCGAGCACGCCCCACACCTCGGCGTCGCCGCGATCGACCAGCCGCTTCGCGCTCTTCATGTTCTGCGCGTAGTTGAGATCCACAAGCCGCTTGATGACGAAGGGCTTGAACAGCTCGAGCGCCATCGGCTTGGGCAGGCCGCACTGATGCATGCGCAGGCCCGGGCCGACCACGATCACGGAACGGCCGGAGTAATCCACGCGCTTGCCCAGCAGGTTCTGGCGGAAGCGGCCCTGCTTGCCCTTGAGCATATCGGACAGGGACTTGAGCGGGCGGTTCGAAGCGCCGGTGACCGGGCGGCCTCGGCGGCCGTTGTCGAACAGCGAGTCGACGGCCTCCTGGAGCATGCGCTTCTCGTTGTTGAGCATGATCTCAGGCGCGCCAAGCTCGATGAGGCGCTTCAACCGGTTGTTGCGGTTGATGACGCGACGGTACAGGTCGTTGAGATCCGAGGTCGCGAAGCGGCCGCCGTCCAGCTGCACCATCGGTCGCAGCTCGGGTGGGATGACCGGAATGGCGTCGAGCACCATGGCCTCGGGCTTGTTGCCCGTGGTCAGGAAGGCATTGACGACCTTCAGGCGCTTGAGGGCGCGGGCCTTGCGCTGGCCGGAGCCGGTGTCGATCTCTTCGCGCAGCTCCTTGGAAGCGGCTTCCAGATCGAAGTCCTGCAGGCGCTTCTTGATCGCCTCGGCGCCCATGCAGCCTTCGAAGTAGTCGCCATAGCGATCCTCCATCTCGCGCCACAGATCGACGTCGCCCTCCATATCCCCGGCTTTCAGGGACTTGAAGCGGTCGAAGACGGCGTTCAGACGCTGCACCTGCTCGTCGTAGCGCTGGCGGATGGCCGCCATGTCACGCTCTGCGCCGTTGCGCAACTTGGATTTGGCGCTGCCCTTGACGTCGCCGTCGGCCTCGAGCGCCGCCAGATCGGATTCGACCTTCTGAGCGCGGGTTTCGATCTCGGTGTCGCGGCGCTTGAGCAGGTTCGCGATCTCCGTGTCGAACTCGTCCTGTAGGTCGGGCAGATCCTGATGGCGCTGATCCTCGTCGACCGAGGTGACCATGTAGGCGGCGAAGTAGATGACCTTCTCCAGGTCCTTCGGCGCGATGTCGAGCAGATAGCCGAGCCGGCTCGGCACGCCCTTGAAGAACCAGATGTGCGTAACCGGTGCGGCCAGCTCGATGTGGCCCATTCGGTCGCGGCGCACGCTGGAGCGGGTGACCTCCACACCGCAGCGTTCGCACACGATGCCTTTGAAACGCACGCGCTTGTATTTGCCGCACGCGCACTCCCAGTCGCGGGTCGGTCCGAAGATCTGCTCGCCGAACAGGCCGTCCTTCTCCGGCTTCAAAGTACGATAGTTGATGGTTTCAGGCTTCTTGACCTCGCCGTAACTCCAGTTGTGGATGTCCTCGGTGGTGGCCAGGCCGATCCTCAGTTTGTCAAATGCGTTGACGTCCAGCACTCTTCTGTCCTGTCTATACGTTTATCAATACTGCGCGTTTACCAATATGCGCGTTTATAAATCTGCGTTGTCTAGTACTGCGTTGCCTATGTTCATGGCTTGCGCTGTTTGCGATTACCGTGATTGCGTCTCGCCATGACCCGCATGGCCGGCTGCCTGCACACCTTGCGGCCGGCCCTTTGTCGCCGTCCCCGCCTTGCAGGCCGCAAGGCATACGCGCGGGGAATGCACGACGTGGTAGGTCATCAGCGGTATTCGGGCTCCGGTGCGGCCTGCTCCTCCTTGGCGGAGGCGTCGGGCCTGGCGCCGATGTTGAAGCCGAGGTCTTCGGAAGCCGACATCGCATCGTCGTCGTCCTCGTCGCTCATGTCGATCGCCACGCCTTCGGCGTTGAGCACTTCGACGTTGAGCGAGAGGGACTGCATCTCTTTCAACAACACCTTGAAGGACTCCGGGACGCCTGCCGGCGGCAGGTTCTCGCCCTTGACGATGGAGCCGTAAGCTCGCACGCGGCCGTCGACGTCATCGGACTTGATGGTCATCATTTCGTGCAGCGTGTAGGCGGCGCCGTAGGCCTCCAAAGCCCACACCTCCATCTCGCCGAAGCGCTGGCCGCCGAATTGGGCCTTGCCTCCCAACGGCTGTTGGGTGATCATCGAATACGGGCCGGTCGAGCGGGCATGGATCTTGTCGTCGACCAAGTGGTGCAGCTTGAGCATGTACATGTAGCCAACCGAGATCGGCTTGGGGAAGGGCTCGCCGGTGCGGCCGTCAAAGAGCACCGCCTTGCCGCTGTCGCGCACGAGCCGGTCGCCGTCGCGATCGGACAGCGTGGTCGACAGCAGCCCGCGCAGCGTATCGGGGCGCACGCCGTCGAACACCGGAGTGGCGACCGGAGTGCCCGGTTCTCCCTTTTCGGCGCCCTTGGGCACGTATTTTTTCCACTCGGCTTCCATATCCGGGTCGAGCGTGATGTCCCAGCCGGCATGGGCGATCCAGCCCAAGTGCAGTTCGAGCACCTGGCCCAGGTTCATACGGCTCGGCACGCCCAAGGGGTTGAGCATGATGTCGATCGGGGTACCGTCCTCGAGGAACGGCATATCCTCTTCGGGCAGGATGCGCGAGATGCAGCCCTTGTTGCCGTGGCGACCGGAGAGCTTGTCGCCCACCGTGATCTTGCGGTGCTGGGCGATGTAGACGCGGATCATCTGGTTGACGCCGTTGGGCAGCTCGTCGCCGTCTTCTTCGGCGTCCTCGCGCGTGACCTCTTTGACCGAGATAACAGTGCCTGTTTCGCCGTGGGGCACGCGCAGCGAGGTATCGCGCACTTCGCGGCTCTTCTCGCCGAAGATCGCACGCAGCAGGCGCTCCTCCGGGGTCAGCTCGGTCTCGCCCTTCGGCGTGACCTTGCCGACGAGAATGTCGCCGGCCTCGACTTCGGCGCCGATGCGGATGATGCCGCGCTCATCGAGATTCGCCACTGCGTCCTCGCCGACATTCGGCAGGTCGCGGGTGATCTCTTCGGCGCCCAACTTGGTTTCGCGCGCATCGATTTCGTATTCCTCGATGTGGATGGAGCTCAGCGTGTCGTCCTGCACGAGGCGCTGCGAGATGATCACGGCATCCTCATAGTTGTAGCCGTTCCAAGGCATAAAGGCGACGAGCAGGTTCTTGCCCAGCGCCATTTCGCCCTTTTCGGTGGCAGGACCATCGGCCAGCACCGTGCCGGCCTCCACGCGCTCGCCATCCTTGATCAGCGGCACCTGGTTGTAGCAAGTGGTCTGGTTGGAGCGCTGGAACTTGGCCAGCTTGTAGCTGGACTGCGTGCCGTCGTCGTTCATCACGCGGATGATATCGGCGGAAACGTAGGTGGCCACGCCCGGCTTCTCGGCCTGCACGGTATCGCCGGAATCGTAGGCGGCGCGCCATTCGGAGCCGGTGCCCACGAGCGGTCGCTCGGATTTGACCAGCGGCACGGCCTGACGCTGCATGTTGGTGCCCATCAGCGCGCGGTGGCCTTCGTCGTGCTCGAGGAAGGGGATGAGCGAAGCGCCGACCGATACCATTTGGCGCGGGGAGACATCCATGTAATCGACCATGTCGATCGGGACATCCTCGGCTTCGCCTGCGGCATCACGAACCAGCGCGGTCTTCGCCACGAAATCGCCCTTGTCATCGATCTCCTGGTTGGCCTGCGCGATGACGTGCTCAGCCTCCTGGTCGGCGGTCATGTAGACGACGTCATTGGTGACGTGGCCGTCTTCGACCTTGCGGTACGGGGTCTCGATGAAGCCGAAGGGATTGACGCGTCCGAAGGTGGCTAGCGAGCCGATCAGGCCGATGTTCGGACCTTCAGGAGATTCGATCGGGCACATGCGGCCGAAGTGGCTGGGGTGTACATCGCGCACTTCCATCGAGGCGCGGTCGCGTGACAGCCCGCCGGGACCCAGCGCCGAAAGACGGCGCTTGTTGGTCACGCCGGAGAGCGGATTGTTCTGGTCCATGAACTGGCTCAGCTGCGAAGTGCCGAAGAACTCCTTGATCGTGGCGTTCACCGGGCGGATGTTGATCAGCGACTGCGGGGTGATGGCCTCGGCATCCTGCGTGGTCATGCGTTCGCGCACGACACGCTCCATACGGCTCAGGCCCGTGCGCAGCTGGTTCTGGATCAGCTCGCCGACCTGGCGGATGCGGCGATTGCCGAAGTGATCGATATCGTCCACGTCGACGCGCAGCTGCACGTCCTCGCCATCGCGCCTGCCGGGGAATGTCTTGTCGCCGGCGTGCAGGGAGACGAGGTATTTGATCGTCGCGATGATGTCGTCCGCGCTCAGGCTACGGTCGTTGATGTCAGTTTCCAAGCCGAGCTTGCGGTCGATCTTGTAGCGGCCCACCCGCGCCAGATCGTAGCGCTTGGTGTTGAAGTAGAAGGAGTCCAGCAGGTTGCGTCCGGCCTCGGGGGTCGGGGTGTCCGCAGGACGGATCTTGCGGTACAGATCGGTCAGAGCATCGTCCTGGGTTTCGATCGTTTCCTTTTCGAGGGCGTCCATGACCAGCGGATAGTCCTTGAAGGATGCGGCGATCTCGGCCTTGGTCATGCCGATGGCCATCAGGAACACGATGGCCGATTGCTTGCGCCTGCGGTCCACGCGCACGCCGAGCACATCGCGCTTGTCGATCTCGAATTCGAGCCATGCTCCGCGGCTCGGGATAATCTTCGCACCGAAGACCTCCTTGTCGGAGGTGCGGTCACGCGAACGGTCGAAGTAGACGCCCGGGGAGCGCACGAGCTGCGAGACGATGACGCGCTCGGTGCCACCGATGATGAACGTGCCGTGCGGGGTCTGCAGCGGGAAGTCGCCCATGAAGACGGTTTGGCTCTTGATTTCGCCGGTGTCGCCGTTTTCGAACTCGGCGTTGACGTAGAGCGGCGCGGAATAGGTGTAGTCCTTTTCTTTGCACTCCTGGACCGTGTGGCGAGGCTCCTCGAAGTAGGGGTCGGAGAAGGTAAGGCTCATGGTCTGGGCGAAGTTCTCAATTGGGGAGATCTCCTGGAAGACTTCATCGAGCCCGGAAGTGTGGGCCACGGTATTCGTGCCGTTGGCCTCGTCCTCCTCGACGCGCCTCTTCCAACGCTCGTTGCCGATCAGCCAATCGAAGCTGTCGGTCTGCACGCCCAAGAGGTAGGGCACGTCGATGGGTTCCTTGATGGAACCGAAGTTCACGCGGTCCGATGCCTTATGAAGGGCAATGTCATGCTCGTCGGCGCGTGCGTTGATGGTAGTGGTATTCGTCATAGCTTGATGAGCAGCCAATGGACGTTCCTTATCGCTCGCTTGTTCGTTTCGATCGTTTCGATCGATCTGTGCAATCAGAAGTCAGCGAGTCGCCCGGCGCATATACGTACGCAAACCGCGATATGCTCGCCGCGATATGCTTAAGATTCGCGGGCGCTTCGTTGGCTTATCGGCATGCCCGCTATATGACACGCTTCATGTAAGTGTAAAAGAGTAACACTCCGGGATCGGTTGTGCAATTAGCCGCGCAATCGGCGTGTCGGAATTGAACTATGCTCTGATGCCGGGCTTGTACGCGCAGCCCATACGCAGTCAGCGAACCGCCACCGTCACCGGCTTGCTCACCGCCTTGGCGTCGCCTTTCAGGCTCAGCGTGGCGACATATGTCCCTGGCCTGACTTTGGGGAGGCTGGCGTCTGCGGCGCAGGTCGATCCCGTGGCGTCCGTGTTCCAAGTCAGCGTGTCCAGGCGTCTGTCGCCTTTGGACATGAGCAGCATATGCGGCTTGGCCGGACACACATCCGATTTCCATATCGTGTCACTGCCCGAGGTGATGGTCAGGACCCGGGAAGCATTCGACACGTCGATCAGGCAGCTGCTCGTACCGTCGTAGGCGACCGTCATCGTGAACTCAAGCGAACCGGCCACAGGCACGGTCTGCGACTGCGCGCCCAACTCCAGCCGCACGTCCTCGGCCGTGCAATCCTGCACGCCGCTCGAGTCTTTGACGCTGCTGGGTATCGGCTGTCGGGCAAGCGCTGTGATGTCGTCGTGGCGAATGACTCCGGCAACGGCGGAAAAGCCCCGGCCGAGGCTGTACACGCAGAATGCAACCAGCGCAAGCACCAGAGCCAGCGCCAGCGCAACGCCGATGCGGCGCCGACGGTAGATCCGCTGCAGCCGCCTGCTTGGCTTCCGGCGTTGCGATGCCTTGGTCGATGCCTTGGCGCGGACGCCGTTTGCGCCGCGCGCGCCACGGACGCCGCTGTCTGCACGTTGCGACGAAGACGCCGCCGAGGGCTTGCGTTGATCGGCACGCCCGCGCTGACCGGATCCGGTTTGTCTGCGTCCCTCCGATCTGCCCGATGCGCTGCGTGCGGATGCACTGCGCGTGACAGTGGATTTGCGCGTGTCGGGAGAATGCGGTGTGCTGGCCATATCCACGAGTCTAAACCGACTGCTCAACTAGAACATCGTACATGGCGCGAATCGCTCGCTTTATATCTGTCGGATACGTACCACCCCATATTCATTGCGACGCCGCGCCGTTGAATCGTTGCGGCAGCCGCAACGAACGATCGGGAAGGATCTCGATCAGTCCGTCTTCATCGAGCGAGGCGATACACAGGTCAAGCTGCACATGGTCGTTCCACAGCGCCTCGACCTGATCGCGAGACAACGTTGTCACTGACGTCTTTCCTGTCGTTTTCCCCGGTTCCCCGGCATCCTTGTCCTCAGTATTCTGAGGTGGTTCTTCGGCGCCGAGATTGCGCAAGGCGTTGAGCACCAAGCCGCGCACCTGCCGGTTCGTGCCTTGGAAACGCTGACGGGGGCGGGTGCGCCGCTCCCCCAAGCCTGGCCGCCCGGCGGCGAGGAACGCGCACGAGCCGGCCAGCGGGCATTGTTCGCACAGCGGATTCTTGGCCGTGCAGACGATGGCGCCAAGCTCCATGACGGATTGGTTCCACGTCTTGCTGGCCCTGACATCCCTAGGCAGCACGCGTTCGGCCAACTCGCGTTCCGGCTTCGTCGAGGCGCCGCCATGCGATTCAATCCCCAAGAACACGCGGGAGAGCACCCTGCGGATATTCGTGTCGATCACCGCGATGCGGCCGCCGAAGGCGAAGCTCATCACTGCCGAGGCCGTGTAGTCGCCTATCCCCGGCAGTGCAAGCAGTTCCTCATATGCGTGCGGCAGCTCATTGCCGTATCGCTGCGCGACTACGCGAGCGCATTCCTGCAATCGCAGCGCGCGACGCGGGTATCCGAGCCTGCCCCATGCGGTGATCACCTCGGCCGTGTCCGCATGAGCCAATGATGCTGCGTCTGGCCACACCGCCATCCACGCAAGCCAATAGGGCACCACCCGGCTCATCTGCGTCTGCTGGCTCATGACCTCAGACACAAGCACGCCCCACGGCGTGGCTCTGCCGAATCGCCATGGCAGGTCGCGCGCGTTCTGATCCCACCACGCGAACAGGTCGTTCTGGGTGCGCTGCTGACCGGAATCGACCACATCGACTGACGCCATAGCGGCCACGCCCCGGCCGGCCGAAAGCCGCCCAGCCGCGGCATGATATGGCGCGCCAAGCCGGCCACCCGCATCGTTCTTCCTTGCATTCTGCACGACCCCATTGTGCCCCGCGCCAGATACACCAGCGCCCGCTTCGCCGGCGGGTACGGGCCGTTCTAAGCTCATTCATGCATCGTGGTGGATGACGTTTGCGGCCTCAATTCGATGCGCGCATAGCCAAAACGTCGTCACGAGGGAAACAGAACATCAGGACGGTGGCATGAGCAAAAGCACACAGGACAATATGGCCGCAAGGCAAACAGCCGATCCGGAGTCACACATGGACGGCATGTACGAGTATGGGTATCGCAGGTCGAATTACGGCCCGGACGAGCTGGTGACCGACGCGCACGGCAATCCGATCAGCGTGGTCGACGCGATGATGAGCGCGCATGAGGCCAGCGAGGCCGAAACCGTCACTCCGCATCTGTGCTATTACTCGCCGCGCATCCCGGGCAACACCGGCTCCGCGATCAGGCTGTGTGCGGTGACCGGCAGCATCCTGCACCTGGTCGAGCCGCTGGGCTTCAATCTGCACGACACCAAGCTGCGCCGCGCCGGACTGGACTACCACGACATGGCCCATGTAGTGCTGCACCCGGATTTCGACGATTTGGTCAAGTCGATGCCGAATTCGCGCATCATCGCTTTCACGGCCCACGCCACGAAGCTGTACACCGAGGTCGACTACAGGCCTTCGGACATCCTGCTCTTCGGCCCCGAGCCCGGGGACATCCCCGACCCAATGGATATCATGACCGGCCCGCACGTCGCCGAACAGGTGCGCCTGCCCATGCGGCCCAGCCTGCGCTCGCTCAACCTGACCAACTGCGCATCCATCGCCCTCTACGAGGCGTGGAGGCAATTGCAGTTTGCCGGCGGAGCGTGAAGCTTGACAGTCCACTGGGCTGTCAAGCAGCGACGCTGGCACGCCCACTAAGGCGTGCCAATACTCGGCCGAACCCATGCCAAACCGGAACTAAACCGCCCAACAAAACCACGGCCGGAGCGTGTCAAAAAACAACGCCGGCCCGAGGATCCGTCTCTATCCCAGCCTTCGAGTTGAACGAGTTCACACCCTTCCCTATGCGGCGTTATCTCCCTTTGCAGCTTCAGTGACCGCTCACCGCGCTGCCTGAAGCGTTCGACAGCTCAGTTCTTGAAACTGTGGATCGGCGCTGGAATCCGGCCGCCGCGGGTCACGAAAGGTTCGCACGAAGAGGTGTTGACCGGCATGATCGGCGCGTAGCCCATCAGCCCGCCGAAATTGGCCATGTCGCCCACACCTTTGCCGTACACCGGGATGAGCCGCACTGCAGTCGTCTTCTGGTTGACCATGCCGATGGCGGCTTCGTCGGCGATGATGCCGGAGATCGTCGAGTCCGGCGTGTCGCCAGGGATCGCGATCATATCGAGGCCGACCGAGCACACGCAGGTCATCGCCTCGAGTTTCTCGATGGTGAGGCAGCCCGCCGACGCCGCGTTGATCATGTTCTTGTCTTCGGAGACCGGGATGAAGGCGCCAGAAAGCCCGCCGACGTACGACGACGCCATGATGCCGCCCTTTTTGACCTGATCGTTGAGCATGGCTAGCGCCGCCGTAGTGCCGGGGCCGCCGACCTGCGCGAGCCCGATTTTCTCGAGTACTTCGCCCACGGAATCGCCCACTGCCGGGGTCGGCGCGAGAGAAAGGTCAATGATGCCGAACGGTACGCCGAGCCGGCGCGACGCTTCTTGGGCAACCAACTGGCCGACGCGGGTGATCTTGAATGCGGTGCGCTTGATCGTCTCGCACAGGAATTCGAAACCCTTGCCCTGGGCTGCGTCGAGAGAGCGCGAGACCACGCCCGGCCCCGATACGCCGACGTTGATGACCGCGTCGCCCTCGGTCACCCCGTGGAAGCCGCCGGCCATGAAGGGATTGTCGTCGGGCGCATTGCAGAAGACGACGAATTTCACGCAGCCGTAGCTGTCCGTGTCACGGGTCCTGTAAGCGATGTCCTTGACGATATGCCCGAGCAGCTCGACCGCGTCCATGTCGATGCCGGTTTTCGTCGAACCTACGTTCACCGACGAGCACACGATGCCGGTCTCGGATAGCGCATGCGGCAGCGAGCGGATAAGCAGTTCGTCGGCTTTGGTCATCGATTTGGACACCAGCGCGCTGTATCCGCCGATCAGATCGACGCCGACTTCGTGTGCCGCCTTGTCGAGCGCATGGGCGATGGCGACGAAATCCTCTGGGGTCCTGCATGCCCCGCCGCCGACCAACGAGATCGGCGTGACGGTGATGCGCTTGTTGACGATCGGTATGCCATAGTCGCGTTCGATGGCCTTGCCGGTAGCCACAAGCTCCCTGGCGGTCGTGGTGATCTTGCGATAGATGTTCGCGCACAGCTGGTCCACGTCGCCGCACACGCAGTCGAGCAGCGAGATGCCCATGGTGATTGTGCGCACGTCGAGCTTCTCCTGCTCGATCATTTGGTTGGTCTCATGGACCTCCATGATATTCAGCATTATGAGTCTCCCCGAACTTTCAGACGCGGTGCATCTTGGTGAAGATCTCTTCGCGCTGGCAGCGGATGCGCACGCCGATCTCGTCGCCCAGCGAATTCAGATCGGCTACGATCGCGCCGAATTCCTTGTCGGAGGCGGAATAGTCGACGATCATCATCATGTTGAAGAATCCGTCGATAATGGTCTGCGAGATATCCAGCACGTTCACGTGATGGCCCGCCAGATAGGTGCACACGCGCGCGATAATACCGACCGTGTCATGTCCGACGACGGTGATGATGGCCTTGTTCATGCTTCCTCCGGTGTGCGTAACGTTTGCCGGCGCGGGCGCGGCAGACATTGGCGATTGTGGGCGGCCTGCGCGAAGCGGCACCTGTCCCGTGCCGAATCTCGAATCGCCGAACCATTGAACCGTAACATTGTCAGCTGCATGCAGCCGCACGCCTCGCGTCAATCGTCTTCCAAGTATAAGGAAGGCACCGGCCAAGCCGGCGGGCATCGTGGCGGCGCGTGGGACCGCCAACGGCGAAAGCCGAGCCGGCCAGAACTGAAAGTAGCGCCCCTCGTGTATGGTTGGCTATCAGTCCGGGGCAAGGAACAAGAAAGAACCCCGGCGTCGCTGAAAAACGCTTAGGTATTTCGGGATAGACGATTGGCCGGCCGCATACGAGCCGCAGGAAATGAATCGCAAATTCCATATGGTACTCGGCTCATTTACTTGCGATTCATCAGGCGTGCCAACCGGCGCTGCCCTGTGCAGATACTTTCTTCACATCCCGAAAGGTAACCGTTGTCTTATTCTGATATGACACCCGCTTCAACCGCTTCCGCCGTGCTCGACGCTCCTGCGGATTCCATTGATCACGCCGACATGGACGCTGCGCCTGCGCAGCCATCGGCTGACGAGGCCCAACACGATTCCGCACCGACTTTTGAAGAGCTGGGCGTGCCCATGCCGCTGGTGAAAGGTCTCGCCCGCGACGGCAAGATCACCGCATTCCCCATTCAGGCAGAAACGCTCCCCGATTCGCTGCAGGGCCGTGACATTCTGGGCCGTGGAGCCACCGGCTCGGGCAAGACGCTCGCTTACGCGATCCCGCTGCTCGCCCGGCTTGAAGGCCGCGCCCAGCCCAACCGTCCGCGCGGCCTGGTGCTGGCGCCGACGCGCGAACTCGCCAACCAGATCAACGACGTGTTGCGACCGCTGGCCAGCGATTGCAATCTGACCACGACCACCATCTATGGCGGCGTGCGTCAAAGCGTGCAGACCCGCGACTTGCGCCGCGGCGTGGATATCGTCGTGGCCTGCCCCGGCCGGCTCAAAGATCTCATCGACCAAGGTCGTTTGACGCTGGATGACATCGCGATCACCGTGCTCGACGAAGCCGATGAAATGGCCGACATGGGCTTCCTGCCCGATGTGAGCGAACTGCTCGGCATGACTCCGGCCGACGGCCAGCGCCTGCTGTTCTCCGCCACGCTCGATCACGGCGTCGACACGCTCGTACGTCGCTTCCTCAACGACCCGAAGGTTCATGAGATCGATTCTGCCACCGCGCAGGTCTCGACCATGACCCAGCACATCTTCCAGGTGAGCGCCGCCGAGAAGCCGCAGATCATCAACGAGCTGGCTTCCGGCATGGGCAAGCGCATCCTGTTCACCAAAACCAAGATCCAGGCCGAGGAGCTCGCCGCGTCCTTGATCGAACGCGGCATCCCGACCGCCGAGCTGCACGGCAATCTTTCCCAGTCGCAACGGGACCGCAATCTCAAGGCTTTCAGCTCTGACGAGGTGCGTGTGATGGTCGCCACCGACGTAGCCGCCCGAGGCATGGACATCAGCGGCGTGGAACTGGTCGCCCAGCTTGATCCGCCGCAAGACCCCAAATCCTTCCTGCACCGCTCCGGCCGCACCGCGCGCGCCGGTCAGGATGGCGACGTCGTCACGCTCGTGCTGCCGAGGCAGAAGCGCCGCGCCATGCAGATGCTGCATCGTGCCGGGCTCCAAGGCCATGTCGTGCGCGTGGATGAGGATTCGGACGCGCTGCTCGATCTGGTCGGCGAAACCGCGCCGCTGGTCGAGGGCTGGTCGCTGGAGGACTTCACGAGGCGCAATCGCCGGTCTTCGCACGACTCCCGTGATTCGCGCGGTGCGCGCAATTCACGTCGAGGCGGCGGCTACGGACATCATGGCTACGGTTCGCGCGACGACCGTGACGGCTCTGATCGCAGGCGCTCCAATCGCGGCGGTCACTTCCACCGTTCGGACCGTTTCGAGCATGCAGATCGCTTCGACAGCACGGAAGGCGAGCGCTCGGAGCACTCCGACCGCTCCGATTACCGTGACGAACGTCGCGGCGGACGCCGCAACTCGGACTTCGATCATGGCTCGCATTCGCATGGCGGACGCCGCAACTTCCGCGACGATGCCAAGTTCGATTCGCGCAGGAACTTCCATGATCACGCCGACTCCCGCTCGGCAGCTTCCGACAACGACGATTGGTCGAAGCCCTTCGACGGCCGCAGCGACAAACGCCGTAGCCACGCCGATTTCTACGACAATCGCGAAGGCCAGTCGGGCCGTCGTTCCCGCGACTTCCGTCATTCGTCTGACGATCGCCGCCACGCCTCGTATTCGGACCGTGGCCACTATGGTCAACGCCGCGCGCAACGCAGCGGCGAACGCTGAGTCACAGTCGCCAGGCAACGCTGAGCCGGCGGAAATAAACTGCTGAATCGCATATGCGACGGATGATGGTTCCCTTCACAAGCCAACCGCTTGTGAAGGGAACCATCATATTGGGACCTATTGGAAGCGATATATTTTGCCAGCGATGTTGCTCGTTTCTAGGCCGCTGTTCCTGCGCCGTCAGGCGGATTCATGCGGTTCCTGCTACCGCCTTTGATGATGACTCATGATTGATTGTGCCTCATACGGGTGCCTCACGATTGGTTATTCCTCACCTACTGGGAAAAGACAACAGAAAATCGTTAGGTGAGGCTATCACGACTCCGACGGTCCCAACCAGGCAATTGCTCCAAACAGCTGCGATTCATATAGCGTATGACATTATCCGTCTGACAAAACAGGCCAAGTGGGAACATCGCTGATATCATCTATTGGGCACTTTTTTCGTCTATTAGGCACTCCGCCAAGTAGCTTCGAAATTCAGCTCACTATGAATGGCGGCATTCTGCCATTCATAGGTTATGGCGAATTGGCATCACCGTGTTTGCGGCGCCGTGACTCATTGCAATCTGCTTAATACATGCGGATGAACTGCCGATCGTGGCTGACCACACGCCCTGGTGCAGGCAAATGCCCAGCCACCCCTCATCTGTAGCAGCGTTCGTGGCCTTCGATGCGGACCAAGGCATGCGGCGCGGTCGTGTCGCCGTCTTCGATATCCTGCCGGGATCCGTCAGTAACCAACGAATCGTTGAAAATCGTCTCGTATTCGTTCATGTTCAGTCGTTGGCGAGTTGCAAGCAGCGCTTCATGGCTGGTGCGATCCAGCCGATCACGATAGCCGATTTGCAGCGTGCCGAAGAACAGCTCGGCCACAGAGCCAGAACCGTAGGAGAACAACCCAATGCGATCGCCCTCGTACAGACTCTCGTCCTGCTCAAGCAAAGAGATCAGGCTCAAGTACAGCGACGCAGTGTACAGATTGCCCACATCCTGACCATATATGATCGCTTTCTCGAACCGCGCCCTCAGCCGCTCGTAATCCGTTATGGGGATCACGGATTCCAGCGAGCGCAGCCCTTTGCGGCCCATCTTCGAGAAGGGAATATGGAAGAGCAGCGCCTGCAAGTCACCCACCTGCGTCAGCCCAAGCGACTCGGCTTCACGCCAGTCTTCGGCGAACATTTCGAGATACACCTGCTCCGAGTACTTGCCCTTCGCGAAGGCTTCGGCGGAGTAGTTCGGTCTCCAGAAGTCGTCGGTGCTGCGGCTGCGCACCACCGAGCGTTCCTCAAGCGCGAGGATATGCGGATTCTCGGCTACCAGCATCGCCACCGCGCCAGCGCCCTGCGTCACTTCGCCGCCAGTGTTCAGACCGTATCGGGCGATGTCGGCCGCAATCACCAAAGCCTCCGCGCCCGGATGAGCACGCACGAAATCCGCGGCGATCTGCAAGCCGGCCGTGCCGCCGTAGCAGGCTTCCTTGATTTCGATGGCGCGCATCGAATCTGGCAGGCCAAGCAACTCGTGCACGAACAGCGCCGATGCCTTGGACTGGTCCACGCCGCTTTCGGTCGCTACGATCAGCAGGCCGATCGACGCCTTTTCTGCATCTTCGCAATCGGAAAGCGCATCTTCGGCAGCATTGGCGCCCAATGCCACAATGTCTTGGCTGAGCGCCGGCACGGCCATCTTGCGCTGGC
Organism: Bifidobacterium sp.; assembly: GCF_022640935.1. Lineage (GTDB taxonomy): Bacteria > Actinomycetota > Actinomycetes > Actinomycetales > Bifidobacteriaceae > Bifidobacterium. The sequence goes on from NZ_JALCCV010000035.1 coordinate 17,096, forward strand.
CGATGCCGGTGAGATACTTGTTCGGGTCGACGCCGCGGGCATGCGCCAGATCGACCAAGTCCAGATAGCGATTCGGCGCGGAAAACCCAATCCTGTCGATGCCGACCTTCATATGCTGCTCCTTATGTATCCATCTTGTTCGTATTATCCGTCAATGTCCGCGCGCCCACGCCGCTAAGACCCAGGTCTCCAATATTTCATCTCTTCGGCAACAGCTCGATGCGCAGATCTCCTATCGTTTCAATTCGGCAGAGCGCGCTCCCTGGTTGCTGTCCTCAATGTCTGGCTGGATGCCGAGCCGATGATTTTCGAACCGCAGCAGCGGAGGAGAGCAACCGTATCGCACACAAGCCTGCCGTGCTTGCAACACTCTTGACCGCAAGGCGGTGCCCCACAGGCGGCGAACACCCCTCGAGCCTGTTGAGGTAGTTTCTGGCCGCGCTGCGGCAGGTTGCGATTGCGCCACGCTCCGGTGCAAACCATGGCACTATATATCGCCCGTTCCACGATGCCCGTCACGCCGGCCTATCGCGCAGCTGCCGTAGTTGTTCCTGCGCGGCGGCAAAGCTCGCCCGGCTCGGGTTCGCACGAAGCCAGCGCACCAGTTTTTCAGTCTCATCGCCCTGCGCGCCGGCCATCATAGCCAGACTCTGCAGTTGCAGGTTCATATGCCCCGCCTGAATGCCCCGGGTCACCAGCGCTCGCATCGCCGATAAGTTCGAAGCAAGACCGACGCTGGCAATGATGCCCATCAGCGCTTCAGCGGATGGCCGCCGCAACAGTCGCATGGCGAGTTTTGCTGTCGGCAGGGTGGAAATCGCGCCGCCCACGGAGCCGATAGGCATCGGCATATCGATCTCGCCGATCAGCTGTGCGCCGTCAAAGCGCCACTGCGTCCATGTGCGACGGCGATCGTCCAAGTCCGCATATGCGGCAGCATTCACATTGCGCGTGTCATTGCCGCTCGCCAGCACGACCGCGTTGATGCCGTTCATGATGCCTTTGTTGTGCGTGGCGGCCCTCAGCCCGGACGCCTGCGCGAACCGCGACGCGGCCGCAATCCGCTCTGCCACGCGGGTTCCAGACATATCCTTGGTCGCCAGCAGCTCGGCGTTGATGCATGCGCTCGCCTTCGCCCGCTGCTGCGGCGCGCAATTGGACAGGATGGCCATCAGCAGCTCGTACTGGTGCAGCTGCTCGGCAAGATAGCGCGACACCGCCTCCGCAATCGTGTTGACGGTGTTCGCCCCCATCGCAGCACCTGGATCAATAAGCAGATCGAATTCGATGAACTCACCTGCATACGCTCTTATGCTGTTCGCCGCGGCAGCTTTCGCACCATTCCTCGCATAGCTTCCTGCACGATTCAGCGTGCCGTTATCAGGCGCGCTCTGCTCAACTGCGCCGATGTCACCCGTTCGCCGCACGCTCACGGATCGCAGCCCTCCGCCATGGCTCGCCAGCGTCGGATGAGCCTGCTGCGCTATCTCGCTGATTCGCGCGATATGCGCATGCAGAAAATCGTCCCACGGATTATTGTTCATGTGGCAAACGCCAGCTGCGCCTTGAGCGTGACCATCGCCCTTTCCAGCACGGCACGACGTCGCCCTCGGGGAATCAAGTCTCACTGGGGCGACGCCAGCACATGAACCGGCAGCGTTTCCCGCCACATTCGCCTCGGCAAGCATGACCGAGGAAGAAGCGTCACTGCCGGCATCTGAGCCGCCTGCAAATCCAGCATCACTATGAGTGCCACCAGCCGTACCAACCGCATCGACACTGCCATCCGACCAACCGCTCCGAAACACGATCTGCGCGGTGATGCCGCTGCGCACCGAATTCGTGCGGAATCCGCCGCTGCGGGCGATGCGCTGCGCCGCATTGCTTGCGGCCGCGATAACCGACGGCTCCTCGGTGGCCATCGGAATGAGATAGCACTCGCCATCGATGAGAAAATGCTCGGCGAGACCCAACGGCACCGGAAAATCGCCGATATGGTTCTCGACCATTCGCGAGGCGATATCGGCGTTCAGCCCGCCGTGGCGCAGCAACGCGGCATCCGCTGCGGTCAGCTGCCTGTCGGATATCAGCTGGCTCAGCCGCTCATCAGTGCTCAACTCATAGAATTTCGTCATGCCGGATCCTCTGCATGTTCCGGGTCCATTGTATTTCCAGCGTCCACTGTGTTTTTCGAATCCCTTGCGTTTTTCGAATCTCCTGCATCTTCAGAACACCGTGTGCTTTCCGAATCCGCTGAGCTCTCGCGATCACACAGATTTTCGACTTCCATCGCGATGGCCTGCCCGCCGCCGATGCACAGCGCGGCGATGCCCGTGCGCGCCCCGGTGCGCCGCAGATTGTGGATCAGCGTCGTCAGAATCCGCGTGCCCGAAGACCCCAGCGCATGTCCCAGCGCCAAAGCGCCGCCGGAAATGTTGTAGATCCCCGGATCGATGCCAAGCTCCTGCCGCACCACTATGGCCTGGCTGGCGAAGGCTTCGTTCACCTCAAACAAATCGATGTCCCCAATGTTCTGCCCGCAACGATCCAATAGCCGACGAATCGCCAGAATCGGCGTGTAGCCCATCAGCCCGGGCTGATAGCCCGCTTCACAATAGCCGATGATCCGCACGAGCGGCGTCAACCCCAATTCCGAGGCCGCCTCGGCCGTAGTCACTGTCACTATGCTCGCCCCGTCGCTCACCGGCGAGGTGTTGCCGGCCGTCACCATGCCGTCTTGCTGATAGACCGGCGGCAAACCGGAAAGTATCTCCATCGTCGACTGCGGCCGCATGACCTCGTCGCTTCCCAGCCCGTTGACGGGCAGCACCTCATCACCGAACCAGCCGGCCCGCCATGCCTG
>NZ_JALCCV010000036.1 GCF_022640935.1 Bifidobacterium sp.
CGCTTTCGCACTTCCATCCGCGCGAAGCTTATGATGGCGTGGTCGAGCTGAGCTACTACATCGCCAGCGACGCTCAGCATCACGGCTATGGCACGGCTATGGTCAAATGGTTGCTCGGCGCCGCCAAGCAACGTTCTTGCCGCATGGCCACCGCGCTGATCTTCGCCGACAACGCCGGCTCGGTCGCCCTCATGCGCCGCTTCAGCTTCACCCGCTTCGGCTTCCTGCCGCAGGCCTGCTACGACGGCAAGCGGTACATCGACATGTCGTATTGGTATAAGGAGCTGTAAGACAGCGGCAGGGCAACGCCACATTGCTGGAAGCTGCGCTAGCCAACTCGACGCTACCGTACGGAATGTAACGTAATTGACCCCTAGAACGTTACATTCCGTACGGTAGCGTCGAGTTGGCGTGCATAAGATGCGTGCCCAGCGAGCAAATGCCGTAGCATCATGTCAACCTGGGCGAGGCTCATGGTTTCGCCCGCGCCGTTGACTTGGAGACGCACTATCGGCTGCTCGGCTGATGATGGTACTGACGGCATCGCTGACGGCGCCTGCGTCGCGTCGTTATCAGCGAGCGGTTCAGCAGGCTCAAGTCGAATCCAGAGTTGACTGCTGTCTGCCTGTATGGCAGCCAATGCCGCGGCATCGCGCAGCATGTCGCAATCGCCTCGTACGGCGGCGCCATGTAGAGCCGCGCTGCCGGGAGTAGTGCTGCCGAGTGGCTCCGGGGCGAATCGGAATTCGTCGACAGCCGATACGACAGGCAGCGCAAAACGCTGGCAGAGCCGGGCGAAGTCGGTGATATCCGCCAAAGCCCGCGAATCGACCAGTATGCGATCACGTGCACCATGCGGCGCGATAACGCCGACGGCATGCCCGTGCACTCGCGCGAATCCCAATGCGACCGAGGCGTCGCTCGTGCTGCTCAAATAGAGCGGCGTATCGTCATCGGTGACTGCGTCGAACAGCTCGGCAATGCTGATATGCCGCTGCGCGGAAACTGCGGGTTCGTGCGTTGAGGCGTCGAACACCGGCGCAGCCTCGCCTATTGCAGACGGCAGGAAGGAAAGCAGGAATCGCGCGAAATCCGCAGCATCGGTGAAATCCTGCGCGACATAGCTGAAATCGGCCTGTCGGGATTCAGCGGTGGCCGTGTGTGTGATTCCGGTAGCTTGCAGGATGGTCGTAGAGAAGCTGACGGCAAACGAAGCCTCGGCGCCTGCTGCGATGATGAAATCCGAGAGTGCCAGGCAGCTGGCGAGCGGGCCGGTCACGGAACCTTGCACAATCGACACTATTGGCGAGCTGCTGGAATACCGTGCCAGTGCCATGCGCAAGTCATCGCAACGCAGCGTCTCGGAGGACATACCGCTGTCTTCGTCTCCGCTCTCAAGACCGTTCCAGCAGATGATCAGCGGCAGCCGCATGGACGAGGCCATGCCAAGCTGCGAGAACGAGCACGCCTCCTGCCTCGGCACGCCTTGATCCTGTGAGCATTGCTTTTGCACGCACTGCGAGACATTGATGGTCGCCGCTACAACGGGCCTGCCGAAGATATGCAGCACCGACCAGGACCAGACCGAGTCGTGCGAGGAGACAGGATGGTAATCTGCGTTGCTGTCGTCTGCCAGACTTGCGAAATAATCAGCGGAATGCTGTGTCATATGGGTTTCCTCTCCGAGCGAATCGTCGATCAGAACGCTTGACGTCATTTGATGGTTAGCAACGGCTGCCCTGTGGCGAAAGTGTCACCGAATTTGACCAGCAGCGCCGTAACCGTGCCAGCATGCGGGGCGCGGATGATCTGCTCCATCTTCATGCTTTCGATGACCAGCAGCGAATCGCCCTCGCTGACGACATCCGAGACGTGAACGCTTTCCTTGACGACGGTGCCGCCCATAGGAGCGAGCACATCGCCGGGATCATGCGCCTGCGCCGCAGGCCCGTCGAAATCATTCGTGCTCTGCTGACGATGACGAGTGGGGGCTGGCGAAGCGGCGCTTGCAACGGTTTGCACGCCGCTGGTGATGGCGTTATCGAGAAAACCCTCGGGGAAGCGCAGCGATACGCGACGGCCGTTTAGCTCGATGGTCGCGGTGCGCAGCGGCGCCGGTTGTTCGGCTGACTGAGCGGACTGGACATTGACATCGTCGGAAGACTCCAAGGTATTCGCGAAGTCGTTCTCAATCCATCGCGTATACACGGAGAAGCCGTGCTCGTCGCCGATGAACGCTGGTTCGTTGACAATTGCGCGGTGGAAGGGAAGCACCGTGGCTATGCCGTCGATGGCGTACTCGGCCAGCGCGCGTCGCGCTTTGGCAAGCGCCACGGCTCGCGTGGGACCGGTGACGACCAGCTTCGCCAGCAGCGAGTCGAAGGCCGGGTCGACGCTATCGCCCTCCTCGACTCCGGAATCCACGCGCACGCCCGGCCCGCCGGGTTCGTGATACCGCGTGATCGTCCCAGTCTGGGGCATGAAGTCATGCGCCGGGTCTTCGGCGTTGATACGGAACTCGAAGGCATGGCCGTGGGCGGTCGCGTCCGTATCGGTGACATGCCCACCGGCCGCGATGCGGAACTGCTCGCAGACCAGGTCGATGCCGGTGACCTCCTCGGATACGGTATGCTCCACCTGCAGCCGCGTATTGACCTCAAGGAACGATATGGTACCGTCCGTGCTGAGCAGGAACTCACAGGTTCCGGCACCGACATACCCGGCTTCGTGCAGCAGCGCCTTGGAGGACTCCACCAGCAGGCGATGCTGCTCGTCGCTCAGGAACGGGGCAGGGGCTTCCTCCACGAGCTTCTGGTTGCGCCGCTGCAAGGAGCAATCTCTGGTGCTGATGATCGTGACATCGCCGTACATATCGGCAAGGCATTGCGTTTCGACATGGCGAGGATGGTCGAGATATTTCTCGACGAAGCATTCGCCCCGGCCGAATGAGGCGATGGCTTCGCGGGTTGCGGACTCGAAGGCCTCGGGTATCTCCTCGAAGCGGTGGGCGATTTTCAGCCCTTTGCCGCCCCCGCCGAATGCGGCTTTGATGGCGATGGGCATTCCCGCCGTGCGGGCGAAGTCCTCGATCTCCTCGACGCTAGTGACCGGGTCGACCGTGCCGGGAGCCAATGGCGCGCCAACGAGCGTGGCGATATGGCGTGCGGCGACCTTGTTGCCGAGCGTCGCAATGGCCTGGGGGCTGGGCCCTATCCAGACTAGACCGGCGTCGATGACGCGCTGGGCGAATTCGTCGCTTTCGGACAGGAAACCATACCCCGGGTGAATAGCCTCGGCGTGGCACTGCTTGGCGATGGCGAGAATGCGGTCGATATTCAGATAGGTGTCTTTGGCGCTGGAACCATCGAGGGCGTAGGCCTCGTCGGCCAAGGAAACGAACAGGCTGTCGCGGTCCTGCTCGGCGTAGATTGCGATGCCGGTCAGATCGGCGTCATGCGCGGCCCGCAGCACGCGGACGGCGATTTCGCCGCGATTGGCGACCAGCACCCGGTGGAAGGACCGCGCCGTTTGGGTTGTGGCCATTGCCATTGCATTGGGTGCTTTGGATGATTCGGATGATATTGCATTTTCAGACACTGTGTTTTCAGACATCTATAAGGTCCATTCGTTCTCGGGGACGACGCGCCACGAGGCATGCAGCAGCGCGTTGACTCGCGTGGCTATATCCGATATTGCGCGCTGCTGCTGGCGTGCGGCTGCCGATGCGCTCGCGATATCGCATAGACGGAATCGCAGCTGCTGACCCGGCCTGGCCTGCGCGACCCGGCTTTGCCCACAGGAGCTGACCACGGCAAGCACTGGGTATCCGGCAGTGATGCCGCGCCCGCGCTGCAAGGCCAGCAGCGCGTTGTCGGCAGGCACTTCGATGGCACCGACCGGCACTGCGCGGGAGAGTACTTCGCCGCGGTTCTCGCTTCGTTGAGGAGTCGTGCCGGAAAGCCTGATGCCCACATGATTGCTGCGCGGGTCCACGATGTAGCGCTCCGTGATCAGAATCTCGCCGGCATCGGCAAATTCCTCCCAGTCCGGCCCTTTGAGCACTGGCACGAGGATATCGTCATCGAAGCGTGGCGAGGGGACATACAGGTTGATATAGGGGATGCCTGCGAACAGATCGGGTAGCGGCGGGGAGGACAGCAGCATCTCAATCGTGTCGCCGTCGTGCAGCCGCAATCCGAAGCCGAGCATGGTGTCCGGGGCGCAGCTGTCGAGCAGGCGCGGTGCGGCAATGCTGCCGCGTATGGCAAGATAGGTGCGCAGCCCGCCGACCGCGTTGCCGAGCGTGACTTGCTGTCCAGCTTTGACGCTGATGGGCGTGTTCATGTCAAGCGTCTCGTCGTCCACGCTTGCATGGTCCATAGGGCTGCCGGTTACCGCGATAAGGATGTCATCGCTGTCAACGGTAAACGTCAGTCCGTCTGCCAAGCATTCCAGCAGCGGGGCGTTCGGCGCATTGCCGACAAGCGCATTGGCCATTCGGGCTGAGGCCTGATCGAGCGCGCCGTATACGGACAGCCCGCGCACCGGTCCTTTACTGCGGCCCAGATCCGTGACGACGGCGTGACCGGCGTAATTCACCGTTATCGTCATCGCTGCACCTCCATATCGCGCATGGCGCGTCCGTTGTAGTGATCCCATTGCGATTCCTCGATGGCGCGGAATCGGATATGATCGCCGGGTCGATACGGCACCAGATCGGGGTCATCGAGATCCATCAATTGAATCGGGGTGATGCCGATGGCCCGCCATCCGCTCGGCGCCTTCACCGGCCCGATAACGCCTTGCCGCCCGGCCAGCGAAACCGATTGGGCGGGAACCGAAAGTCGCGGATCGTCCAAGCGCGGAATGGGCTTGGCGAACTCCGGGCCGTCGGTCATGCATGATGCCGCAGGGCCTCCCAGGCAGCGCACGATAAGATCCTGTGCGCCATGCAGGCGGATCACCTCGGACTGGGAGAGTCCAAGGTAGTCCGCCACGAATGGCAGGTCGGGGCCGTACTCGCCGCCGTACACCACCGGAACGTCGAAGATGCGGCCCTTGGGCAGCGGAGCCGCGAGATCATGCGCTTGCTCAAGCAGCCGCACGAACGCCGTGACGGTGTCTGCATCGGTGAGCACCGGATCGAATTCCAGCAAAGTCGAGTTGTAGGTCGGCACGGCGTCATAGAGCCCCGGCAGCTTCGCCGAGCCCAGCAGCCGCGACAGATTATGCACGGTGCGCCAGTCCTCGTCGCTCTCGCCGCTCGTGGATTCCACGCGCAGCCCGCATTCGCCGCAGGGCGATACCAGCAATGGGTTCGTCATCAGATGCTCGCAAACCGGTGGATAGTGATGCCGGCCTCTGCAACGCGCTGACGCACGACTTTGGCGATGCCAAGCCCGTTCGCGCCGTCGCTGTGCAGCAGAATGGTGTCGACATGCCGTTGCAGCTCCTTGCCGTTGCGGCTGATCAGGATGCCGTCCTTGACCAGGCGAATGGTGCGCGCTGCAATCTCCTCGGGATCGGTGAGCACGGCCCCCGGCAATCCGCGGGGCGTCAGCGTGCCGTCGTCTTCATAGCTGCGGTCGATGTTGCCGACCATGGCGATCCTGAGGCCGCGCTCGCGTGCAAGATTCGCCGTCTGGCCCGGCTGGGTATAGAGCACAATGGACGGGTCGACCGAGTAGATGGCGTCGACCATCGCCTTGGCATAGTCGGGCCTCGTGATGACGCTGTTGCCCAGCTTGCCGTGCGGGCACAGATGGGTGACCTTGGTGCCGTGCGCGGCGGCGAAGGCCTGCAGCGCACCGAGCTGGTAGATGATGTCCGTGCGCACTTCCGTCTCGCTCAGCTCCATCATGCGCCTGCCGAATCCCACGCGGTCGGGGAAGGAGGGGTGTGCGCCGATGCCGATGCCGCGTTGCGCACATAGACTCACGATTCTGTCCATGGTGCGCGGGTCTCCAGCGTGGTAGCCGCAGGCAATATTCGCCGAGGTGATGATTTCCAGGAACGCGTCATCGTCTCCCATGCGCCACTGGCCATAGCTCTCGCCCATATCGGCGACCAGATCGATCGTCGCTGTTGTGCCACTGCCTTGCATAATGCCACCCTTTCCTTCGATTCGGTTTCTTGCGGGGCTTCCTCGCGCTCATACGGGTCTGTGCCCTGCGCGAGCGCTTGCGTATTCACATCATGAGTTTGCCAATGTATCGGCTATGTTTCCTAAGTAGTAATATATGATTTACTTATAGATTGAAACTTCTTGAAAGTCTGGAACATTCCCTATCGATTGGGGTACATATGGAGACTCGTCGGCTGCATCAGTTCATCGTCATCGTCGATTCCGCCTCGATGACCCGCGCCGCGCAGCTGCTGCATGTCGCGCAGCCGGCGCTGAGCCAAAGCATTGCGATACTCGAACGCGATATGAACCAGCAGCTGCTCACGCGGCGGCATGTCGGCGTGGTTCCGACGGCAGCGGGGTGGTCGCTGTATCGATATGCCAAGGACATCGTGCGACTTGAGGAAACCGCGCGTCAACAGGTGCAGGAAGGGTATGAGTCCCCGCAGGAGACCGTGACCTTCGGCGTGGCCCCGTTCAGCATCACGCCTGCGTTCATGGTTCGCCTGGTCGCAGCGATCAAGCGGCAGTACCCGCGCATCACGCTGCGCATCGTCGAGGCGCTGTCTGTCGTGCACAGCCAGGCGGTGAAGCTGGGGCAGCTGGATGTCGCGCTGATTTATCATCCCGGGCCGGTCAAGGGCGTCAGGCTGCAGACGGTGCTGCATGACCGCCTGTGCTTCGTGGCCCCGCGCGATGATGTGGCTCTCGGAGCAACGGGTATGGAATCAGGTGCTGGCTTGGGCGCAACGGCGTTGAATGCAGCAGGGCTGAATGCGACGCTGGGTCATAGCAGACAACGAAGTCACAGCCAGACCGCGCTAGCAGCCGAACCGCGAGGCGTGCGCTGGGCGGACATCGCGAATCGCGATCTCATTCTTCCTCGCTCCACGCATACGCTCAGGGCCTTGGTCGAGCAGGCCTACAGCGTGAATATGAGCATACCGCAGGTGTCGTTGGAGCTTGAGCACACTGCGCCGCTGCCCGAAGCAGTGAGCCGGGGGATAGGCGACACGATTCTTCCCTCGCATGTGGCGCAGGCCGTATTCGACAGCGAGAAGTTCGCCATCATGCCCTTGCGCGAGCCTTCGGTCGAAGTGCGTTTCGCCTTGGCGACATCCGCCGAGGCAACACATTCGCGCGGCACCGAAGTGGTCGCCCAGGTGCTGCGCGACACCATAAGCGACCAGGAAATCAGCGACAACGGCTTCTGAGATTCCGCATATAAGCGAACCAATACATGGGCAAGCCGACGCAGCACGGTGCGTCGACTCAAGAGTCGTCAGATATGTGAGTCCGGAGGCCAAAGTCTGGGCCGTTGTAAGCGTTATCGCAGCACGGCGATGGCCTGCTCGATGCTGTCGAAGGCATCGCTCAGCACTTGGATGGACGTGGCGAAGGAGATGCGGAAGTAGGGCGAGAGGCCATAGGCCGTGCCCGGAACCGTGCCCACCGAGCCTTGGGACAGGAAGTAGTCGCTTACGGCCGCGTCGTCGCCAAGCACTGTTCCGTCGGGGCAGTGGCGGCCGATCAGTCCGGCGCAGTTCACATAGATGTAGAACGCGCCGTCCGGCGACAGGCAGGACAGCCCGTCGATCTGGTTGATGCGTCCGACGGCGAAATCCCTGCGTTCGTGGTAGGCCTGCACCATCGTGCCCACGGCGCTCTGGTCCCCGGTCAGCGCTGCGGCGGCCGCAGCCTGACTGACCGATGAGGCGCAGGATGATATCTGCGAGACGAGCTTGTTCATGGCCCCGATCAGTGCCTTCGGCCCGATGCCGAATCCGATGCGCCACCCGGTCATGGCGTAGGTCTTCGACACGCCGTTGACCGTCAGAATCCTGTCGGCGAGATCGGGCGCGATGCTGACCAGCCCTTCCGGCTTGGCGTCGGAGAATACGATTTCGTTGTAGATGTCGTCGCACAGCACCAGCACGTCGCTGTGCTTGCGCAGCACAGCGGCCAGCGCCTGCAATTCGGCCGTGGAATACACTGCGCCGGAAGGATTGCTGGGCGAGTTGAGGATCAGCCAGCGCGTGGAATCGCTGATGGCCTGCTCAAGCTCATCCGCAGTCATCTTGAAACCGTCGGCTTCCGTGGTCTCGACGACCACCGGGGTTCCTGAATTCATGATGGCCATATCGGTGTACGACACCCAATAGGGCGCGGGCACGATTACCTCGTCGCCAGGACACAGCGTCGCCATCAATGCCAGTGCGATCACCTGCTTGCCGCCCACGCCCACGCATATCTCGTCGTCCTCGCAGGGCCGGCCATACCGACGCAGATAGTACTGCTTGATGGCGTTGCGCAGCTCGGGCGTGCCGTTGGCCGAAGTGTAGCGCGTCTCGCCATGACCGATCGCTGCAACAGCGGCCTCGCAGATGGGCTCGGGCGTGTCGAAGTCCGGCTGGCCTACCGTCAGCGAGAGAATGGTGCGTCCTTGGGCGCGCAAAGCTCGCACATGGTCCGCCGCCACGGCGCTCGGCGACTCTTTGATGGATGTGACGCGTTCGCTCAAACGTATGCTGGGCATGATGATCCTTTCGATAAGCATGGATTATAGATATTCGTGAGGAATGTCCCGTCGCTGTTCTGGCGTCATCACGACAGCAGGAAGGCGATGACGACGATGACCGGCACCGAAACCAGCGTAGTGATCAGCGTGCCGTCGCGGGCCAGCTCCTTGCCGGTGCCGAAGCGCGTGGCATAGGTGTACACGTTCTGGGCAGCCGGCAGCGCCGCCATCACTACGCAGGCCATCACGTTGGCCGGGGTGAGGTCGAACAGCTTGCTGGCGAGGAAGAAGGCGATAATCGGCTGCACGATGTTCTTGAGCACGACGGCGGTCGCCACCGGGCCTGTCGACCCGCTGGAAAGCAGCGTACGATTTGCGGCGAAGGACATGCCGAAGGTCAGCAGCATGCCGGGCACTGAGATGCCGGACAGCAATTGGATCGGCTCCATGATGACATCCGGGACATGCCAATGGGCGACCATGACGATCACCCCGGCGAAGCTCGCCAACAGAATCGGATTGGCGAAGGCATGCAGCAGCGACTTGCCGATGTTGGCCTTGCGTTGCGACGTGAGTTCCAGCAGCAGCATGACAATCGGCGTGTAAATGGCGAGCTGGAACAGCAGAATCGGCGCTATCTGAGCCGCATTGCCCAGCACATAGGCGGCCAGCGGTATGCCGAGGTTGCCAGCGTTGACATACGACGACGACATGGAGCCGACGACGGTCTGCGCCCAGGACTGCTTCCACACCAGGATGCTGAACAGCACGTAGACGATGATGACCGCCACCACGCTGATCACCTGCACGGCCATGGCTGGACCGAAGACGTCAGCCGGCTTGGATCTGCCGACGGTGGTGAACAGCAGCGCCGGAGAGGCGACGAAGAACACGAGCCGCGTGATGATGAGCTCGGCGTTGTTGCCGAGGATGTGATTTCTTTGCAGCAAGTACCCCAGCACGATGATCGAGCCGACGACCAGGAAACTCGAGAGAACAGCGGTCATGGCCGTCGAATCCTTTGCCGATGCGTGGATGAGTTCATAAGCGCTCGCATGCCTTCAGCCGCGGCGGTTGAAGGTCAGCCCGCCTGGCACCTGGAAGGTCGGCATGATCTCCATCAGGCCGACATTCATATGGCGGGGCGAATCGATGGCGAAGTCGATGGCGTTGACGATGTCGTCGGTGGTCAGCGACTCATAGCCGTCGAAGTACTCCTTGCGCGCCGCCTCGATGGCTTCCGGCGAACCGCCCACGTTGCGCGCGAATATCTCGGTCTCCACGCGGCCGGGGCAGATTTCGGTGACGCGGATGCGCTTGCCGACCGTGTCGTTGCGCAGCTGCCGGGAGAGCTGGTGGACTGCGGCCTTCGTCGCATGGTAGCCGGTGTGGCCGAAGAAATTGTAGAGTCCCGCGATGCTGCTGGTGTTCACGATATGGCCGAGATCGCGCTCGACCATGCCGGGCAGCAGCACGCGGACGAGCTGCAGGATGGCGCCCAGATTGATGTTCACCATGTTCTCGAGGTCCTGCCGGGTGGCGTCGAGGATGTTGCCGGGCCGACTCACTCCTGCGTGATTGACCAGGATATCGACCTGCAGCCCCGTGAACTCGCGTTCGATGGCATCGGTATCCGCCAGATCCAGCGCATGAGGAATCGCGCCGGTCTCCTTTGCCAGCTGTTCCAAGCGCTTCGCGTCACGCGCCACGGCGTGAACGGTGAGCCCGCGTTCGGTGAATCTGCGCACTGTGGCGTTGCCCATGCCGCTGGAAGCGCCGGTAACGAGCGCAGTTGTGTAATCGCTGTATGTCATGGATGTCGCCTTACGTAGAAGTTGGTTGTGACGGATGGGGCACACCATATGCTGGCCGGTATTACCGAGATGTAACGCATAGCGGCGTTTGCCAGATTTATGCAGTGAGGGTTATACGCTGATGGGGATTGTATGGAATGCTTGGCTGAAAATTGGCACGAAAATTGCCATAGGCACGTTTTGTGACAGAGCATTGCCATACACGGGCATGCGCAGCTGCCTTGCGGCAAGAGAAGAGGGGGACCATGACCATCCCGCAGCGGAGGAACGACCGGCGAGTGACGCTCACCGACATCGCCCAGGCGTGCCATCTCGCTCCTTCGACCGTGTCGCGGGCGTTGCATGACCCCGGGCGCGTGAACTCGCATACCTACGAGCGGATTGTGCGTGCGGCACAGGAACTTGGATATCACGATGACTTCGGGGCGTCGTCCGCCCCGAGCTTCATTCGGGGGACCGTGGCGCTTGTCGTGCCGAGCCTGACCAATCCCGTCACGCTCGATCTCATCCGCGGCTGCCATGCCCGTGTGCAGTCCTTGGGATATCTGTTCGTGCTGGTGAGCACCGATGAGTCGAGCGAGCAGGAGGCCAGCTGGATCAGCGAGCTTTCGGGGACCGTGGACGGGATGATTCTGGCCTCGCCGCGTCTGAGCGATGAAGAGCTGCGGCACAAGGGAGCCAACACGCCGATAGTCGTGGTGAACCGTGAGCTGGAAGGCATGTCCTCGGTGATCGCCGACACCTCCAGCGCCATGCAGCAGGCGCTGCGCTATCTGGCATCGTTGGGCCATCGCGGCATCGCCTACGTCCACGGCCCTTCGGATTCACGGCTGGACCGCGCCCGGTACCGTGCCGTCATGAAGGAGGCGGCCGACCTATCGGGCGTGTCGGTGAAGGAGCTGGGGCCGTACCGACCTTCGCTCGTTGCGGGGGAGGCGGCGGCGGATGCGCTCGCCATCAGCGGGGTGACCGGCGTGATGTTCTTCGACGATCTGCTCGCCTTGGGCGCCATGCGGCGTTTCGCCCACATCGGCGTGCGCGTGCCGGAGGATATCAGCGTGATCGGCTGTGACGACTGCTTCGCCGCCGAGATGGTGCAGCCGCAGCTCACTACGGTGTCCGCCTCCGCCGATGAGCTGGGCCGGTCGGCAGCCCAGCTGCTGGTCACGCAGCTCGGTTCCGCGAATATCGAACCCCAGTCGCAGTGCCTGCCTGCCCAACTGGCCATACGCCATTCGACGGCTGGGGCGGCCGCCTGAAAGTCTGGATGGGATAGGGGGAGGCCAAGACGCGCCTGCTGTCTTGCTGTTTCGCAGCCTTTACCGCTTATGCACGGCCCCAGGAGTCTTGCGGTTTTTCGTGTTGCGCCCGGTTCCCCGCTGCTTGTCGACGGCGTTGCGAATAAGCTCGACCACGACATCGGCCGCGCTCGATCTGAATTGCGTGTCGGGCGTGCACAGCGCGAATGAGGCGATGAGGACGGGCGACTCGATGCGGAGCTTCTGGAATTCGCGCCCGGGGAATATCTCCTCCGCTGAGGATTGAGGCAGGCATGTGCAGCCCAGCCCTTTTTCGACGACCTGGCGCAGTACCAGCGGCGATTCGATTTCCGCGCGGATGAACAGTTCGAGATTGTGCTTGCGGAAAGCCGATTCGACGATTTGGCGCAGGATGTTATCTGATTCCGGGAGGAAGAGCTCAAGACCTCCCATAGCCTCAAGGCTGATGCTGTTCGTCCCCGGCTCCGTGACGCGCAGATCCCTGCGTGCGACCACATAGAGGTCCTCGGTGCTGATCACCTCGCAGTGAATGCCGGGTATGAAGCCGGGATCGTAGATGATCGCGGCGTCGAGCACGCCCATCTTGACAGCTTGGCTGAAGGTGGTCGAGAGCGCCTCCACGCAGTGAACAGATATGCCCGGGTAATCAGTCAGCACGGTTTCCAGCACGGACGAGGCGATGTCGTTGGCGCAGTTGTACGCGCCCAGCCCCAGCGACACCAGCCCGGAAGGCCCGGCGCCTATCCGGCCCATCTGGCGCAGCGTGCCGCGCTCCATGCGCAGGATCATCTGGGAGGAGCGGTACAGCGATTCGCCGGCGGGGGTCAGCGCGATGCCATGCTGGCTGCGGGTCAGGAGCTGGTGGCCGAACTCTTTCTCCAACGAAGCGACGTGCCGGCTGAGGGCCGGCTGGGAGATCTTGAGAATTTCGGCGGCGCGTCCGATGCTGCCGTAATCGGCCAATTGAGTGAAATAAAACAGTTTTTTCGTATCCATGCAAGCCTCCATACCCCGTTGAAACGAATTCCATTGGAGCGTGTCCCGGTTCCGTCTGCATTACTGACGTGTTTCGAAAATGTGAAATGGCGCGGCTCCTGGTGCGTCCGCTGCAGTACGGGACTTTACGCTACTTCGTGTCTCGATGCTGCGCGAATAGACGTTTTCCAAGGCATCTGCCGCTCGCAAATGCGTCCGGGCGAGGACATCCGGCCGCAATCCTGGCGAAAACATCCATGCTATGGGTTGATAACAAAAGCGCATGGCGTTTCATCGCCAGAGGAAACAAAGCTCCTTTACGGTGTGGTCAACGCATCCACAATGCCGATGCTTGATCTGCCGCTCGCAACGGCACCTATCGCGTAAGGCATGCGCAAGGGCAATCCAGCAATGGACGGTTCAGCCGAGCAACACACGCTGCGGCAATCAGCAAACAAACAACAGCCAAAAGCAATGAGCAATGAGCAATGAAAGGTTTGCGCAATGGAGGAGAATATGACACACGCTTCACCGGACGCACCACCGGTTCGCGAAGCCGTAACGGTGCGGGGCATGTCCATTGCCTACGTGAGCGACGATCGCTATAACGCCGTGGTCAACGACGTGAGCTTCAGCTTGCAGCAATCGGATCGCCTCGCCATCGTCGGAGAATCAGGATCGGGCAAGACAACGCTGGCGATGGCGGTCGCCGGCCTGCTGCCGTCGAGAATCGCGAAAATCGACTGCCCGACCGCTTCGATAGCCGGCAAGAACGTGGATATGAGCGCGAGCTCCGCAGTCATACCCACGCGGAGGCAAGGTGTGTCGATGATCTTTCAGGACGCGATGACCTCCCTCGATCCGGTCGCTTCGATCGGTCACCAGTTCAGGACGGTGCTTGGCTCGCTCACCTCCCAGTCCCGGTCGCAGATTCGCAAGGAGGCCGTGCAATGGCTCGACAAGGTCGGCATTCATGAGCCGGAACGCGTGATCAAGCTGCATTCCTACGAGATGTCCGGCGGCATGCGCCAGCGCGTGATGATAGCCCTAGCGCTGTGCTCCAAGCCGCTGCTGCTCATTGCGGACGAACCCACGTCGGCGCTGGACGCCTCGGTGAGCAGAAGGGTCATGGATCTCATCCTCGAACTGACCGCAGAGCTGGGAACCGCGCTGATCATCATCACGCATGACATCGATCTGGCGAGGGAATACACCAACAAGTCCCTGGTGCTCTACCACGGGCATGTGCAGGATTTCTGCGACACCGCGCAGCTCGGCGACGAGAACCGCTCGCCGTATACCCGTTCGCTGCTCGCCTGCGTGCCGCGGCTGAATTCCTACGATCTGGACACGCTGCCGACGCTGGATCACAACGCGGCCTTGACCCAAGGAGGCATGAGCGATGATCGGCAATAGCAATGACGATTTCACGCTGTCCGTCAAAGACGTCACGAAACGCTTCGGACGCGGCAAGCAGCAGTTTACCGCCGTCAACAAGATCAGCCTCGAAGCCAGCACGGACTCGGCCATAGGAGTTATCGGCGAGTCCGGATCGGGCAAGTCGACGCTGGCGAGAATGATCGTGGGCTTCGAAAAACCCACGGAAGGCACCATCACCATCAACGGGCTGCCGCTGGAGCAATGGATGGCGAATCCCACGGATCTGCTCGAATATCGCCGCATCGTGCAGTACGTCGCGCAGGACACCTCCTCGTCGTTCGACCCGAAAAAGAAAATGGGCGAATCGATCGCCGCTCCGATCCGCAAGCTGCTCAAGATCCGCGACAAGGACGAGATCGTACAGCGCACGGAGACGATTGTCAGCGAGCTTGGTCTGGATGTCGCCTTGTGCTCGCGCTATCCCCGCCAGCTTTCGGGCGGTCAGCGCCAGCGCTTCGCGCTCGCCAGATCGCTGGTCGTGAGCCCCAAGCTGCTCATCTGCGACGAGGTAATTTCGGCGCTGGACGTCTCCGTGCAGGGCGCGGTGCTCAATCTGATCAAAAAGGAGTCGGCGAAGCGGGGGATCGGGCTGGTATTTATCTCCCACGGCCTGCCCGCCACGGCGTTCATCAGCTCCGACCTGATGGTGATGAAGCAGGGCGATGTGGTCGAGGCCGGTTCGGTGCAGGAAGTCATCGAGCATCCGCGCCACGAATACACCAAGGCGCTGCTGCACGCTTACTCGTATGGGCAATCATCGCCTGAACAGGCACCGGAAAGCAACCTGCCGTCGAAGGAGCTGGGCAATGAACTGGTTTAAGAAAAACATGTGGTGGCTGCGGCGCATCGTCGAGCTTCCAATTGACATCGCGGCGTTCTCCGTCATCGCCTTCTTCCTGGTCAGGCTGCTGCCCGGCGACCCGGTGCAGCTCTCCCTGGCCTCGCGCGGCGAGGGCTACACGCACGCGCAGTATGAGGCGCAGGCTGAATCCATGGGACTCGGCGGATCGATATGGCACCAGTTCGCGAATTTCGTCAAAGGGGCTGTCGTCGGCAACCTGGGTAATTCGACGGTCAGTGGCAAGCCGGTCACGCAAGAGGTCCTGAGCAGGCTGCCTTCCACGATCGAGCTGGTGACCTTGGGCCTTGGCGCGGCGCTGATATTCGCGCTGCTGCTGGGATTCCTTTATATCCGGTCCTCGAATCGCACGCTGCGCAGCGCCATCCGCACGTATGCGTCGTTCGCGACCAGCATCCCCGTGTTCGTCGTCGCCGTGTTCAGCATCATGCTGTTCTACGTCATTCTCAAATGGCTGCCGGCTCCGCTCGGCAGGGTCTCCTCCGGCACGCTTCCGGTGGTGACGGGTTTCCCGCTCCTCGACGAGGTGCTTACCGGCAACTGGACGCAGCTGGGTGAGACGCTGGTGCTGTATATCCTGCCGGTCGGCTCGATGATGCTTACGTACACGCCGAATCTGCTCACGCAACTGATCGGCGGCCTCGACCGTGAGCTCGCCGAAACCACCACCCAGTTCCAAGTCGCCGCCGGGGTGGGCAGGAAGTGGATCTACATCAGCATATTCCGCCGCTCGCTCTCCAGCGTCGTCGTGGTGTTCGGCCTGATCTTCGGCGGCCTGATCGGCGGCGCGGTCACGGTGGAAAGCCTGTTCGGCTTCGGCGGCATCGGCGCGCTGGCGGTGCGCTCCGTCGCGTCGGTGGACTTCCCTGCGCTGCAAGGATTCCTCATCCTCAGCGTCGCGTTCTGCATGTTCGCGTTCTTCCTCGTGGATCTGGTGAATATGTGGCTTGACCCGCGCAGACGCCCCGGCGTAGCAAATCAGGAGGATTAATCATGGAAATCTCAATGACTCAAGGCTCGGTGGCATTGTCTTCGGCCGCGCCGACTCCCGCAAAGCCGGCACACGCGCAGTCGGCCCGCACGCAGTCGGCTCACGCGCAGCCTCCAGCGGCGCAGCCAAAGGCAAAGGTTCGCGGCAGCAGTTCGGCGCGCAAGATCCTGACGATCCTTGCGGCGTTCCTGCCCGTGATCATCATCGTGGCCATATGCCTGTTCGCTCCCGCGCTCTCGCATTTCTCGCCGACGACCACCGTAGGCGCGGCGCGTCTCAAACCTGACGCCACCTACTGGTTCGGCACGGATTCGGTCGGCATGGACGTGTACTCGCGCACTTTGTACGGCACGCGCATCGCGGTCCAGTTCGCCATCGTGGTCGCCGTCCTGAGCACAATGCTCGGCGTGCTGATCGGCACGTTCATCGGCCTCACCGAAAGCTCGAAAGGCGTGTTCAGCAACGTCGGTCGCCTGATGAATAAGATCAGCGAGTACATCATCGCGATCCCCGGCATCATCCTGGCCATTGTCGTCGTAGGCCTTATGGGCTCCTCCAATTTCGCGCTGATCACCTCGCTGACCCTGGTGCTGGTGCAGGCTCCCATCAAGCTCACCCGCGTCGAGATACTGCGGGTGAAGCGGGAGAACTATCTTGAGGCGGCGCAGATGGCCGGCGAGTCCTCGTTCCAATCCGCGTTCGTCCATGTCATCCCGAACTCCATCGGGCCGGCATTGCGCAATCTGCCGCTGATCTTCGGCAACTGCGTGATCAACCTGGCCGCCTTGGGATTCATCGGCATCGGCGTGAACGCGCCGACTCCTGAATGGGGGTACATGATCTCCAAGGGCATCTCCTCCATGATGCTCGGCCGCTGGTGGGAGGCGGTGTTCCCCTCCCTGTTCCTCTTTGTATCGGTTTTGGGCATTTCCTATTCCTCCAAAGCCATACCGAAATCCGTCCCCCTCATCCGCCAGCTGGCGGACCGTCGGGGAAGCAAATAACCAACCATCAACACAACAGAGAAGTAAGGAAACGCATATGCATATGCACAGTAGACTTCGTAGAAAGATATCGGCGGCATTCCTTGCCCTCGCTACTGTCTTCGCGATGGCCGCCTGCTCCAATTCGGTGCCGGACGCGGGCGCCGGCTCCGACTCGGGCGGTTCCTCCTCATCCCTGACTGCGGCCATTGCGGCGATGCCCACAAGCTACGACCTTGAAGGCACGTGGGCCGCCTCCAACGAGAACTACACGATATGGTCGCAGACCATGGTGAACCTTGTTCGGTACAAGTACGCGGAGAAGAACGGCGTTCAGGTGCAGGACTTCACCAAGTACGAGGGCGTTCTCGCCGACAAGGACAACCCCTTCACCGTGAGCGACGGCGGCAAGACCTACACCTTCCACCTGCGCAAGGGCGTCAAGTCCCAGGCGGGCAACCCCTTCACCGCGCAGGACGTGTACTGGTCGCTGCAGCGCAAGCTGAATGTATCCGGTGGCAGGCTGCCGCAGATCACGAATCTCTTCGACAACATCAATCAGGTTCAGATAGTCGACGACTACACGATCGCCATCCACCTGCATGATGTGGACAAGGGCGAGATCTTCCTGCCCAACCTCACCGGACAGATGGGAAGAATCTGGGACAAGACCGAGATGCTCAAGCACGCGACGTCAGACGACCCTTGGGGGACGAAGTGGGCGGCTCAAAACACGGGAGCCGGCTACGGTCCCTATACCGTCTCGTCAGTGACCGAGGGCCAGCAGCTGGTTCTGAAGGCGAATGCGAACTACCCGCTGGACAAGCCGAAGTTCACCACGATCACCATGAAGGTCGTCGCTGATTCCGGCACCCGTGCGCAGATGCTGGCAAGCGGCGATGTGGATGTCGCGGAGGCCTTAAGCCCGAGCGACGCCACCTCCATCGCCGACAAGGTGCAGCTTCCCAAAGTCGACAACCCCACGGAGTTCGTCGGTCTGACCTTGGTGGAGAACAAGGCCCCATTCGATGATCAGCGCGTGCGCCGGGCGTTCCGCTACGCCGTTCCCTACAGCGACATCATCAAGCAGGTCTACCAGGGCAAGGCGAAGGCGAGCAGCGGCTGGGTCACGGCGGCCATGGGCGTCACCGGCCTCTCCGAGAAGCCGGCATACACCTATAGCCCGTCCAAGGCGAAGGCGTTGCTAAAGGAAGCGGGCAAGACAAGCGTCCCCGTCACGCTGAGCGTGTCGAGCCTCGTGCCCGACATCATCGACTCGGCGGTGATGATCTCCTCGTCCGCCAAGGCGGCAGGCTTCGACGTTACGGTGAAGCAGCTTTCCGCAGCGGACTTCGCCAGCGGCCGCGCCAACAAGACCTTCCAGGCGCTGATGGTGGCGAACCGCTCCCAGGTGCAGGCTCCCGCAGGCATCGACAACTTCTTCTCCACGAAGGGCGACAACAACAGCGCCTTCGCTCCTACCGACGAGTACACCGGCCTGCTTGACGCGGCCAAGAACGCCGGCAAGTCGACGAGCAAGGAAGCCGCTCCCCAATGGCAGAAGTTCAGCGACTTTCTTAACGATGAGGCGAGCAACCTCCCCATGGTCTACCGCCAGCCGAATCAGGCGTACAGCACCAAGCTGCAGAACATGTCGTATCGCTACGACAGCACCATCGACTACAGCATTCTGGCACCGAAATCCTGATTCGGGGTTTGAGCGTTGAAAGCGTTGGCGTTCTCATGCTGAAATCGAACATATACATATAGCGAACGCCAACGCACGATGTGCGCGAAGGCCGGTTCCCGCGCTCCAGGCATAGTGCCTCGAACGTGGGAACCGGCCTTTGCGCGTTGCCTTGCAGTGAGTCCGCTATCGTGTTCGCGTGGCGAAGATGGCCTCCTATGCAACCCGTGCGGTTTTCCTACGGCATGACGAGAATGGTTTTGGTGCCGGGATCGCCGTGGCTGGCATGTTCAAGCGCGTCCGCGTAGCCGCCGAACGGGTGCTCGATTGCGCGAGGGGCTGCAAGAGAGCCGATCGCGAGGCCTCT
>NZ_JALCCV010000037.1 GCF_022640935.1 Bifidobacterium sp.
GACCGGGTGATGACGCCGCCGGTGACGATGACCTCGATGTCCTTGGATTCCAAAGCCTGCACCAACTCGGCGACCGGAATCGAATTGGTCAGGATCGTGATGCCCGTCGACTGCTGCGATTCGAGCAGATGCTGCGCGAAGACATAAGCCGTGGTGCCGCCTCCGATGGCGATCACGTCGCCTGGCGCCACGTAGGTGACCGCCTCCTGCGCGATGGCGTCTTTGAGCCCGATATCCATCTGCGATTTGACGGAGAACAACGGCTCGCTCAGCAGCGTGCTAGTAGTCACCGCCCCGCCATGGACGCGTTTGAGCAGCCCTTTGTCAGCGAGATCGGCGATATCGCGGCGAATGGTCATCGCCGACACACCAAGCTCCTTGGAGAGCGCGGTGATGCGCACGGCGCCCCGGGTGCGTAGCCGGCTCAGAATAAGATGCTGTCGTTGTGAGGAAATCATATGAACATTATCGCACACAATTTGTTATAAGCCAAACAGAACAAAGGGATTTATAAACAAAATATGAATCTTTTCGAACAAGTTCTCACATTGCTTGACTTTGACCAGTCGAGTCAGCCTCGTTCGTATGCGCTCGGCCGCGGCCAGCCGCGCCCGAAAAGCCTGCGCATCCCCCATCGGGTCACGCGCCACATCGCCTCGAACACGATGCCAGCGCCCATCTTCGAGCGCCCGCGCATTCGCTCCGGGAATACGATCGGCACCTCGGCGATGCCACCGCCCGCCGCCGCCACGCGCCGCGTCATATCAATCTGGAAGACGTAGCCATTCGCCTCGACCGAACGTAGATCCGATGCGCGTAGGATCCCAGCGCGATAGGCGCGCAGCCCAGAGGTCATATCACGCACGCCAAGGCCGAGCATGGTGCGCGCATACCACGAGCCCGCACGCGAAATCCAGTTGCGATACCGCGACCAGCCTTCGGTGCGTCCGCCGGGAACGCGCCGCGACCCGATCACCAAGTCAATCCCGGATCTGTTGCGCAGCACCTGAAGCATCGCATGCAGATCCTGCGCTCGATGCGAACCGTCCATATCCATCGAGCACAGCGTAGCGTAGCCCCGCTTCAGCGCCCAGTCGAAACCTGCAAGGTATGCCGGCCCCAGTCCGTTTTTGCCCGCCCGGTGCAGCACATACACCCGCTGATCGCTCGCCGCCATGGCATCGGCAGCTTCCCCGGTCCCGTCCGGCGAAGCATCGTCGACGACGAGCACATGCACCTGCGGATTCCATTCGAGGAGCGCGGACAACGTGGGATCGAGATTCTCGCGTTCGTTGTAAGTCGGCATCACGACGCACACTTCGCCGCCGTCGCGCGCCGTATCCTCGTCCGCGCCCCCACCGCCCGCCGCGTCGATGTCCGCTGCGAGATCAACAACAGCCTTGCCGCCATCCGTCGCAAAACCACTGCCGCCGCTCCGGTCACGGCGTTGCGCATCCGCCTGATCCGCATTCTGTCTGGTCTTCACGATTTCACTGTACAGGCCCCGCCGCACCGTTGTCTATTGGCTGTCCGCTCGCTCCAGCATTATCACAGGCACTCATCAGCATCATCACAGACACCCGGCCGGGTGTCGTTCTCGCACGCGGGTGGCACAATATGGTCATGAGCTATGTTTCAACGAATTACTGGCACGACGCACTGAACAAGGTTGCGACCGATCTGTTCACATTCGGGTACAAGCATGTCGTCAAGCCTCATTTCGTGTTCAACCATGCGCCGGACGAGGCACATGACAACATGGTCGCATTCTGCCGTCTCACCAAAGGCATCACGCCGCTGATGTGGCTGCTGCGCGAGACGATCGACTACACCGACCCGATTCTGCAGACCCAGGCCTTGGGACTCGATTTTGCCAACCCCTTCGGTCTGTCCGCCGGGCTCGACAAGAACTGCGATATGCCCGTGCTTATGGACAATGCCGGCTTCGGCTTCGAAACGGTCGGCTCCATCACATCCCGCCCCTGCGCCGGCAATGCGAAACCCTGGTTTCATCGGCTTCCCGAGTACGATTCGATGATCGTTCATGTCGGTCTGGCCAACGACGGCAGCGCGAAGGTCATCGAACGGGTCAATCAGGCGGAGCGCGCGACGAAAACGATGCGCATGTCCATCTCCATCGCCCGCACCAATGACGATTTAGTCGGCGACATCGATGAGGGCATCGAAGACTATCGGCTTTCCCTTGCACAAGCCTCGGGCCGCAGCTCGATGGTCGAAATCAACATCTCGTGCCCCAACACGCGCGTCGGCGAGCCCTTCGTCGAGGACCCCGCCAACCTCGACCGGCTGTTCACCGAGCTGGATAACGTCTCGCACCCACAGCCGCTCTTGGTCAAGATGCCGCAGGATACCGGCTGGCCTCATTTCCATGAGCTGTTGGACGTGCTCGCCAGGCATGACGTGCAAGGCGTCACCATCGCCAACCTGCGCAAGGATCGCACGGGTTTGAGCATTCCGCGCGATTGGGAGGGCGGTCTGTCCGGTGGCCCGGCGTACCAGTCCAGCAACGAGCTGATCCGCAACACCTATCGCGAATTCGGCAGCAGATTCGCCATTGCCGGAGTCGGCGGCGTGTTCACTCCGAAGCAGGCCTATGCCAAGATCCGCGCCGGCTCGAGCTTGGTCATGTTCATCACCTCGCTGATGTATCGCGGCCCGCAGCAGGTCACCGTGCTCAAGCGCGGCTTGGCCGAACTGCTGCGCGCCGACGGCTTCGAGCATGTGTCGGACGCGGTCGGCATCGACGCCTGAACTTATCGCCTGAAATCGCCCGGTACATCATAAGTGACATTCATTTGCGATAACTGGCATAGTTGACGATACAAATGACATCCACTTCATAACAGCCGTGGCATGGCCCGGCGAACAAACTGCTCGGCGATTCAACGGTTCAGTCGCGAGACTTGTTCAATCACCGAACGCTCCGCGCACATACTGCTGCGGGTACGGGATCTGATCGGCGCCCAGACCCAGCCGATGCGCGGCACGCAACGGCCAGTAAGGGTCGCGTAACGCGGCGCGGCCGATCTCGATGGCATCGGCCTTGCCGGCGCGCAGCAGCTTTTCCGCTTGCTTCGGCTTGGTGATGAGCCCTACAGCTGTCACTGGGATATCAACGTCATGACGGATCGCCGCGGCGAAAGGCACCTGATAGTTCGGCTTGACCGGGATGGAGACGCCGGCGACAATGCCGCCGGTCGACACATCGATCAGATCGACGCCGTGTTCTTTGAGCACGCGCGCGGTTTCGATCGTTTCCTCGAGATTCCAACCGTTCGTCGCCCAGTCGGTAGCGGAGACGCGCACCGTCAGCGGCATAGTCTCGGGAATGACGCCACGCACCGCGTCGACGATCTCGATAAGGAAACGCATGCGGTTGACCAACTCGCCGCCATACTCGTCACGGCGTTGATTGGACAGCGGATCCAGGAATTGCGAAATCAGATAGCCGTGGGCTGCATGGAGCTGAATCATCTGGAATCCCGCGGCCACGGCACGGCCTGCGGCGTCGCGGAATTCATCCACGATGCCATGGATCTCCTCGATGCTGAGTTCGCGTGGCTCGGCATAGTCGCCAAAGGCAATCGCGCTCGGCGCGACGGTCGGCCAGCCGCCATGATCCTGCGGCACCGTGGCGTTCTCGAAGCCGATACCGGCGCAGCCAGTCGAAGCCTTACGCCCGGCATGGTTGAGCTGCACGCCGAACGCCGCGCCCGCCATCTTGACATCGTCGACGATCCAACGCCATGCGGCGATCTGATCGTCATTCCACAAGCCCACGTCGCATGGCGAGATACGTCCGTCAGGGCTTACCGCGGTCGCCTCGGCAATTACCATGCCGAAGCCGCCCAAAGCCCGCGACACATAATGCTGGTAATGGAACGGCGTGGGTTTGCCGTCGCGCCGGGGCACGGAATACATGCACATCGGCGGCATCCATACGCGGTTGCGCATGGTCAGTTCACGCAGCTTTAGCGGCTCGAACAGCCGAACCTCGCCGTCAGAATAATCGCCGTTGCCCTTCTTATTGCTGTTGCCTTTGCCCATCGAACATCAACCTCCGTTATTCAGTGCACAGCTGTGTAGTCATTCCCCATCGGCGATTCGAGGCGTCCATGCAAACCGTCGTCTAATTGCCGTTCTGATTCTGATTCTCAGTGGCATCGCCACTGTCATTGCCGTTCGTGTTGCCGGAGTTGGTCCCGTTGGTCGAGTCGACACGCGGCGAGACCTGCGACGTAGAAGTCGTCATGTATTGCGGGTCGGGATTGCCGTAGTCGTTGTCGATCGGGATCTTGGCGGCGTTGAGATAGCCGTTCATGAATTCCTTCCACGCCGGCGTAGCGATGTACATACCGTACCATGTCCGCATGCTGCGGCCGTTGATCGTCTTGTTGGAAAAGCTCTGCAAGTGCTCCACGTTGCCTACGGTAACGAAAGCGGCGACCTGGCCGGGTACGAACCCGCCGGTCAGCATGTAGTTGTCCTGTTGGGTACCGGTTTTAGCGAAGGTTTTGCGCCCGTTGTCCAGCTGGGTTGCGGCCGCCTCGCCGCCGGGGGTCACCACGCCCTGATTCAGGGCGTATGCCACGGTCTGGGCGACTCCGGCTGGGATCGCCTGATGGCAATTGGCTTTAGGAACCGCGAAGTCCTTCCCGGTCTTATCGGTGACCTTCTTGAGCGCGATCGGCGTGCATTCCACGCCGTCGGCAGCGAGCGTGGCGTATACATTCGCCATGGTGAGCGGCGAGGCCTGCACAGTTCCGATGGTCATGGACGGCTGCAGCGAATTGGAGTCGTAAACGTCCTCATGCCCGATCGGCGAATTATGGTAGCCCATGGCCTTCGCCGTGTCGGCGATGGAGCACAGCCCGATCTGCGAGGCCATCGCGGCCTGCGTCGTGTTGTGAGATTTGATGAGGCCTTGCAACGGGGTCTCCGGGCTGACCGTGCCGCCGCCGCTGTTGTGCACAGTCCACGGGACCACCCAACGATACTGGCCGCAGTTGAACGAGCTGCCGCTGTACAGAGTTGAAGTGACCAACGGCGTGTTGATCGATTTGCCTGCGAGCATCCAAGCGGCAAGGTTGATGGGCTTCCACGTCGAGCCAATGCCGGTGCCCAAGCCGCCGCCATCCTTCTGGTCAACGGAATAGTTGATGGCCGTGTGCGTCGGATTGCTCCTCGCCACATCCGTGGCGTCGTAGATGCGGTTGCTGCCGAAACCGAGCACCTCGCCAGTGCCCGGCTTGATCGCGGCGATCGAAACCTCGAAGCCGCTGGGATCGTTTACCGGTATGGTGTCGCGCGCGGCCTTCATAGCAGCCTCGTTGGCGTTCACATCCATTGTCGTGTAGATGTCGAGGCCGCCCTCATTGAGCAGCTTCTCCCGGTCCGCCGCAGTTTTGCCGAACTCTTTTTCGTTGAGGATCTGCTTGGTCACATAGTCGCAGAAGAAGGCTGCGTCGCCTGCGACCTGGCAGCCCGCCGAAGTCGTGGCCTGGATGTGCAGCGTGTCCTTGATCGGCGTCTTGCGCGCCTGCTCATACTCCTGTTTGGAGGAGATAAAGCCTTGGTTGTACATCAGGTCGAGCACGGTGTTGCGCTGATTCTGCGCCTCAGCCTGGTTGGCGGGGATCGAAGGATCAAATGCACCTGGGTTTTTGGTGATGGCGGCGATGGTCGCCGACTGCACGAGGTTCAGATTTTTGGCGGAAGTGTTGAAATAGCGCTTGGCGGCGGTCTCCACGCCATAGAGGTTGTTGGTGCCGAACTGGGCGATGTTGAGGTAGCCCTGCAGAATCTCCATCTTGGAGTATTTCTTCTCCATCTGCACGGCGATGAGCATCTCGCGCAGTTTGCGGGCGATGGTCTCCTCGGAGGCATGGTATTCGCCGATCGGATCGTTATGCTCGCGCGCTTCGACCAGCAGCACGTTCTTGACATATTGCTGCGTCAGCGATGAGCCGCCCTGCGTATCGCCTTTTTTGATGAAGGTCTGCACAAAAGCGCGCAAGACGCCCTGTACGTCGACGCCCTTATGCTCGAAGAAACGCCTGTCCTCGCGCGCGACCACCGCCATCTGCATGGTCTTGGAGATGTCTTTCAACGGCACGACAGTGCGGTTCTGGGCATAGAACGTCGCGATCACGGTTTTGCCGTCGGAGGCGTAAATGCGAGATTTCTGCGGCAACGACGTCACATCGAAGTCGATACCCTCCACTTTAAGGGAGGGGACCACGGCCTTGGCGACATTATTCACCCCAAGCACGGCGGGAGCGAGCAATGCGCCGGCCACCACTCCGCCAGCGACGCAAAGCATGACATAGGCGAGGATCAGCGCAAAGACACGACTTACGCTGAGGGGGGTTTTCTTCTTCGGCATGCTGCCCATTCTAAGGGAGCGTCTCTACCATGGCCCGGTTGCAGAGGACTTCGCGCCAAGTCCTCACAGTCGCCCTACCGCGGCGTAAAAGCAACTGCACGAGGACGCTGTCATACTGTGAAAATGCTGGAAAATCAACGCATGCGAACCAGTAGTCACCCCTTCTGCACGATGGCGATATCAGTCCGTGACCGCAGGGATCCATAAGCGCTGAGCGCAGCGAGGGGCGCCTAGCGGCGAGAACGACGGATGAGCATGCCAGGCTTGTAGATGATGATCGAACGGCCTTCGCGCGCGATCCAGCCACGGTTGGAGAAATCCATCAGCGCCTTATTCACCGTCTCGCGAGACGAGCCGACCAGCTGGGCCAACTCTTCCTGCGTCAGGTCATGCGGCACCTTGAGTCCTGCCTCGACCGGCTCACCGAAACGTGTCGCCAGGCTCAGCAGCGTCTTGGCCAAGCGCGCGGGCACATCCATAAACACGAGATCGGAGATGCGCTCGTTGTTCGCACGCATCCGGTTGGCCAACACCTGCAGCATATCCACCGCCACCCGCGGGTACTTGTCGAGCCAGGAGAACAAGGCTTCACGCTCCAGCCAGGAGACCCGCGTGCTATTCGTCATCGCGACGGCCGATGCGGTGCGCGGGCCACCGCTCGGATCGAACACCGGGATCTCGCCGAGCACTTCGCCATAAGCGTGGATGCTGAGCAGCTGCACACGGCTGTCGTGCGACTCACGGATCAGCTTGACCCGGCCCCCTTCCAACAGATACATGCGCTGGTCGTCATCGCCCTCACGAAAAATGAATTCGTTCTTGCTGAATACGCCGCGTTTGAGATGCGGCAGCAGCTCCTTGGCCTGCTCTGGCGAGACCTGCGTGAACAGGGCGGTATGCAGCAGAGTGGTATCCGGATCGGGCATCTCATTGGGCTTCGCCACGCTTGTCATACCTCCATGCATGTAGGCATTCGGTGCATCCTCATCGACTCGTGTCCATTGTAGACCCCACCCCGGGCCGCTGCGATCAGGTGGCTGACGAGCGCTTGCCGGCTCATACCCGTCTGCGAGCGCAGCGGATCCACGCGTTTGATCGCCGAATGCACCGCCTTGTCGCTCAGCTTCTCCTTCGAGATACGCAGCATGCGGCTCATTTTCGGCGCGTCGATGTCATAGGCCATCGTGACATGATGCAATACGCTCCCCGGCCCACCGTCAACCGGCGCG
Source organism: Bifidobacterium sp. (assembly GCF_022640935.1). Lineage (GTDB taxonomy): Bacteria > Actinomycetota > Actinomycetes > Actinomycetales > Bifidobacteriaceae > Bifidobacterium. The sequence goes on from NZ_JALCCV010000037.1 coordinate 7,636, forward strand.
AAGCGGCGCTGCGCCGCCCCGCCGATCTTGCCATGCTGGGATGCGATGTCGTTGAGCCCGGAGAAACGCACATCGAGTCCCAACGCGTTCAGCGCATCTACGAGCCACTGGTCGCACAGCTGGTAGGACTGCGCGATGTCGACGCCGCGCACGAAATCCCGCGGCGCATACAACGAGTAAGTGATGGTGTTGCCCGGTTCGACGAACATCGCGCCGCCGCCGGTGCATCGGCGCACTACGTCCGCGCCCTCCCTGCGGCAGGCATCGCAGTCCACTTCGTCATTCAACGATTGAAAGCGCCCGATAACCACGGTCGAGGCGGCCCATTCCCAAATGCGCACGGTGGCCGGCCGGTCCCCCGCCGCCACCTCACGCGCCCAGCGCTCGTCAAGGTCCATCTGCGTCTGCGGCATGCGAGGAATATCATGAACCACTACCGGATGCAGTTCGCGCCAACGGGCGCGCCACGCCTCGCGCAGATCGTCGCGGGCGGCTCCGGCGGTTAAGTTGCCGCTGCCTGAGCCATCCTCTACTCCGCCGACCGCTGCATGATCATTCGTCTGATCATAGCCGCCGACCGACGCTCCTGCGCCGCCGCCGGCACGACCAATCGCCCGGGCGAACGCAAGTTCAATGGCTGCTGCATCGACGCCAACGAAGGAAACGACATGATGCCTGTTCATGGCATCCCGTACGGGAACGCCGTCAGCCAGCGCCTGCTCGACATCGTGGAGCAGCTCTGCCGCCTCGGTTTCGGCTCTGGCATCGGCATCAAGGCCGTCGAGGAAGAAATCGCCGTCAAGACGGCAATGGACGATGCGTCCGGAGCGATCGCGGCGCACGTTGACGCCAACGAGCTTGCCACCGACGGTTTTGCACTCCCCGCGTGTGGTTTCGCCTGCCTTGTCGTGCGTGTCTTCGCTCATCGCCAATCGCTAACTCAGTCTCTGAGCTCCACTCCTTTGGCGTCACGATGCCATGGCGAGCCATAATTGGAGCACAAAATTAGAATGCCCTCGATCAGTGCCCAGATGCCAGCCACCATCGGCCCGATCACGATCATCCAGCCGACAAGCGTAAGCAGCAGCTGTATCAGCCCTTTCCCGGTATAGCCCAGATAGAAATTATGCACACCCAGCGAACCGAGGAAAATGGCGAGCAGCCCGGCGACGAGCTTCTGCCGCGGCACATAACCATACGGAATATTCTGCGGCATGCCGTAGCCCTGTTGGCTGTAGCCGGGCTGGCTGTAGTTCTGCTGGCCTTGCTGACCATATGCTTGGCCGTAATAGTCACCTTGCGTGGCTTGCGGCGGAGCATAATACGGTCCTCGTGCATCCGTCTGCCCACCGTATGGCTGCTGGCCGTATGACGATTGCTCCGGCCGTCCGTAGGCATTGTCTCCTTGGCTGGAAGCAGCCTGCGGCGCGGCGCCCTGCGAGTAAGGAGATGTCTGCCCGTATCCGGACTGCGGGTCTTGCGGCTGCTGCTGGCCGCCATCGGCATTGAATTCGCTCATACCCTAAGATTAATGCACCCTGCAACCCTCGCCACCCCTGCGAGTCTTAGGTTTGCGTCACTCGTGAGACGTATTTTTCGTTGTGCTGAGCCGTTAAGCGTAAAGTCCACTGGGTCTTAGGCCGGCGAAGTGAGATTTCGCTAAGGAGCCGAAGAACCCTGCCGTAGAAACCATCAATTCCAAAACCTCAGAACCGCAGAATTTCGATGCGCGCGGTTTCCGGTCGATGTATGACATTTTTAATCGTTATGCGGCGAGCGCTCAGTTTAAACGGGCGCAGATGTCGCGCCCGATCTGCTCGGTGCCGCGTCGTGTCGCTCCAAGCTCCTCGATATCGGCCTCGACAGCCGCATCGATGCGGTCCGCCGCCGCATCGAATCCAAGATGACGCAGCAGCATGGCGACGGAGAGAATCGCAGCGGTCGGGTTGGCGATGCCTTTGCCGGCGATGTCCGGCGCCGAACCGTGGATAGGCTCAAACATCGAAGGGTATTCGTTCGACGCGTTGATGCAGCCCGAAGCGGAGTAGCCGACGCCGCCAACGACCGCGCCCGCCTCATCAGTGAGGATGTCGCCAAAAAGGTTGTCGGTCAGAATCACGTCGAAACGCGCAGGATCGGAAACCAGGAAGATCGTCGCCGCATCGATGTGCTGGTAATCGTGCGATACCTCGGGGTATTCTCGCCCCACGCAGTCCACGATGCGCTGCCACATGTCGCCGGCGTTGACCAGTACGTTCTTCTTGTGCACGAGGGTGACGTGCCTGCGCCGTTTCATCGCCAGCTCGAAGGCGTAGCGCACGACGCGCTCGACGCCGTATGCGGTGTTAATCGACACTTCAGTGGCAACTTCTGCCGGAGTATCGCGCCGAATCGCGCCGCCCGCCCCGCAGTACAGGCCTTCGGTGCCCTCGCGCACGACGACGAAGTCGATGTTCCCCGGGTTGGCGAGTGGCGATGCGACGCCTTTGTACAGTCTGGAAGGACGCAGATTCACATACTGGTCGAGCGCGAACCGGAGTTTAAGCAACAGGCCCCGCTCCAAGATACCTGCCTTGATGCGCGGGTCGCCGATGGCGCCGAGCAGGATGGCATCGGTGCCTTTGATGCGCTCGAGATCCTCATCCGGCAGAATCGCGCCGTCGCGCAGGTATCGCTCCGCGCCAAGGTCGAACGGCTCGTACTCGAAACGCGCACTGCCTTCGGTCGCCTTGTCGAGGGCCGCCTGCGCGACCGGGATGATTTCCTTGCCGATTCCATCGCCAGGGATGACGGCGATGCGATAGTTATGCGATGGCGTGTGCGATGATTGCGTTTCCTGATTGCCCATAGCCGCGAGACTAGTCGCAGCGCGCACCGGCCTGATTGCCCGTCCCGCCTTATGGACACGGATGTGGACAACTCACACAGTCGTCATCAGCTGAATGTGGCTGGTGTTCGCGAGGGCTTTCATATGCAAATCCACATGAGGCGATCCCCAACGTCATAATAGCGCCCACGCCATCGATCACCTTGCGCGGGCATTGTGACGCATAACCGCGATCACTGATCACGATTCCCGCACTGAGTTCGAGATAATGCGGGGCTTATGACGCCCAGATTTAGGGGCTCGTGCACCTCTCCCCACCCGCATTCCCACTGGACTACGCCCGTATTCCCCTTAGGACCCGAGCTCCTACTCGGTCCCTACTCAATCGGCTCTTCTCAATCAGCGTTCAGGCGCTACCAGCTGCGTGGCTCCCATCGCATCAAGGCACCAGGCGTTCTCGTAGGAGACCTCCTCCCACTGCTTGTAGCGGCCGGTGGTGCCGCCGTGGCCTGCCTCGATCTCGATTTTGGCGATCACATCGACGCCGGCGGATTGCAGCCTGGCGATCCATTTAAGCGGCTCGACGACCAGCACGCGCGTGTCGTTCATCGACGTGGTCACCAGGATCTTCGGGAAACGCGGTGCCGGATGCTCATCGCTGGGCGCGTTCTCGTATGGCGTGTACGACTTCATGTACCGATACACGCGTTCGTCGTGCAGCGGGTCGCCCCACTCGTCCCATTCGGTGACAGTCAGCGGTAGCGAAGGATCGAGGATCGAAGTCAGCGCATCCACGAAAGGCACATCCGCCTCAATGGCGGCATACCGTTCCGGTGCCATATTGGCGACAGCCCCCATCAGCAGGCCGCCCGCCGATCCGCCATTGGCCATCGTCCGGGCCGGATCCGCGAATCCGGCATATTGCAGCGCGGCGGTCGCATCGACGAAATCCTCAAAGGTATGCTTCTTCTCCAGCCGCCGTCCATGCTCATACCAGGCGCGTCCCATTTCGCCGCCGCCACGGATGTGCGGCACCGCGTAGAGCACGCCACGGTCGAGCAGACTGATGCGCGCGGCGGAGAACCCCGGATCCGAGCTGATCTCGTATGCACCGTACCCGGTGATGAACATCGGAATAGAAACAGCCGGTCGTTCCTCTGCCTCGGCGCGGTCGGCACCACGGTCATCGCATTCGGCGCATTCGGTATGCTCGTTCTTCCGCGTACCACACGCTTTCGTGCCGGCCTGCTCAGCGCCCAGCCTCGAAGCTGATAGTCCAGCCTCCGGCGCCGGCGCTGCCAAATGCCCAGGCAATGCGGCCAGCCCTGGCAACATGTCGGTGCGCCAGACGAGCGAGACCGGCACTTCCTCCCCGTCGCGCACGCTCACCCAGACGCGGCGTTCCGAATACTTCTGCGCATCGAAGCCGCCGAGCACTTGCGCACGCTTGAGCAGAATATCCTCGCCGGTGGCCGGATCCAATTCGTGCAGCTCGCCCGGCCTCGTATAGCTGTCGAAGGAATACCGCATGCGCGGCGCGTCATACGACGGGTTGCCGCCGGTGCCGAAGGAGTACAGCCGACTCGGCTCGCCGGATTGCCCTGTCTGCTCCCTGCCGCCATCGTCCGGCGGCTCGATCTCGCGGAAACGCCATGGCCGTCCGGCAAGAAAATCCTGCGCGGCATCGTCCTTGGCCATCACGGCGACATGCGGCAGACTGTTCGCGCGATAGCTCAGCGACACGAAATTCCTGTGCAGCGCGATGCCCTCGATGCCCAATCCCCGCGCGCCTTGCAGAACCGCCGGATTGCGCGTGTCGTTGTACGGCCGGCTGACCGGTTTGGCCGATGCACCAGCCTCGAAGCGATCTCCCTGCTCGCAGCCATAAGGCGAGCCGAGCGCGACCGCAACGCCTTCGCCGAGGCGATACGGCGGTTCATGCGTGCGCATGTCGATCACGTCGATCTCGAAGTTCGGGTCGAGCGCATTGTGGTACACGACGGCGAGCGGAATGTCCTCGCCCTGCCCGCCTGCGCCTTCGAAACACGCGAAGCTCACATCGTATTCCACATCATCCTGCCGCGGTATGAACACGCGGAACTCGCCCTCCGGGCTCGACACGGGCAGCATCCACACTTCGCCGCTGGTTTTGGAACTGGTGCTGATGACGATGCGCCGTTCGTCGAAGCTCAGGCCTACGCCTACCCAGAAACGCTCGTCGTCTTCCCGGAACACCTCCACATCCGCATCGACTGGCGTGCCGACGTGATGCCGGCGAATCGCATAGGGCCGCCACGCCTCATCGAGCGCCACATAGAACACCCATTGCGCGTCCGGGGTGAAACACGCCCCGCCGATGCCGTGCAGCACTTCCGGCAATTCGGTGCCGGTGCGAAGATCACGGATACGGAAGTCGTAGCGCTCGTCGCCCGCAGTGTCGACGCCGTAGAGCAGCCAACGCCCGTCGCGGCTCAGATCAAGGCCGCCAAGGCGGAAGAAGTCATGGCCCTGCGCTTCGAGATTCGCGTCGAAGACGATCTGCTCGCCGCTCATCGAGCCGGGCTCGCCTTTCGGATCGACCTGTGGCGGATTCCAGTCGTCGGCATCGCTGATCGGGATACGGCACTGCGTGGCGTACTGCCGTCCCTCTTGCGTACGAACGAAATACCAGTAGCCGTCGATGCGCGTGGGCACCGACATGTCCGTCTCCTGCACGCGGCCTTTGAGCTCGTCGAACAGCGCGGCGCTCAGGTCTTTCAGACCAGCTGTGCGCGACTGGCAGTAATCGTTCTGCGCCTTGACATAGTCGCGGACCTCAGTGGAATCCTTGTCGCGCATCCAGTCATAGGGGTCGACGAAGGTGTCGCCGTGCACAGTGCGAATATGGTCGAGCCGCTTCGCCTTGGGCGGCGGCATGCGTTGCACCCGTTGGGGATCAAGGGCGCTGGTCGCGCCGGAACGTTGACCATGGGCATGCGGGGCTGCGGCTAAGACGATAGTCATGCTGCCCGATTATACGACCCGCGTCCCGCTATCGGAATTTCGCCAGATACGGCAGCATCGTCTTCATGAGGTTGGAGCCTGTCGTGCCGGTGAACACCGGTACATCGGTGACCGGGATCGGCTGGGTCGTGGTCAGCCCCGCCACTGGCCCCAGCGGCGAGTATTCGCGCGGACTGAGCTGCCGGATGCCGATGGCGAGCACGCGTCCAGGGTAGCGCCGCGCGATGGTGGCATATGTGGTCGGGTCCTTCTGTCCGTCGTCGCCTATGAGGATGAAGCGCATGCTGGGGAAATCGCCCATGAGCTGCTCGGCGAACTCGAGCTTGTGCTGCACTCCGGAAGGGACGAAGGTCTTGGGCCGCGGATCGAGATCGCGCAGCAGCAGCGGCCCTTGCGGGAAGCCTTGGTCGGCGATGAAGTTGCGGATGGAGCGCTCGACGTTCCATGGCGAGGTCGACAGATAGAAGAACGGCGCCTGCGGGAACATATCGGCGATCTTGTTGAACAGCACGCCCATGCCCGGCACCGAGCCGCGCTTCTTCGGATTGAGCAGCAGCAGATTGTAGGCCGCCCGCAGCGGCGAAGGCGCCTGGGTCACCATGATCGTGTCATCGACGTCGGAGATCACGCCAATCGGCGTGCGCGGAGCAATGGTGAACAGCTGCGACACCACAGGCCTGCGATGCGCCACCTGGTAGGAGACCGTATGGATGCCCGGTTCGAGACGCCGTTCGGCTACGAGGTCGAGATAACCCTGATCGTCGGAGACAATGGTCTCGCCGTTGAGATCGCGAGCCCGATCGACTTTATCGTAGATCTCGGAGCTGCCGATCTGCACGGTCGTCAGCGGCGCCTCGTCGATTGCGATTCTGACATGCGTGGCGGGGGCGGGGACCATGAGCATCGCACGCACCCCACGCATGAGCCTTCCCGGTTCGCTGCGCGGCGGCGCGTAGACAGTTCGGCAGATCAGCCGCGAATAATCGTCCGTGCCGTATCCGACATACGGTTCGACGCTGGGGCGCCAGTTGAACCGTCTGCCGATGGTGCTGGAGATCTTCGTCCATATGCCGAAGGCGTTGATGGCCAGCCTACGCGTGGAGCGGGTCAGCAGCGGCTTGTCCTCGATCCGCTCATGCCGTGAGGCAGCATCGAAGGTCGTGACCACCCGCCGCACCGGAATGGGGACTGTGGGCATGTCGTCGGGATCGAATCGGTCTTCCGGTGTCATATTCTCCTCATATGCGCTGTGCCACCGCGGTATCGAGCTCACGATATCGGGCCCCGCAGGATCTGTGAGGTCATACCGTCGGCTCCCCAATCAGCTTACAGGATGGCCAGCATTGGTCCTATTTGATCATCGCGCTGTACTCGTCGGCGCTGAGCAGCGTCGGCTCGTCATCATCCAGATCCATTTTAAGGATCCATCCTTCGCCGTATGGATCGGTCGTGACCACGCCGGGATCGTCGGACGCATCGCGATTCACATAGCGTACAACGCCTGCCACCGGGCATACGAGCGGCTCAACGGCCTTGGCCGATTCCAGTTCGACGATCTCGTCCCCCGCCTCGACGCGGGTTCCGACCTCCGGCAGATCAAGGAAAACCAGTTCTCCCATCTGACTGGCAGCGTATTCAGTGACGCCGATCAGCGCCGGGCTGACCGAATCATCTACCCATACATGTTCGGAGGAGTATTGCAAGTGGCCGGGGACGTCGAGATTCGCCGGCTTGTCTTCGTTGTTTTCGCTCATGAAATACCAGCGTAGTGTCTCTGCATTACAACACCCGAATGCCGCGCCACTCGCGGATCAGCTTCCGGCATGCGCATGGGCGCGGAGCGCATTGGCAGTTCAGCGCACCGGGCCATTCGGCTGCGCGCCGATCACTTGGACGACAGTGCCCATGGGACAATTGTCAAATATCCACTTCGCATCCTGCTCATACATATTGATGCAGCCATGGGAGCCCTTGAGTGTCGGGTCGCCCGCCGCAATGCCCGGATAGTTCCAATAAGCAGTATGGAACCCCTCGCCGCCGTTGTAATAACTCACCCATTTCACGCCCTTCGTCAGATAGAACGTGCCGTCGCCGTTGGAGCCGCGCATATCCTGGATCTTATAGCGCAGGTAGATGAAGAACGTGCCGTTATCGGATTGCGTGAAACTGCCGGTGCGCCCGGTCAGCACCAGAAAGTTCTTGATGGGCTTGTCGTTCTGGTACACCGTCGCCGTCTGCTTGCTTTTGTCGACGACGATGCGGTACTCGGATTTGATCTGCTTGACGTCATGCTCCGTCACGTCGGCATCGGCCTTGAGATCCGCCTTCTGGCCTTGGTCCAGCGCCTGCACGACCTGCTGCGCCACCGCCCCGGTGTTTTTCACCGCAACGCCGTTCACGCCCGCGGTCTTCGTCACAAGCACCGCCCCGGTCGTGTCGACGATGTCCTCCTGCGTGACCATCTTCTGATCGAGCTGGGCAGGCAGTTCCTTGCTCATATACGTATCGATCGCCTGCTTGTCGTAGCTCAAGGTGACTGTGCCCTTGTCAGGGTCGCCGACGGGGCTGATCCACGACGCCACCGTGCTGGTCGGCACGGTGAAAGATCTGGCGTCGCCATTGCCGATGGTGATTGCGTCGGCGAGCCGCCGATTCGCCTGGTCTGCGGCGTTTTTGGCGCTCTGCTCCGAGATGGGCATCACGACGTCGTTATAAGAGACGCTTACTGTCACGCTGTGGCCCGGTTCGGCGACTATCGCGCTGACAGCCTTTTCTACGGGCGCCATGACGGGAGCCTTGCCATCCTTGCCCGGCGTCACGCTGAAGGCTTCGGCCTTCTCATCGAAGTCGATGGTGGAGGGGACTGCGCGGTCCGCCTGGGAGACGAGGCTGTCCGTCAGATACGTGGCAGCGGCGAGTTTATCGGTTTTCGCCGAAAGCCCTACGGATTGCTTGGCGAAGGGATTGAGCCGGGCGAACTCGTTGGCCGACTTTGCGGCGAGCAGGTCATGCACGGTCGCGTTGACATCGATTGAAACGCCAAGGTCTTTGAGTGACGCAGCGACTTTCTTTCCGCTGCCGTCGCCTACTGTGACGGTGGAATGCGCAACGGCGGCGTTCACGATGCCAGTGAGTTCGCCCGCTGATTTGCCCGTTACGGATTCGCCGCCAAAGCTTACTCCCGGGGCGGCTTTGTCCTGGAAGTACCAGCGCGCGCCGAAGAAGGAGCCAATGGCGACGAGCGCAAGCGCCAAGAGCATGCTGAAAGTCACCACGAGCGCGACCTTGCCATGACGGCGGGCCGCGGCCTTGCCTCCTCGCCGGCCGGAATTGGCCGCAACGGTGGCAAAGCCTTCTGGGCTGTTTGCCGGCCGCTCGCCCATCGGGGTGAAGACCGCGCCGAGCGGCGGCAGCACCAGCGTATTTTCCGCCGAATCGGACATCTCGCCAGCGGCATGGCGCGCAGGGATTTCCCCTGTCTGATCAGACAGGAACCCCTCGCCTTGATAAGCGCTCGTCACGTTGTTGTCCTTTCCCCGTCCTGCGGCCTGATTCTATGACCATTGTATGACGACGGAGGAAACCCGAGGCACTGCTTCCCGCCGCCTTCGCGGATTTGCGACCTTCGTCACAGTTCGCGGCCATACCATTCCTCGATCATGTAACGGGCTATGGTGGCCTTGCCGGGCGCCTGTATACGGCCAGCCGCCAATTCCCCGGCGTATTCCTCGCGCGTCACCCACCGGGCTTCTTCGGTTTCCACGTTATCGACGTGGATATCCGTGCTGTTCGCGCGGCCTTTGAACGCCATCATCACAGACGCCGGGAAGGGCCATGGCTGAGAGCCGAGGTAGCGCACCTCTCCCACGTCCACGCCGACTTCTTCCTTGGCTTCGCGCCGGCACGCATGCTCGAGGTTCTCGCCAGCCTCGACGAAGCCTGCGGAAACGGAAAACAGCCGTGAATCCGCCCACGCCTTGTTATGTTGCACAAGCAACCGGTCGTGCACGTCTACGATCGCGGTGATCACCGCCGGCTCGATGCGCGGGAACAGCGTGCGATTGCCATCGGCCTCGTTCTGGCAGCGCTGCGCCCATCCGCCCAGCACCGGCTGCACAGGCGACCCGCAGCTGGGGCAGAAGCGTTGGCGGGCATGCCACAGGCTCAGCGCGCTGGCACTGGCGACCTGGCCGGATTCGCGGGCCGAAGCGTGCGGTACGAAAGCGCGAATATCAACCCAGTCGAATCGGTCCGAAGCCTGTTCGAGCAGTGATGCGCTGCGCCTCGTGGCGAATCCCCCAAGCTCGCTGTCTGGCTCGAAGGCGTCATCGGCGCCTTCATGCGCGGCGTCCGGCGCGAGGCTGTGCGCGGCGGCCTGCGAACCATCGAACATTCGCGTCAGGTCAAGGGCGATGACATGCCGCCGGTTATCGGCGAAACGGTCTACGACATTGTCCGCACCGCCGTCGCGCCCGACGTCGCCGGCACCATCGGCGCCGTCGG
>NZ_JALCCV010000038.1 GCF_022640935.1 Bifidobacterium sp.
GGAAGAACCTCGACGTGCCGGAGGGCGAACGCTTCGCGTGGAATCCGAATTCCACGTATGTGCGCCGGCAGACCTTCTTCGACGGCATGCGACACGAACCTGAGCCGGTGCAGAACATCCACGGCGCCCGCACGCTGGCGCTGCTCGGCGATTCGGTCACGACCGACCATATCTCGCCCGCGGGCGCATTCAAGTCCTCAAGCCCGGCCGGGCAGTATTTGATCGCCCACGGCGTGCAGCAGAAGGATTTCAACTCCTATGGCTCGCGGCGCGGCAACCATGAGATCATGGTGCGCGGCACTTTCGGCAACATCCGCCTGCGCAACCAGCTGCTCGCCTCGGTCGGCCACGAGGTCACGCCCGGTGGCTTTACCTACGATTTCCTCGCGCAGGAGCCGACGACGATCTTCGACGCCGCGATGCACTACCGCAAGGAGGGCATTCCGCTCGTGGTGCTGGCCGGCAAGGAATACGGCACCGGCTCGTCGCGCGACTGGGCGGCCAAAGGCACGGCGATGCTCGGCGTCAAGGCCGTCATCACCTGCAGCTTCGAACGCATCCACCGCTCGAACTTGATCGGCATGGGCGTGCTGCCCTTGCAGTTCCCCGACGGAGAGTCAATCGAGTCCTTGGGCCTCGACGGCACCGAAACATTCGACATCTCGGGCATCGAAACGCTCAACAGCGGCGCCATCCCCAAGACCGTAGCGGTCCGGGCCGTCAAATCCGACGGCAGTGCCGTGCAATTCGACGCGACGGTGCGCATTGACACCCCCGGAGAGGCGGAGTATTACCGCAACGGCGGCATTTTGCAGTACGTCTTGAGAAACCTCATGAAGTAGTACGCACTGCCCCATCGCGCAATCCTATAGTGCGCACGGATCGACCTCTCACAGACCATCATTGGCTGCCTCGGGATTTCGCAAAATGCGCGCACTCCGGGATTGTCCGATTGCGTAGTGCGCGCCGCAACCCTAGTTCCGACTGCCGAAGATGCGCAGCAGGTAGAGGAACATGTTGACGAAGTCGAGATAAAGGCTCAGCGCGCAGATGATCGATATGCGCCTGAGCGTATCGGTGCCTGTCGCATATTGGGCGAAGAGTGCCCGGGTGCGCTGCGCATCATATGCCGTCAACCCGGCGAAGATCAGCAAGCCGGCTGCAGAGATCAGCCTGATCATGCCGTCCGAAGGCGCGACGAACATCAGGATCACCTGTCCCACGATGAGCACGAGCAGCGCGACCATGAGGATCGGGCCGGCCTTGAGCATATCGATCTTCGTAGTGAGGGCGAGCATCGTCAACGCCACGAAGAAGCCAGCGCTCAACAGCAACGCGACGCCGATGGACCCGAGATCATAGACCATGAAAATCGAGCTGAGAGTGAAGCCCATCAGCGCCGCATAGATGTAGAACATCGCATAAGCCGTGCCGGTCTTCATTTTCATGATGCGCGCGCCGAGCATGACGGCCATCACGACCTGTACGACGGCCAACCCGATCCAGCCGATCATGCCTGTGGCGTTGAGGAAGGCGTTAAGCGCGCCGGTCACCTGCGTGGCGATCGCCACGGCTGCGGTGACCAGCAGGCCGAGCGTCATCTGGCCATAGGCGTTCGCGACCGAGACTCGCCTCGTGCGCTCATAAGAATACGCAATCTGAGCGTCGACCGGACCCAGCCCGGAGCCCGGTTGCGCGGCATAGCCGTATTGCTGGCCATTGGGATTCTGCCCGACAGGCACCTGTGCGCCCTGCGCCTGATGATTCTGATAGCTCTGGAATACAGGCTGGCTGTTCTGCTGCTGCTCAGGCTGCCCATACTGCGGATTGAATTGGCTGCGATTGTCCTGCGGTTGTCTGCCAAACGTCATGACTGCTCCTTAACTCACTTACGCTTTCATCCTAGGATAAGTCACTCACCCTGTGTGTTAGCTTGGAGCGCAGCACAGTTTCACGAATTTACTCCGCTGCCCTCTTTTCGGATTGATGCGCCTGAGATTCTCCACATATCGTTTGTCATATGAAGCAGTCTGGACGGGTCTGCAGCGGTTTGCGCCAGAGGCCAAAGGGGCTGCTGTCTGATTACCATGGAATTGCAGGCGTGCGGCAGAACTGGACGGTAGGTAGTCCGGCAGCTAGTCAGCCAATCAGCTGAAGAATCCGGGCGGCCGGTCATTGAAGCAGCAGTCGATACAGCAGATGACCTGCTGAGACGGCAACGAATAACAACACAAGCGAATCGAGGAAGCATGGCAAACGGCATCAAGAGCCCATCCATCACCCTGAACAACGGTATCACCATCCCGCAGCTGGGGCTGGGCGTGTTCCAGACGAAAAGCGGCAAGGAAACATCTGACGCGGTGCGCGAAGCCTTGCTGGCCGGATATCGGCACATCGACACTGCACGCGCCTACAATAACGAGGAATCGGTAGGGGAAGGGCTGCGCGAGTCCGGCTTGAGGCGACGGGACGTGTTCATCACGACGAAGCTGTGGAACGACGACGCGCGCTCTGGCATCACCAGGGACGCCTTCTATGCGAGCCTGGACCGGCTCGGTACGGATTATATTGATCTGTATCTGATCCACTGGCCGGTCGACGGCTGGGAGAAGGCATGGGAGACGATGGCTGAGCTCTATGCCGAGCGGCGTGTGCGGGCGATCGGCGTGAGCAATTTCCAGCCGCATCATCTCGATACCTTGCTGAAAATCAGCGACACCAAGCCAGCGGTCGACCAAGTCGAATCCTCGCCGCAGTTCGCCAACGCGCAAGTCGTCGACTACGCGAAATCCAAGGGCATCGATGTGGAGGCATACAGCCCGCTGGGCGGCACCGGCGGCTCGCTGCTGCGTAATCCTGCGCTCGCCGCAATCGCCGAACGCTACGGCAAGTCACCGGCGCAGGTCGTGATCCGCTGGCACTTGCAGCGCGGGCTGATCGTGATCCCGAAGTCGACGCATGCCGAGCGCATCCGCCAGAACTTTGATGTCTTCGACTTCCAGCTGTCCGACGACGACACGAAAGCCATCGATGCGTTGGACACCGGCGAACGTACTGGCGCGGACCCGGATAATTTCAATTTCTGAGTTCGGAGAAACGGCCTGAGGCGGCTCTGCAGCGGATATGCGATCCGACGCAGAGCCGCCTCGCGTTTGAGAGTAATGGCAGTTCAGTGATGGCCCTCATCTTCCTTAGACGGGAAAACTTGGGTATCCGGCCTATTTGTAGCAGATTTCAAGGTCTGTAGACACCTATCGGTCTTATCTGTAGCACCGTCGTCGCAGGCCTTCGACTATCGAGGCCATCACACTGCGGTTTTCTTAGCCGTATAGAGTCGGTCCAGATGAAGAGCTGCTACAAATAAGGCTGATATACCTCGGCAGACCTTGGAAGCTGCTACAAATAAGGGAGATGCAGATTCCCCGTGCCGAGAGCAGCGTTGTGGCGCACAGACCACCTATGCGCGGACGGCGAGGGCCAAAGCTCTACTGCTGCCGCGGCTCTTTGCGCGGAGCCTCATCGCCCTGAGGCGCGCCGTTGATGTCGCGGTGGATGTTCTGCATCTGCGCCTCGATGTTCTGCAGACTGCGTGCGCAGTCGAGCAGCGTTTGCGAGTGCTCGTTGAGCCGCGAATCCGGCAGATCGGTTTTGTAGCGCAGCGCATGTTCGAGACTGGCCCAGTAATCCATAGCAATCGTGCGGAACTGCACCTCGACCGGCGTGTAATGCGCGCCCGAAGAGAGGAACACCGGCACCGCGTAGATCACATGCAGGCTGCGATAGCCGTTCTGTTTCGGTGTTTTGATATAGTCTTTGACCCGCAGCACTTGGATGTCGGATTGCGCCGAAAGATAATTCGAAACCGAATACACGTCGTCGCGGTAGTTGCATATGACACGGATGCCTGCCACATCGAAAAGATTGTCCTTGATCGACTGCGTGGTGACCGGCAGCTCTTTGCGTTCGAGCTTCTCGATGATCGAATCGACCGACTTGAGCCTTCGCTCGAGATGATGGATCGGATTGTGCTCGAAGCGTACTTGAAACTCGCCGTCGAGCACATCGAGCTTCGTACTGATCTCGTACATCGCCCCTTCATACACCTGCATGAGATCGATGAACGCGGTGACTTCCTCCTTGGGGAAGTGGAACGCGCCGGATTGCGCGGCTTCGAGCCGGGCCTGGATACTCGCGGTGTTGATGCTGTCGTGGCGGTCTAATATCACGAGCAACCATCATAGCCGGTGCAGCTGGCAGGCGTCGATGTGGCTTTCCCAGCTTTCCGGCCCGGGCAGCGTGATGAGTGGTTTGAGGGTGAGCAGGAGCGATGTCGCCCCGCACAGCCCTGCGCACATGATGAGCGCCGCGGCAGTGTATCCGAGCTTGGTCATCAGCACCCCCGCCAGCGAGACGAATATCGCGTAGGCGCCCATGCCGCACAGGGTCTGAGCGGCATCCAGGCGACCTTGGTTATTTTTGGAGACGAGCAGCGCGCTAAAACCTCCCCCTACGGCGTTGGTTGCAGGCAATAGGAGCAGCCCGAAAAAGAGAAATGCGCCTTTGAGCCAGACACTCTGCGGCAACGCCACGCCAAAACTGCTGGCGGATAACAGTATGAAGGACACGGCAAAGATCACTCCGCCGGGCACGCGACTGATGATGTGGGAAGTGGCAAAGGCTCCGAGCAGCATACCGAGCGAACTGATCGAGAGCACGAGCGCAGCGGTGAAGGTGCTGTGCGTGACCTGCACGATGTGCATCTGCGTAATGAGTATGAGCGCGTTGATCGAGCCATTGAATATCAGGGATCCGAGCGTCATTCTCCGTTGGAAAGGCCATCTGAACAGATAGACGATGCCATCGAGCGCGCCGCGCCATGTGGCGACCTGGGATTGTGGGGCGGAAGGCTCAGCATTATCGACGGTGTTGTTGGAAATGTCGGCTGCTGCGGCGGGATTGGCATCGTCGTCGCCGTGTTTCCAGTACCGGCGGATATGCCACGAGCCCATGGTGGCGACGATGTTGAGCAGCGCCGCCGTGAGCAGGGGCATCATGTTGCCGAATTTCATAAGCAGGCCAGACAGCGGATCGCCCAGGATATTGAGCGCCGCATCACGTCCGTTGTTGATCGTCAGCGCGTGTGGCAGCTGAGCGTCGGGCACGATGCCGCGCAGCATCGAGTGCGAGGTGCCGGACAGCAAGCCGCTGCGCAGGCCCATAAGGACGGCGAAGACGACCAATGCGACCATGCCGAGCATGTTCATCCAGTCGAAGGCTGCCATGCAGGCGAACAGCACAGTGCCGCTGATACCCCAGGCGAGCATGAGCCTGCGCCGGTCGACGCGATCCTGAACCACGCCGCCGGGGATGCTGAATGCGGCGAGCACGCAGCTTTCCAAACCGCTGATGAACGACGCCTGGGCGGGCGAACCGGTGGAGGTCAGTGCGATCAGCGGGATTGCAAAGCCGACAAGGCTGGCGCCTAGCGTGCTGCTGGTGTCGGCCGTCAGCCAGGCGCCGTAATCGGTTCCCTCCCACAGAGATACGGAATCTTTGTCACCCTGTGATGCGGTGGGTGCTGCGGCCTGCGCAGAAGCTCCCACCGAGTGGGGTGCCCCAATTGCGACGGCGGCTGTTGCTGCAGCCGACGCGGCGGTGCCAGTGGCCGTGTTGCTTACAGCGGCGTTGCGTGCGGTAGTGCTGTTCGAAAAATCGCTGTGCAAAGGAATGCCTCTTTCTTGCATTTTTGACAGATTTGGCTAGGGGCCGCGCATTAGCGGATTGCGGATTGGAAGCACCATGCTGTGAAGAGACTGCACGGCATAATGAAGCTCGGCGTAGTGAAACGCAGCGTAGTGAAACGCAGCGTGATGAACGCAGCGTGATGAGCCACCGCGGGAGAATTACAGCATGCGGAATCGTTGCACGATGGCGTTCAGATCGTGGGAGAGCTCGCGCGCGTCAGACTCGACCAGCCTGCCCTGCATGTCGGCGTCGCGCAGCAGATCGTGCATCTGCATGCTGAAGCGGTACAAGTTCGATTCGGCCTCCTCCAGCGGCTGGCGTGCAGCGCGGCTGCCGTCCTGCCCTGCTCCATCCTGTTGTGCGCTGTTATGTCCTGTCCCACGCTCGTCGTCTCGCCGACTGCGCCGGCGCGTACCGTCGCGCGAGCGGTATTCTTCGCGCGTATCGGCGAAAGGGCTGCCCGTGGACCGATCCGAGGATGGTCTAGCGTCGCGGTGCGGATAAGAGCGAAAGTCCGTCTTGTCCAAGTCATCCTTGAGCGAGCTCATGGCCTGCCGCACGTCGGAGCGCAGCTTATCGGCCATGGCGCGGGCCGACATGTCGATGTCGTCCTCAAGCTGGCCGGTCTCGTCCTTGCGTTTGCGCAGCTCCTCCCGCCCGGCGTCGGTGATGGAGTAGATGGTCCTGCGTCCTGCCTCCTCTTTGGCGATCAGCCCGTCTTCAGTCAGTTTGGCGAGCCGCGGGTAGATGGTGCCTGCGCTGGGCACATAGGTGCCGTTGAAACGCTGCTCGATCGCCTGCATCAGCTCGTAGCCGTGCATCGGCTGGTCGGCCAGCAGCGTGAGCAGATAGAGCCGCATCTGCCCGTGCGCGAAGACCTGCGTGCTCATCGCGCCTCATCGCCCGCATGGTCAGACTCATTGTCGTCAGAGGCGTTGCCGTCATCGTCGCTGTCGCCAACCCTGATGTCGTAGCCGCGATCGTCAGTGAAGGAAGCGCGATCATATTCGTCGCAATGTCTGCCGCTGGAGCGGCGCCGATCGCGATCATCGTCGCCATCGTGTTCGTCGCCAAGGTCGTCGTCGAAACGCAGCGGCTCCCGGCGCACCACCTTGAGGCTGCCGGATATGGCATTGAACTCGACTGTGGTGGCCGGACCGTCCTTCGGTCCGTCGCTGTAGTCGAAACCCTTGAATCGCGTATGGAAACGCTTCCCGTCGATCAACGCGGTGCCGCGCATGGAGTTCATCGAGTATTCGGCGCGCACCCGCGGATCCAATCGCACGGCCATATTGCCGCTGACTGCATTGGCTTCGAGATGCCGTGGCGCGCCCAAGGCATCGACGTACAGGTCGCCGCTCACGCTATTGGTCTCGATATCGCGGAAATCGCCGCTGAGCACGACTTCGCCGCTCACCGTGGTGGCTTCGACGCTGCCGTGATGGTTGCGTGCCTCCACTTTGCCGCTGACATTATTCAGTTCGAGTTTGCCGCGCAGCCCGTCCGAGATGACCGAACCGGATACGGTCGACAGCTCGGCGCCGTGGTCGAGACCGCTGATAAGGCTGTCGCCCTGCACCGATGCCACCTCGACCTCGATGCCGCGAGGCACGAGCAGGCTGATGTCGGCGTGCAGACGTTTGGTGTCGCGCTTCAGGCCGAACAAACCGCGCCAGCCATGCACGTTGACGGTTATCGAACTGCCATGCGCGATGTGGACGGCATCCTTTGGGTGGGTGATGATCAGCTGGCCCTTCTTGAATTGCACATCGACAGGCTCACCGGCGACGTTGGAGATTTCCAAGCGTGCGTAATCGTCATCCGTGCCGATGATGTCAATGCGCCCGCGAATGATGAACACGTCAAGCGATGAGACGCCATCAAGCTCGATGACTTTGCTTTTGCCGACTTCCACCTGCCAATGCTCATGATTGCCGTGGTGCTCGTATTCGGCCATAACCGCTCCTTATATTCGTTCAGCGGCCGGGTTCGTGCTGCTGCCGTTCGTCCGGTATCGCGTGATATCAAACTGGCCACGGACCCTTAGGCTGATTCCGTTCGCGATGTATCGCTTATCAGAAGCGTATCACGTTATATCGCGATATAATATTGGCGTGTCGTTGGTTCAAGGGCATCCACGGCCAGCGGCTGGGTGGCGAAGGACGGCTTGGCGGCTACAATCGCGCCTATGATCGGAAACACGAACGAGACACGTCACATCGACAACGCGCAGGACGCAGGCGGCTTGCACAGCGCAGCCGATGCTCGGCATGCTGGTGGCGAAGCGGGCGGCGTTGACGTGTCAAATGACGGCATGCGGGCCGGTGGCGCTGCCGGCGTCGATCCTGGCGGCCCACGCAGAGTCGTTTCGATCATCGGGCCTACCGCTTCGGGCAAAACCGGACTTGCCATCGCGTTGGCACAGGTGCTGAATGCGCAGATGCCGCGATCTTACAATGACGCGGCCGAGATCATCAATGCCGATGCCTACCAGATGTATCGTGGCATGGATATCGGCACGGCGAAGGCGACGGCGCAGGAGCGTCAGGCAGTGCCGCACCATTTGATCGACATCATCGAGCCCGAGGATTCCATGAGCGTGGCGAATTTCCAAAAACTGGCTCGTGCGTGCATAGGCCGATTGCAAGAACACGGTATCAGGCCGATTCTCGTCGGCGGCTCGGGGCTGTACGCTCGCGCCGCGATCGACGATATCGTCTTTCCTGCGACCGATCCTGCATTGCGGGCACGGCTGGAGGAACGAGCCGAAAGCGAAGGCTCCGGTGCGTTGTATGCCGAGCTGCAGGCCAAGGATCCGCAGGCTGCTGCGCGCATGGATCCGCACAATTCGCGCCGCACGATCCGCGCGCTGGAAGTCATTGCAATCACTGGAAAACCATATTCGGCGAGTCTGCCGCGGTATCGCTATGTCATGCCTGCTGTGCAGATCGGGCTTGATCTGCCGCGCGATGAGCTCGACCGGCGCATCGACATCCGAACGCAGGCGATGCGCCGGGCTGGTTTCGTCGACGAGGTGCGCCGCCTGCGGCCGCGGCTGGGGATCACTGCAGCGCGGGCACTGGGATATCAGCAGATTCTGGAGGCGCTCGACGGCGATATCAGCGAGGACGAGGCTTTCGCGCAAATAGCCCAGCATACCAAGCGTCTGGCGCGCAAGCAGATGGGGTGGTTCGGGCGCGATCCCCGGATTCACTGGCTTGACGCGCTTGATCCGCAGCTCGTGAGCCGCACGCTTGAAATCGTGCAGCGGGCGGATGCAGGAGCTTATGATGAGCATGACGCGCATGCGATCGGCTACGCTCGGCATCGCCTCGGTGACCTGAGCCCGCGACGGTGATTCAAGGCAATGCCGATTCAATGCGTCGGCGGTTCAGCGCATCGACAATCGACAGCATAGCGTGACGATAATGCGCTGCGTCATTGACCCATCGCATCGGGGCCTTACACGCATCAAGAACTCAGTGCGCCGGACCCTGGTCCCAGCCGGCGCACAGGAATACCCGCGTGGGATTGGCGGTCCGGGCGATCGCGCCGAACAGCTGCTCGAATCCGCCGACATCGCCCGTGTACGCTTTGCGTTTCGCCTGGTTGTAGCTGTACCGGGTGACGGCGCCCCAGTCGAGATCCCAGCCTGCATCATGGGCGAGCCGCGAGGCGAAGATGCGCAGCACCATCGCATTGCCGCCTTTGAATGGGTGCAAGTAGCCCAGCTCGTCGTATATCTTCGCCAATTCGCGCACAAAAACATCACGATCCAGATTGCGCAGATTCCGTTTGTCGTTCAGTTCGGTGGAGATATTCATCGCGCCAGTGTCAATCAGCACGGCAGGGAAGAAGGCTTCCGGATCTGTGTCTCGCGCAGTTTCGATGCCGGCGTCTGCATTATTGCCGCGCGTGCCGGCCGCTTGGGCGCGCGGCGCGCCGTGGTCTTTAACGCCCTGACCTGTAACGCTGTGATCCTTGACGTCCTTGGTGCGCGGCAGCCCTGCATCATCGTAAACACCGCCGAACAGCGCGCGATGAATAGCCTTGAGCTCAGCCAGATCGCCGGTGGGATTCCATCCGCGCTCGGCAAGCAGCACAGTGCGGGCGAAGACGCTGCCTGCGGGATCATGCGGATTGCTGTCGGCCACGGCGATCAGGCGGAGCGCATCGGCGTTTCCGTCGACATAGTCGCGTGCGGCGCGGCGCGTCGGATCATTCGGCGTTATTGCTTCCAGCTCGCAGTTCTTCTGGGCGAATGCGACTGCGATGGCACGTTCTGCAGGAGTCATACCAGCCAATCATAGCCGATGGGAACGGGAGCCGGTAGAATCGGGTGCGTTATGGCACGAACCGCATCTTCAGCAAACAACGTCCGCAAGTCCTCCCGATCGCAGTCGAAGGGCTCTGCGACGCGTGCCTCCGGGACGGGCGATGCGCGCCCGCCGGAGCCTCTGTGGCGCAAGATCCTGCTCGCGGTGCCCCGAGGCATCGGCAAAATCGTGCGCACGATCGGCGGCGTGGGGGATTATGACCCCGAGAATCGCAGTGACGGCTGGTGTTTCATCCTGCTCGTGTTGGCGATCGCGTTCTGCGCTTCGGAATGGGTGCGCGTCGACGGCGTACTGGGCCGGGCGCTGCACGCTTTCGCATCCGGTCTGTTCGGCGTCATGAGCGTGGTGCTGCCCGTGCTCTTGGGGTATCTTTCAATCAGGCTGATGCGCAATACCGGCAAGGGCGCGGACAACCCCAAAATAGTGACTGGCTGGACGCTGCTGCTGTGGTCGGTATGCTCGATCATCGACGTCACGATGGCTTCTGACATGCGTTCTTTCGATATGGCTGTGCTGCAGCGATCCGGCGGCCTGCTCGGTTTCGCACTGGGTTCGCCGCTCTCCTGGGGCCTTTCCAAGGTTTTTGCGATCCTCATCTTCGTTGTTACCGCGTTGTTCGCGCTGCTGCTCATCGCCCGCATGCATGTGAGCGAAGTGCCTGGGCGTATCCGCAGTCTGTTCGGCCGCTCGCAGGCCGCACAGACTGATGGCGAGTCGCAGGCGCAGGACGAGCAGTTCCCCAACGAGGTGCATGTAGGCGAGGGCACGCTCTCGTTCGCGCAGGGCGTGCCTTCGCATGACGACAATAACGACGCGGCGCAGCCGCAGGGCACGGCGGATGGCCAAGGCGGATTGTGGTCTAGGTTCTTCTCGCGTTTCTCCCGCAAAAACAGGGAGCAGCGCGGCGCCGCCTTGGAGCGTTACGAGAATGACACGGCTTTCGACAAGGCGGCGCGCAGCCATGGCGAAAGCGCGCAGTTTCCGGCGGTCGGGGATTCCGGCGATTCGCCGCAGGGCGGCGTTGAACCCGCGCATACTGTCTTTGATCATTCGTATGGCGCGGCTGCCTATGGCGATGGCGGCGAGGATGGCGGCAGCGGCGGCGAGCAGCCCACGGTAGCGCTTCATCCGCTGAATGCCGCGGAAAGCCTCAATCCTGTTGGCGCCGTTGCCGGCGGTGCCGGTCAGACAGCCGTGCCCGCCTCGGCCGGTTCCGATCCTTGGGCCGCGATAGGGGTGCCGGGCGCTGCCCCGAATGACGATGAAACCGTGCTTGTGGACGCCGCGACCGGGGAGGTCGCCGGCACGGGAGGCGGTAATGCGGCCGCTGACGATGCACAGGCACCTTATCAGTTGCCCGATCTCAACCTGCTCGTCAAAGGACAGCCGCATGCGATGCGCACGCCGGCCAACGACAATGTCATTCGCGCCCTGACCTCCACCTTCCAGCAGTTCAACGTGGATGCGAAAGTCGTCGGCTTCCTGCGCGGCCCTTCGGTCACCCAGTACGAGGTGGAACTGGGGCCGGGGGTCAAGGTCGAGAAGGTCACCAATCTGCAGCGTAATATCGCCTATGCGGTGGCAAGCTCCGACGTGCGCATCCTGTCGCCTATTCCCGGCAAGTCGGCCATCGGCATCGAAATCCCGAATGTTGACCGCGAAATCGTGCATCTGGGCGATGTGCTGCGCTCCGACGAGGCAGTGAACGATTCCAACCCGATGCTCGCCGGCGTGGGCAAGGACGTCGAGGGGCATTTCGTCACGGCCGATCTGACCAAGATGCCGCATCTGCTCGTGGCCGGCGCCACCGGCTCGGGCAAATCGAGCTTCATCAACTCCATGCTCACCTCGATCATC
The DNA here is from genome assembly GCF_022640935.1 of Bifidobacterium sp. Classification (GTDB taxonomy): domain Bacteria; phylum Actinomycetota; class Actinomycetes; order Actinomycetales; family Bifidobacteriaceae; genus Bifidobacterium. The sequence goes on from NZ_JALCCV010000038.1 coordinate 11,940, forward strand.
ATGCGCGCCACCCCCGAGCAGGTGCGCATGATCATGGTGGATCCCAAACGCGTGGAGCTTTCGGCGTACGCAGGTATCCCGCACCTGCTCACGCCCATCATCACCGACCCGAAGAAGGCGGCGCAGGCCCTTGAATGGGTGGTCAAGGAGATGGATGCGCGCTACGACGACCTGCAGTTCTTCGGCTTCCGCCATGTCAAGGATTTCAACGAGGCGGTGCGCGCCGGCAAAGTGCACGCCCCGGCCGGCTCCAAGCGCAAGGTCGCTCCATACCCGTATCTGCTCGTTGTAGTCGATGAGATGGCCGATCTCATGATGATCGCCAAGAACGATGTCGAAAGTTCGATCCAGCGCATCACGCAGCTGGCCCGCGCCGCCGGCGTGCATCTGGTGCTCGCCACGCAGCGGCCGTCGGTCGATGTTGTCACCGGCCTGATCAAGGCGAATATTCCTTCCAGGCTCGCATTCGCCACGTCGTCGGCCACCGACTCGCGCGTCATCCTCGATTCGGTTGGCGCCGAGACGCTGATCGGACAGGGTGATGCGCTCTTCCTGCCCATGGGATCCGCCAAGGCATTGCGCGTGCAGGGGTCATGGGTCGGCGAATCCGAGATCCGTAAGGCGGTCGAATTCGTGCGCACTCAGCGCAAGCCGCATTACCGTGAAGACATCGAGCAGATGGCTCAGGAGGCCGAGAAGCATGCGGTCGAGCCTGACGAGGATATCGGCGACGACATGGATGTGCTGCTGCAGGCGGCCGAGCTGGTCGTCACCACGCAGTTCGGCTCCACTTCGATGCTGCAGCGCAAACTGCGCGTCGGTTTCGCCAAGGCAGGCAGGCTGATGGATCTGCTTGAGTCGCGTGGCATCGTAGGGCCCTCCGAAGGATCGAAGGCCCGCCAGGTGATCGTGCAGCCGCAGGACTTGCAGCAGGTCCTTGCCTTCATTCGCGGAGAGACCGGTTCGTTGCAGACTTCCGTTGAAACACGCGAAGAATCGGCCGGTCAAGTGGGCGGCGGGCATCTGGCATAGCTCCGGCTCGGTCGATGGCGGTACGGATCGCCGAGGTATTGATATCGCGCTAAGGTAAATGGTATGCAAACACGGGATGAACGCAAGACATCGTTATGGGACGGGTGGAACAGCCCACCGAATCTGGTGACCTATTCGCGCATCGTGCTGGTGCTGATTTTCATCGGGTTCGATATCGCCGCAGGGGCGTGGGGCGCGCAGAATGTGGGGATGCGGTGGACCGCCGCCGTTCTGTTCGTCATCGCCGCGTCCACCGACAAGCTCGATGGCTGGATGGCGCGCACATATAATCAGGTGACCGAGCTGGGCAAGCTTATGGATCCCATCGCCGACAAGCTGCTGATTCTGGCGACGCTGGTTGTGGCTTCGGCGTTCGGCGAGGTCTACTGGTGGGTTACGGTCCTGTTCATCATCCGCGAACTCGGCATCACCGTGATGCGGTTCTTCGTCATCGATACGGGCGGCAAGGTCATCGCCGCTTCGCAGGCGGGCAAATATAAGACCTTGACCGAATGCATCGGCCTCGCCATGCTGCTGGCCCCGGTGTGGTCGCTGGCTGCGGATGGGTCGGACGCTACATGGGTCAACGTCTACAACATCGCCACACAAGTGATTATCTATATTGCGCTCGTACTGTGCCTGTATTCAGGCGGCGAATATCTTGTCAACACCTTTGGCCGCCGTGCGGCGGCGTCGTCGGCCGACGACAATCAGTCGGCATGACGGTCGGCGTGCCGGACAATGGCAGGGCGAACGCCGGCGCTCCTTCTGCGCTGAACGACGCTGATGGCACTGCTCGCGACGAAAACGAATCAACGGTTCTGGTCGAGCGTTGTGACGCGCTGGCTGCCGGGATCCTTGCGCGTTGCCGGTCACGCAAGGTGAAGATCGCCGCTGCCGAATCGCTTACCGGAGGCCTCTTGGCGGATGCCTTTGTGCGGGTGCCGGGCGCTTCGACGGTGTTCCTCGGTTCGGCCGTCACCTACGATACCGCCGCCAAGGCATCAATGCTTCACGTGGATGCCGGGCTGCTCGCACGCGAGGGCGCGGTGCATCCCGAGGTGGCCCGCCAGATGGCGCAGGCCACTGCCGAACTGTATCGCCAGCCGCACTATGACGCTGTCATCGGACTATCGACCACCGGCGTCGCAGGCCCTGGCCCGGATGGCGACAAGCCCGCGGGGCTGGTGTACATAGGCTTGGCGATTCCGGCGGCGTTTTCCGCGTCCGGGCGGGCGCAAACCATCGTGCGCGAGCTGCATTGCCATGGTTCCCGTGAAGAGGTCCGGCATCAGAGCGTGTTAAGCGTTCTGGAAAACCTGAGTGAACTCACAGATAACTCACAGGAATAATCTCGTCCCCCCACTGTTGTTCATAGTGTAAGCCAAGAACACACAAGCCGAAAGGGATGGCGCAGATGGACACGATGACTCTCACCAATGAACAGACGGATGTGAATACCCTTGCGACACGCCCGGTTCAGGCCGGCAACGCACGCGTGCGGGATCTGACCCCAGTGCAGCGGCGGGCCGTGATGTTCGCCCAGCAGCAGGTGCTTCGCGCGCGGGAGGCCAAGAGGGCCAAGGCCGAACGTCAGGCTGCGCTCAGCCGTATGTGGCAGGCCGAGGATGCCGAGCAGACCAAACCGCGTGCATCGTCGCGCAAACATGAATCCGCTGCCGAGAGTAAGGATATGTCGCTGCGCGAGGCGATCGGCCATGTGCTGCGCGACCTGCGCACCAGAGACCACAAGACGCTGCGCGAGGTGAGCGAGAAGGCCGGCGTATCCCTCGGCTATCTTTCGGAAGTCGAGCGCGGGCAGAAAGAGGCCAGCTCCGAGCTGCTTGCCTCGATCGCCGAGTCTTTGGGCCTGAGCACCGCGCAAATGCTGCGCATGGTCGCCGACTACCTCGATTCCCTCGAAGTGTGAGTGATCAGGTAGGCGTGAACGGCATGAAGCGTACTCCGGCAATGACGGCGAAGCAATACGACAATGCTTAGCAGCCCGATAAGCCCAACGGCAAACAAACCCGCCATCGCAAGAGTGGCGGGTTTTGCATGTGTGGCGGCGTTTGCGTTGTGGCGCCGACTAGATGCAATCCTGTGACTGATTTTGTTCGCGGCTGATGCGCCGCATCGGCGCGGACCGTGTGCGGATGCAGTGTGGATTTCGTGAGCAGATGGATAAAGTGGGACGACGGAACGAGGGAATCGGGGGCTTGTGCGCGAACGTGAATTCTGGGAGCTGGTTGAGGAGGTATTCGGGCGCGGCTACGGCCGCAGCTTGGCTCGCGACCAGCAGCTTGGCGCTCTTGAAGGCATGAGCGTCGTTCAGGCTCTGGCCGCGGGCGTCGAACCGCGCGTCATCTGGAACGTGCTCTGCGACCAGATGGACATCCCTGATTCGAAGCGATGGGGCAGGGACCACAATGCACCGCCGCTGCCTGCTCGCTAATCGGGTGGCGCGACCCGCTTATGGCCGGGTCGCCGGCCGCACGGTGAGGGCCACGCGCCAGGTGAACGCGACACGCGCCTTTCGCATATATGCAAGGTATTCGAACAAATGTTCGTATTCCGGGCTACACTGGGACACAGTGAAAATTTAACCAGTGCGATGAATGCATGCCGGGCGATGCGGCGGCGTATATGCGTGGCATACATTCATTGCATAGACTCGCGGCGCAGATCATTGCGTATTGGTGCTGTGCGGATAATACATCACCAGCCTTGCGGCGCGTGCTATCGGGCGGCTAGGGATTATGCGATGCAGCGAACGCTCGGCGTGTCGTAATGGCAAGCCTTCGACCACAATGGCCTGCCACGGGTTGCTGAGGCAGCATGTCACGCCATACCGTGGGATGCGACGCAGGTCATCAACGCATATCGTCATAATCGTAAACGTTAAGGAGCAGACATGGCACATCAGACGAAAACGGCCGAGAAAGGCAATGCGGCCGACGCGCATGGCACGGATCCGCGGCGTCAGGCGGCGCTGGAAACCGCGCTGCAGCAGGTGGAGAAAAACTTCGGCAAGGGGTCGGCGATGCGTTTGGGCGACAAACCCGCGCAAGACATCGAGGTCATCCCTACCGGTTCCTTGGCACTTGACATGGCCCTCGGCATCGGCGGGTTGCCTCGCGGGCGCATCGTGGAGATATATGGGCCCGAATCCTCGGGCAAGACGACGTTGGCGTTGCACGTGGTAGCCAACGCGCAGAAAACCGGGGGTGTGGCGGCTTTCATCGACGCGGAGCACGCGCTGGATCCGGTCTACGCCAGGCACCTGGGTGTGGACACGGACTCGCTGATCGTCTCGCAGCCGGACAATGGCGAGCAGGCGCTGGAAATCGCGGACATGCTGATTCGTTCGGGCGCGCTCGACGTCATCGTCATCGATTCGGTGGCGGCTTTGGTGCCTAAGGCCGAAATCGAGGGCGAAATGGGCGACAGCCATGTCGGGCTGCAGGCCAGGCTCATGAGTCAGGCGCTGCGCAAAATGACCGGTGCGCTCTCCCAGGCCGGCACAACGGCCATCTTCATCAACCAGCTGCGCGAGAAGATCGGCGTTTTCTTCGGTAGCCCGGAAACCACGACTGGCGGCAAGGCGCTGAAGTTCTATTCCTCGGTGCGGTTGGACATCCGCCGCATTCAGACCCTGAAGAACGGGGATGAGGCAGTCGGCAACCGCACCAAGGTCAAAGTCGTGAAGAACAAGATGGCGCCACCTTTCAAATTCGCCGAATTCGATGTGCTCTACGGCGAGGGCATTTCGAAGGAAGGCTCCGTGCTGGACATGGCGCTGCAAAGCAATGTGGTCAAGAAGTCCGGATCATGGTTCACCTACGACGGCGACCAGCTGGGGCAGGGACGCGAAAATGTGCGCCAGTTCCTCAAAGACAATCCGGCCATCACCGAAGAGATCGAGCACAAGGTCAAGGTCGCGTTCGGCATGATTCCTTCAGACGAGCCGTCGGATGACGCTGATGGCGTGCAGAAAGGCGATGTCTCGGCTGATTCGAGTTCTGCGCGCAACGAGAGGGAGACGAAACCCGCCACGGCCAAAGCGGCCTGATAGTTGCCATTGGACGGAAGCGTGAGAAGTTTTACGATGCAAAGTGGGGCAAAGGCATGATCAGCGTCGAAGCGTTTCTCCGCAGCCGTGAACCGCTCCCTGAGGATCCATCCGATGATGCGAAACAGGCCGATAACGTGGGCGTCTACGATGGCGTAAAGGCCAAGGACGAGGTAAATGTCCCAGCTGATGTAAATGGCTCGGCTGGCGCGGATCGTGCGGACCATGCGGTGTCGCGAGCCGGGCACGGCGCAATGCCTCGTACTGGGCGTATCGGAACGTCAGCTGGCGGCGGCCGGCACAGGCCCCGCGCCGCGCGGCGTACGAGCGGTGGTTCCTTTGGCGGCCGATCTTTCCGTGGCGCTTTCAGCGCCTCGCGCGCGTCGGCGGACGATGGATGCAAACGAGAGGACTCGCAGGATGTCGATTCCTGCCGCGAGGCGGCGTTGACG
>NZ_JALCCV010000039.1 GCF_022640935.1 Bifidobacterium sp.
GTAATTCTCCCGGCTGTCAGCCAACAGCCTGACCGCCCGTTCTTTGAACTCCTTGGTATATCTCGTACTCATAATTCCATCATTCCTTATCGAGGGGAAATCAGGAACAAAACCCAGTCCATATCATACCGGGGCAGAGCGATTTTTGGGAGTCAGCGCGGGGAAAAGAAGGGAAAGGGAAAAAGGGAGGGGGTGTTCGATTGCCTAGACAGTCTGCAGTCTCACAACTCCGTATACTTCACAGATTTTCCAAACGCCTTTGAAACCGGGTATTTTCTGCAGTTTTTGGCGAGTTTGTCACGAACGATGTTGTCGAGGCTCAGATTCATCTTGTCGGCCAGCATGACGCAGTAGATGATGACATCGGCCAGCTCCTCGTGTACATGTTCAAGATCGCCGTCGCGGGCTTCGCCTGACCATTGATAGCATTCAAGCAATTCGGCCGCCTCAATGCTGACTGATTTTGCCAGGTTCTCCTGCGTGTGGAATTTGTTCCAGTCGCGGTCGTCAGAGAATTTGCAGATGAGGTCGATAGTTGAGTCACTGAGCATAGGATCGAGTGTAGTGAGATATCTCGCCAATAATGCGCCAATAATACAACACCAGCGCTGAGATGAAATGATCGGTGCGAAACGACAAACAACACTAAATACTACCAAACGAATGAGCAGCGTACTCGGCATAATAGGTGGCATGCCCCGGCACGTGCCAAAACAGCGATTCTTCATCGTCAGTATTCCTCATTCGAACACGGCGGTGAGTCCAATGTTGATGCGTTTATGGAGAAGCTTATTTTCCATTTTCCTACGGTATATATCGTTCACGATGCGAATGACCGCGGCAAGGCCGCCAAGCCGGAATGCGTGGCGTATGTGGGGGAGACAAACCACGTCAGAGAACGGACATTGCAGCATCTCAAGTCCGATCCGGCGATCAGAACGGACTGGATGGGATTTGCGAAACGGCTGTCAGCGGACCCGAATTCCGTCTGGCAGTATGTCATCGGCGATCCGCATTTCAACAAGTCACTGACTTTTGATGTCGAAAATCGACTTATGCATTATTTGCTTGGGTCTTCTATAGTGCGGCATCTTAATAATCGGCGGTCGAACGCGCAGGGCGATTATTACACGCACGACGAATTCAATCGAATATTCGACGACATCTGGCTGCAACTGCATCGTCAGGATCCTGAATTGTTTCCCAGCGAGCAGATCATTCGTGATTCCGCGTTGTTCAAGGCCTCGCCGTTCCATAAACTTACGGGGGAGCAGCAGGAGGCTGAAGAATATATTCTTTCTGTGGTTGCCGATAGTGTGCGAAGCGAAGACAAAGCTTCTGAACAGAGGGAAGAGCGGAATTCGCAACTGATCGTGCTGCAAGGCGCGGCGTTCACGGGCTATTGTTGTTTGTCGTGGATTCGGAGCTTCAAGCAAGATTGAGAGAGGCTGTTCCACGCGTGGCATAGCAGTGCGTGGCACAGCGGAGACATGGCAAGCGGTGCGTGGCAACAGTGGAGTTTCACAGTTGCCGTGAAAGTATCTGAATGTGCATACCGGATTGTACGTGGTTGTCACCGATGCCCCGCAGGGCAAGTCGGTTTTTCGGGCAATAGTTTCTTTACTTTAATCTCAAATAGGCATTATGCACTGATGCCGAACGGTTCCTGGAAGGTCTTGACTTTACTTCTTGCCCCTCTTCGATATAAACGCCCCGAGCACAATCTGCGCAATCGTTCTGACGCTCATGCCGTCGCCGGATTTCGCCAGAGCGGCTTTGGCTGTGGCGACAAAGTCCGCAGAAAGACGGGATTGCATAAGACCACGAACCCATTCGGTGTCGGCGACGGTTTTGCTGCCCAGGGCAACCTGCTCGAAGGCGAAAATAGTGCCTTCGCCGAGCGCGGCGACGATACTGCCGGCGATAACGGCATTGAGCGCCGCAGCGCCGAGGTTGACGCCGGGGAGGGCTTTGAGCGCGTTGATCGCGCCTTGGGCCGCCAATGACACCGTGCCGACCTGCACAATCGAATCGAAGAACTTGCGCGAGGCCTCGTTCTTGGCGATGCCGTATATCCGCGCGAGGGCATTGATCTGCGCGATCTCGACCGGGCCGAGGATCGCGGCGTCGGGGAAGGGAATCGGCACGGCACCCACCACCGCGCCGCTGGTTGTGGCAACCGCCACCACGCTCTGGGCGAGCACACGCTTGCGATTGAGCGTGAAGCGCTCAATATCCTTTTCGGCGGCCTTGTAGCCTTCCGGCAGCAAATCGTTCGTCGCGTCGATCAGCTCTGTGATACCTTCGGGCGCGGCGTAGGCGTCCTCGTTGAGCATGTAGGTTTCAGCAACGACTGGGATAATCTTGCGCAGATTCGTGCGATGAGATTGCGACGAGAAGGCGTTGGCGACTAGTTCGACATTGTGCTGGCGGTCGGGAGCCGAATACGATTTCGTGATTACCGCAATGACCGGCACCGACGGCCACATCGACGTCGCCTGCGACAGGCTGTGGATGGTGTTGGGGAAGAGCTTGCTCGATGTGCCGTCGATGCAGAACCAGATCGCATTGATCCGTGTATCGACTGTGTCTGTCTTGGCATTGTTTCTGGACCAGTTTTTGACTGCGCGGATCGCGGCATGACGCTTAAAGAACGATGGTTCGAACCCGGCTGTATCAATGAGTCGGAAGGGCAGCGTCGCATTCTCGTAGACCCGCAGCTCCCTCGTCGTGCCTTGCGTGCCGAATCCCGCCAGCGCCGCCTCTTCGCCGAGCACCGCATTGATCAGCGTGGATTTGCCTACTCCGGAATTCCCGATGACCAGCACGTTGGCTTTCGACGTGAGGTTTGCCGTGAGTGCGGGCTTCATGCTGAGTGCGGGAGCCATAACGGTTGTGCCGGTCGTGACTTGCGCCGTGCTCGTGACGTCCATGATGCCTCTCTTCTTTGCAATTCCTTGGGAATCTGTGAAACATGTGAGGTATTAGCCGCGTTCACGGCGTCCGCCGATTGACCAGGAACCTCCTGCGGTATTTCAGCCTGGCATACGCAGTCAGGTTATGCATATACACGGCGTCGAATGCGCCGCCGATCGCGCCGACGATGGGGATGCCTTGCAGGAATTTCATATAGAGCATCTCGTCCGACAACGCCGAGGCCGTGGCGTGTATCTGCTCCGAGGCGTCATATGCATTCGGCAGCGCGTGATGATGGATGAAGGCGTTGGCGTCAGCGTCGATCATATCGAGGCGCTCGCCGTGCGCGGCCGAGCCTTCGATGAGCAGGAGAATGAAATATCGTTCCGCGTCATTGTCGTGCTCGTAGCCGTATTGCAGGGCGATCTGATGGATGCCGCGCAGCATCGTGCCCACGAGCAGCGCGATATCGGGGATGCCGATGCCGAGCACGCCGAGGCCTACGCCGGCTGTGGTCGAGACGGCGGTATTGATCCGGGCCGAGCCATTGGCCTGCCTGGAGAATTGCCTGAAGTTGCGTCTGCTGGGATGGCCATCGGCTGCGAGGCTGTTGACCTGATACTCGCGCCGCGCCTTGTCGCCGTTGTAGGTTTTGTCGATGACCGGCGTGGCCTTGGAAAATATCAGATCGAACGCCTTGACGAAGGCCTTGTCCAAGGTGTCGCGCAATCTGGGCGGCACTTTGCCATCCAGCAACTGGTTCAATCGCGATTCCTTCGACTGCCGGCGTTTGGCGAGGAACCGTGCTTCTGCGCGATCGAGCTTCGCCTGCTCTGCGTCGAGCGGTGTTCCGCGTCGGAAGAATGCCATCATCGTTCGCCTCCTTGTGCGTTCGTTGTGTTTGCCCGCCTCTCGGCTCGTCGTTAATGCGATTGCATGTCTTCGGCCTGGCGTCTGCCGCAACTCGACGCGTTGCCGCGCAGTTTGAGTCCATGACGAGCATTGTCGCCCGTATGCCACTGCCACTTATGGCTCGATGGCTCGCACCTTCCAGCATGGCATATCGCAGGCACGCGCAACCGTATTGCAGCGCAACGCGAACGAGCTGCGGAGTGCCGGACTCAGCGATCCGATAAGGGAGCATCGTCTGAAGTCGCAGACAACTGTGCGATGGAGACGAGAAGGCCCGGATGTATGAGTTCGTGCCTTCGTCTGTGGTTTATCTTGGTTTCTCAGTTCGCGTTGTGCACGTCTCGGTTCATGTTTTTCGTAGCCGAGCCACGCACACTGCTTGCCGTGGTCCGTCAGTGGGTTGTATCGAGCTTATGTGTAGCAGGTTCCAGATGGCATGGGGATGCATCTGGCCTATTTGTAGCACCTATCTTCCGGCATTTCGGGTAATGATGCCGGTAGATGGCGGTTTTGCGCGTCATCTACTCGGGCTCTCGGTGATCAGGTGCTACACATAAGACCGATAGATGCCCGCAGAGGCTGAAACCTGCTACACATAAGCCCGATATGCACAATGGCGAAGGAAAACCAAATAAAAACTCGAAGAGTCTTTGTTCTTACAGAGGGCATCGCACATACGCGAGATAATGAAGCCCGGTTCGGAGTCCACGAATACGATACTGCGTGAACTCCGAACCGGGCTTTTGGATTTATGCGCCAACGCCGAATCCGAACTCAGTGGAACTGCATGCCGCCGTCGACGATGATCGTCTGACCCGTGATGTAATTGGAATCCGGCCCGGCCAGGAAGGCCACGGCGGCGGCGACGTCCTCGGGCTCGGACAGGCGGCCCAGTGCGATGTCCTTGGAAAAGGTGCTCATGCCCCATTCGTCGTCCTTGCCGGCGTTCTTGCCGACCTGGTGCGCGATGTCGAGCATCATCGGGGTTTTGACGATGCCAGGCGCAAAGGCGTTGGCGGTGATGCCTTCGGGAGCCAAGTCCCGGGCGGCGACCTGAGTGAGGCCGCGGATGGCAAACTTGGTAGAGGAGTACAGCATGAGGTTCGGGTTACCGACCACGCCCGCCTGGCTGGAGGCGTTGATGATCTTGCCTTTCTTGCCCAGCTCGCGGAACTTGCGCACGGCGGCCTGCACGCCCCAGATGGTGCCGGCCACATTGATGTGCATGACCTTGTCGAACAGCTCGGGGGTGATGGTGTCGATCGGGGTGGTGGGCCCGAGACCGGCGTTGTTGACGATCACGTCGAAGCTGCCGAGTTTCTCGGCCGCCTCGTCTACGGCCGCTGAGAAGGCGTCGCGATCCGAAACGTCAAGCTTGACGGCGATGGCCTCGCCGCCGTCGTCCGTGATGGCTTGGGCTACGTCACCGGCCTTGTCAACGTTGAGGTCGGCGACGGCGACGGCAAAGCCGTCCTTCGCCAAGCGTCTGGAGATCGCCTCGCCGATGCCCTGGGCACCGCCGGTTACGAATGCTACTTTCTCTGCCATAACAGCCCTTTCGTCACTAGTATGAATCCTCGATAATGATATCGAGTCTGATTGACTGAAATGTGAAATGTATCACCCTTGCGTGTCCAGCTGATGCGTAGGCGCACCGGAACGCAAAGGCCGATGGCCGGTCATGGCTTTGCGCTCAGCGAACACCCACGTTCTCTTTTTCGTTCCCGGTTTCCTCGCCATCGAGATCTTCGCGTTCGCCTTCGCGCTCGGCCAGTTCGATCTGCTCGCCCAGCCAGATGCGCTCGGCCGGGTTCACGTCCAGCACGTCAAGGTATTTCTGGTACACGGGGTAGAGCAGCCGCAGCCCGGGGTAGAGGGAGATCAGCGCGCGTTCGGTCTTGTGCCGCCGCCAATGCTCGGGGTGGGCGGCAAACGTGTTTCTGAAGCGCCTCATGTAATTGAGGAATGACGCGAGCGAGGTGTCCATGCGCCGCGCGGAGATCGCACAGATCATATTGCGCAGATAGACGGTTTTCATATCGTTGTCGAGCAGGTGCAGCGAAAGGTCGATGTCCTCGTGCATCACGTCGTCCCGATCGCGGCATACCTGCCCGGCGATGACCTTCCAAGCGCTCGCGCGAACCGCCATGTTGGAGCCGAAAAGCAGCACCTGCCCGCCGTCGGCGCGGTAGGTGCTGCGCCGCACGCGGTCGTCGCCGCGAAACGCCATATGCTTGGCGGGCATGTCGTAATAGGCCACCGGCCCAGTGGCGCCCATGGCCGCCGGATCGTCGGTGAAGAGCTGTGCGACCACTCCCACCCAGTCGGGCTTGAGCATGCAATCGGCGTCGACGCGCCCCAGCACATCGCCAGTGGCATGGTTGAAGCCATAGTTGCGCGTCGGAATCAAACCTTGCTCGGTTTCCTGATGCAGCAGGCGCACCGGAGACTCGGGGTTCCGCGCCATAAATCGTTCGACGATGCGGCAGGTGTCGTCGGTTGAGCGGTTATCGACGACGACGACCTCGTGCGGGGCGACGCTTTGGCGGGTGGCGTTGGTCAGGCAGTCGGCAATGCGATCCTGCTCATTCCATGCGGGGATGATGATCGAAACACTCTGCATAGGCAACTACAATAGAGGCCCATGCCTACAGCCCGGCCCATGCCCGTGTGCGACAAGGCAGCGGAGGTCGCGTCTGTTCGACGGCAGGTCGGCCTGGCGGCGACCGCCCGCAGCCATATCGTGCGCTTCCTTGTAGAATGTGAGGCATGACTCCCAAGGACGATCAGAAGATCGATTTCGCCTCCGTGTTCCCCGCCAAGGGCGACTCGCGCCGCCCGCCGGACTGGTGGGGCAGGGCGCTGCTGTACGCGGCCATAGCGGTGTTCCTGTCGATATTCGTATGGCAGTCGTGGGGCAAGGTCGAATTCGTCGTATTCGACATCGTCATTTCGCTCTTCATCGCGCTGGCCATCGAGCCGCTGGTGATGCGCCTGGTCGCCCACGGCTGGCGGCGCGGGGCTGCCGCTGGAACGAGCCTGATCGGCCTGATGATGGTTGTGCTCGCGCTGCTGGGGCTGTTCGGCAACATGTTCGTCCAGCAGGTCCTTTCCATGGTCAAGGGCCTTCCCGGCTTGTACGACCAGATCGCCAAGCTCGTTTCCGACAACAGCTCGTTCAAGCTGCCGGCAATGGAAAGCCTGGGCAATGAAATCCTCAAGAACGTGCAGACCTCATGGGTCACCGATTTCGCGGGCCAGGCCCTCACGACGACCGTGGGCTTTTTCGGCTTCCTGCTCAACGCGCTCACCATCCTCATGGTGACGTTCTACGTGTCGGCTTCAGGCCCCAAGATGCGCCGGAGCCTGTGTCAGTGGATGGCGCCAGTGGCGCAGCGGCGCTTCCTGCTCGGCTGGACCGTGGTGCAGGATCAGATCTCCGGTTTCCTATTCTCGCGCACGATTCTGGCCGTGCTCAACGCCGCCTTCACGGGTATTTTCCTCGCGGTTATCCACGTGCCCTACTGGCTGCCGCTCGCGCTGTTCTGCGGCATCGTCTCGCAGTTCGTGCCTACCGTGGGCACCTATATCGGCGGCGCGCTGCCGGTCATCTTCGCATGGAGCTCGAACGGCATCCTGTACGCCGCGGGTGTGGTCGTGTTCATCATCATCTACCAGCAGATCGAGAACCTCCTGCTGTCGCCCAAGGTCTCGCAGCGCACCATGGATCTCAACCCCGCCATCGCCTTCCTCTCGGTGCTTGTGCTCGGCGCCATGTTCGGTGCGCTCGGGGCTTTCCTCGCGCTGCCGATCACTGCGAGCGTGCAAGCCATCTTCAAGGTCTACACGAAGCGCTACGAGCTGGTCGATTCGCCTTTGATGTCTGACCCGCAGCCAGTGAAGAAGTCCAAGGTCGTGGAAGGCGCTGAAGCTTTCAACGAGCATGTCATCCGCCCGATGAGCAGCCGCATGCCTCGGGCTGCGCGGGGAAGCAGCGCGCGCGTGCCGATGAACGACGAGATCAAGAGGCTTCAGGGGGAGCTGTACCGCTTGCAGGGCAATGGGGATTCGCCGGATGCGGAGGATTCCGCGACCGTCGCCATTCCCAAAGGCGCACTTGCCAAGAAACCGCACGGCGTCGCGTTGCGCGGCACGGAAGATGATGAAAACCGTGCAGCCGCCCGCAGCGCCGAACGCGGCGATGACGATGGCGCCGTTGCCGGTGTTGCCAACGGCGAGGCTGATTCCGGCGATTCTGACATGCCTGTTTCATATGCCCCGGACTCCAGCGGCCCCGACGGTTCGGAAGGGTCTGACGGTCCAGATAATGCCGACGTCTCGGGCGCTTCCGGCTTAGAGCCTGAGACCGACGCCAATGACAATCCGCGAAGCAGGTGGCACTGATGGTTCTGCTCACCATGCTCGATGTCTTGATGGTGTTGCTCGGCAGTGTCAGCCTGATCTATCAGGTCATATGCATTCTCGCCGGCCTGTTCTCCAAGCAGATCCGCTTTCCCACAGCTCCCATGGACAAGCGTTACGCCGTGCTGATTTCCGCGCGCAACGAAGCGAACGTCATCGGCAACCTCATCGATTCGATCCGCGCGCAGACCTATCCTGCTGCTCTCGTCGACATCTGGCTCGTGGCCGACAATTGCACCGATGACACGGCCTCCGTCGTGCGCGCCAAAGGCTGCAATGTCGTCGAACGTTTCGACGACAAGCTGATCGGCAAAGGCTACGCGCTGACCTATCTGCTCGACCACATGATCGATTCAGGCGTGGCAGGGCGCTATGACGCCTACTTCGTGTTCGACGCCGACAACCAGCTTGACAAGCATTACATCGAGGAGATGAACAAGGCCTTCCACGCGGGTTTCCGCATCCTGACGAGCTACCGCAACTCGGTCAACCTCTCCGACAACTGGGTCTCCTCCGGCTCGGCCCTGTGGTTCATCCGCGAATCGCGCTTCCTCAACAATTCACGCATGGTCTTCGGCTCCAGCTGCCACGTGGGCGGGACCGGATTCATGTTCTCGCGTGAGATCATGCAGCGCAACAGGGGCTGGAAATTCCATCTGCTCACGGAGGATCTGGAATTCACCATGGATTCGGTGCTGCACGGCGACCGCATCGGCTACTGCGGCACGGCGATCCTCTACGACGAGCAACCCGTGGCGTTCAATCAAAGCTGGCGTCAGCGCCTGCGTTGGAGCAAGGGGTTCCTGCAGGTCTTCCGTTATTACGGCCCGGCGCTCATCCAACGCGCCGTGCGGGAGCGGGACTTCTCCGCAGTCGATTTCACGCTGCTGGTCTGCCCTTTTACGGTGCTCACCGTGGCGCGGTTGCTGCTCGGCTCCCTGTTCGCCGCGTTCGGCTTCGTGACCTGGACGAGCCAGCTGGGCGCACTCTCCGCCTGGCTGAGCGGCGCAGTGATCGGCGTACTCGGCATGATGCTCATCGCTGCGCTCACGATTCTGGTCGAGCGCGATCACATCGGGGCCACGAACAAAGAGCTGTTCGCCTACGTGCTCAGCTTCCCGATCTACATGTTCAGCTATGTGCCGATATCCTTCCAGGCCATGTTCTCAAGGGCTGAGTGGAAACCGATCCAGCATCGCGGCGAGCCCGAGCCTTCGCAAGAACGACGCGCCTGAACGACGCTGCGGCCGAAGACGCATCATGAATTGAGCGCGCCATGAACAGGGCGCTCGAGCTCGAAACCATATATGATGGCATGGCTACGACACGAACGATGGCGCAAACAGCGCAAGGAGGCAACCGTCAGTGCAGAAGAACGGGCCAGACGAACGCACAGGGTTCGTTGTGCCTGGGTCGGCTGTGCGTAAATCGGCCACGTCCACGCCAATTGCGTCGACAGCGAAAGGTCGTCGCCGCGCAATCACTGTCGTGGCTGCTTCCCTCGTCACCGTGCTGCTGGCTGCGGGCTATGTCGCTGCCGATATCGTCGATCTCGTGCCGGGCCTTTTGACTGTCAGCGGCGTGACGGTGACCACTCCGCTCGAAGCCATTCCCGCGGCCACTCTTGTGGGAACAGCCAAACGCAACGTGCCGATCGATGTGGCAAAGGCCAATGCGCTGATCAACCGCTTCGGAGCCGCGGAGGGCGTCGGCGCGCAGTACTCGTTCGCCATCGCGGATGATAACGGTTCAGTCGTTGCCGGTCATGCCGTCGGCGCGCCGAGAGAACCGGCCTCAACGCTGAAAACCCTGACCGCGCTCGCCGCTGCGTCCGCACTGGATATGGGTTCCACCTTCTCAACTTCGACCATGCTTGATCAGAGTCCGGCAGGCGTGGTGACGCTGACGCTCAAGGGCGGCGGCGACATGCTGCTGGGCAGGGGGGCGAGCGACCCGGCGCATGTCAATGGCCGCGCAGGTCTCGCCACACTGGCCGACGAAAGCGTACAGGCCCTGCGCCAGCGGGGTATCGGCTCGGTGCGGCTGACCTACGACGACACGCTGTTCGGAGCCCAGCGCACACCGTCGAATAGCGCCGAGAATAATCCGGACAACTTGTATTTCACGCCCATCTCCGCCATGGCTATTGACGGCGGACGCACATGGCCTGGCAGCCGGCGGCCGAAGAACCCCGACACGTACGAAAGCTATCCGCCGCTGTCCACAACCACTGCGGCAGACGCGGCCCGAGCATTCGCCGGGCTTCTCGAAGACCGTGGCATCACGATCGAAGGTCCGGTGCGTTCCGGCACCGCGCCAGCAGGCATATCCCCACTGGCTTCGGTGCATTCGGCCGCGCTCGGCGAAGTGCTGGGCTTCGCGCTGCGGCACTCCGACAACACACTGGCCGAGGAGTTCGGCAGGCTGCTGGCGTTGCGCGCTGATTCTCATCGCGGCGGCGTAGGCGGTGACGGCTCGGGCAATACGAAGTCGAACAGTGCCAAGTCGGACAACGGTTCGCAGAACTCGCCCGCAGGTGCGGTGGCGGCGGTCCGGCGCGAGCTTGAACACCTGGGCATCGACCTCTCTTCGGTGACGATGGCCGACTGTTCGGGCTTGTCGCCCGGCTCGAGCATCAGCGCGGCGACATTGGCACAGGTGCAGGCGCGCAATCTGAGCGCGGGCGCCGGAGCCGAGGCGGGCGAAGGCCTCTCCATGCCGGGCTTGGTCGGCACTGCCATCGAGCGTTTGGGCGATCCCGATGCAGCCGGCCTGCTGCGTGTCAAAACCGGGTCTCTGGGGCATGTGACCGCCATCGTCGGCAACGTGTCGCGCACCAACGGCGGCACGCTCGCCTTCGCCATCATCGTCAACGGCACGGATGATGCCGCGGCGGCGAAACACGCGGTGGATAAGGCGATCAGCGCCATGATCGGACTATGACATGGTCTACACGCAGCGTTTGAAAGCAGCGGCGGGCGGCGTGCGCCTCGCCTTGGCAAGGCTCGGCATCCGCCGCCAGGGCGAGCGGTTCATCCGGCATGGCGAGCATGAGCCTTCGACGGACGCCCCGTTGGTGCTCATAGCATGTTCGGGCGGGCGCGATTCGATAGCCTTGGCCGCGGTGAGCCATATCGTTTGCGGCTCACTGGGATTGCGCTGCGGAGCGATAGTCGTCGACCATGGCCTGCAGCAGGGTTCGGCGCAGGTCGCGCGGCAGGCAGCCGACCGGTGCAGGGCAGTGGGCCTGAGCCCAGTGGAGATCGAAACCGTGCATGTGCGGCAACAAGGACAGGGCGTTGAGGCGGCGGCGCGTCAAGAGCGCTATCAGGCGCTGGCATCGATCGCTCGACGGCTCGATGCCGCGGCGGTGCTGCTTGCGCATACGAAAAGCGATCAGGCGGAAACCGTGGTGATCGGCCTGCTGCGTTCAGGGGGGTTGGATGCGTTGGCCGGGATGCCGCGGTCCTTTGTGCTGCAAGGCGTGCGTTTCGCCCGTCCGCTGCTGGATATCACACGCGCGCAGACCACTGGCATCTGCCAGGATCTGGGGCTGCAATGGTGGGATGATCCAACCAATGGCGGCGATGGCGGCGGCGAGGCCATGCTGCCAGGCGACTATCCTTTGCGCTCGCGGATTCGGCACAATCTGATTCCGTACCTTGAGCGTTTCACAGGCGCCGACGTCATCTCGCATCTTGCGGACATGGCGCTATTCGCGCGGGATGACAAGGAATACCTCGACATGCAGGCGGATCGGCTCGCCGCCTTGGCTGTCAGCGAAGACAACGGGCGTGCGGAATCCCCGGCGCTGAGGCTGGCTGTCGGTATGCTGGCAGACGAGCATGTCGCCGTGCGCCGCCGCGTCATCGCGCATGCCTTGGCCTCATTGGGAATCACTACTACTTCGCGCCATGTCGAGGCGGTCGACCGGCTTGTTTCGGATTGGCACGGGCAGGGCCCGATTTCGCTTCCCAGCGGATATACAGCGACTCGCCAGAAACACGTCATTCGCCTGTGCCAAGATGGTGGGCATGCAAATCGCTGATATCTCAGATGAAATCGACCACGAGCTGGTCAGCAAAGCCCAAATCGAAGCCAAAATCACCGAGGTCGCCTGGCAGGTGAGCAGGGATTACCAAGGCAAGAATCCGCTGCTCATCGCCGTGCTCAAAGGTGCCGTCAACACGATAGCCGCTTTCTCGCAGGCCCTGAGCATTCCCGCAGAGCTTGATTTCATGAGCTTGTCGAGCTACGGCTCGGGCACGACGAGCCAAGGCACAGTCACCGTCCGGCAGGATCTGTCGAGCGATGTTCGCGGGCGGCACATTCTCATCGTCGAGGATATCGTTGATTCGGGTCATACCCTTGCATGGCTCGTCGACGAGCTGAAAAGGCGCGGAGCGGCTTCGGTGGAGATTTTCGCGCTGTTGGAGAAGCCTTCGCGCCGCGAGGTGCAGGTCGACGTGAAATACAGGGGTTACGAGATTCCAGACGAATTCGTGGTCGGATTCGGGCTGGATTACGACGAACGCTTCCGCAACCTCGATTCGATCGCGGTGTTGAAGTCGGAAGTATACCAAGGAGAACAGGCATGAGCTTCCCACAAGGGCCACAGCTGCCCCCCGGCGGCGATAATGGCAACGGCAACCGCAACAACGGCGGCAATCCGTTCACCAATCCCTTCTCGCAGCATGACGGGAACCAGAATCCCAACGGCAGGCGGCCGTTCTGGCAGTCGCCGTGGCTGTGGATCGCCGTGCTCGTGCTGCTCACGCTGTCCGTATTCCAGATGATCTCTGGCCAGGGCACGCAGACCATCGACACGAAATACGGCCTGAATCTGCTTAATGGCAACACCGTCACGTATGCAGAGATTGTCGACAACCGGCAGATGGTCAAGCTCACGCTCGATCAGGATTTCACCGTCACCGATCCCAACACCAACCGCGACAAGAATTACGGCAAGGACGTCCAGTTCTACTACACGGCCTCCCAGGACGCGCAGATCGTGCAAATGGTGCGCAAGGCCGACCCCGCTAAAGGGTGGACCACCAGCATGCAGGAGACGAGCATCTGGAGCTACCTGATCACCTCGATCTTGCCGTTCCTGATCCTCATACTGCTGCTGTGGTTCGTGATGGGCCGCATGATGGGCGGCTCCGGCGGCATGTTCGGCATCGGCGGGCGCAAGAACAATGGCAAGCTGCTCGAAGGCCAGACGCCGACGACGAAGTTCTCCGATGTGGCGGGCGAGCAGTCGGCCGTCGAAGAGGTGCAGGAGATCAAGGACTTCCTCAAGGACCCATCGAAATACAAGGCGCTCGGCGCGCGCATCCCGCGCGGCGTGTTGCTCTACGGCCCCCCTGGAACCGGCAAGACGCTGCTCGCACGAGCCATCGCCGGCGAGGCGGGCGTGCCGTTCTACGCCATGGCCGGCTCTGATTTCGTCGAAATGTTCGTCGGTCTCGGCGCTTCGCGTGTACGCGATCTGTTCGAAGAGGCCAAGAAGAACGCCCCAGCCATCATCTTCATCGATGAGATCGATGCCGTCGGTCGCAAGCGTGGCTCCGGCATGAGCGGCGGCCATGACGAACGCGAGCAGACCCTGAACCAGCTGCTTGTCGAGATGGATGGCTTCGATAATGATACGAACCTGATCATCATCGCAGCCACCAACCGCCCCGATGTGCTTGATCCCGCGCTGTTGCGCCCCGGCCGTTTCGACCGGCAGGTGGGCGTGGAGGCGCCCGATCTGGAAGGCCGCGAGGAGATCCTCAAGGTGCACGCCAAAGGCAAGCCCTTCGTGCCGGGTGTCGATCTGCACGCCATCGCCGTGCGTACCCCGGGCTTCACCGGCGCTGATTTGGCCAATGTGCTCAACGAGGCCGCGCTGCTATGCGCCCGCGCCGGCGCACAGCTGATCGACGACCGCGCCATCGACGAGGCCATCGATCGTGTGCAGGCCGGCCCCAAACGCCAATCCAAAGGCATGGCTCTGAACGAGCTGCGCAACACCGCCTATCACGAGGGCGGTCATGCCTTGGTCGCGGCGGCGCTGCGTCATACCGATCCGGTCACAAAGGTGACGATCCTGCCGCGTGGACGCGCATTAGGCTATACGGCCGTGATGCCGACAGAAGACCGCTATTCCCAGTCGCGCAACGAGCTGCTCGACCAGATGGCGTATGCGATGGGAGGGCGCACTGCCGAGGAAGTGGTCTTCCATGACCCGACCACCGGCGCGTCCAACGACATCGAGAAAGCCACGCAGATCGCGCGTAAGATGGTCGTCGAATTCGGCTTCTCCACGAAGCTGGGCGCCATCAAGTGGGAGGGCGAGGACGATCAGGCTTCGGGACTCGACGCCTTGCAACCGCGCAGGTACTCTAACCAGACCGCGCAAATCATCGACGACGAGGTGTTGCGCCTAGTCGAAACTGCGCATACCGAGGCGTGGAACATCATCAACGAAAACCGCGAGGTGCTCGACGAGCTTGTGCGCCAGCTGCTTGTCAAGGAGACGCTGGACTCCAAGGAGCTTGCACAGGTGTTCGCGCCGATCAGGAAGGCTCCGGAACGCAAGCAATGGCTTTCGGATGCGGGCCGGCCTGATTCCGACATACCGCCTGTGGAGATTCCCGAATCGCTCAAACGCTCAGTCGGCATGAAGCCGGGGGAGTGAGTCGTGACACACGACTCAGCGCAGCACATGAGGGGCATGTCGGATAACGGCACGCCCCTCGGCGTTCAGGATGAGGCCATTCGGCAGGATAGCGCCCACCCCGGGGATGCCCGGAGCGCAGGCGTTCACGCCGAGGTTCGCCTCACGTTCGATGGGCTCGACAAGGAGCGGTTCGACTGGCTGCGCGGGCATGTCCATGCCGATGTCGTGTTGCAAAGGATCGCCGAATGCCTGATGCGACAGGATTCGGACGCGTCGGCTCAGGCGGATGCGCCGACGGCTGCAGCTTCCCGCAACGACGCGGATGCCATCTTTGCGGGCAATGCTCCGGCAATCACGTTTGCCGATGTCCCAATCACTGCCGTACCGGCGCCTGCGAGCATGAAGACGCGCAATGCTGACACTGTGGGCGATGGCGTTTCCGCCGATGCCTCTGCCGATGCAGCTTCAGCTCCATTCGGCCAATCAGGAGAGGCCACGACTGTTCCTGGGACTGCCATGCCGACCACCAGACGCGCTGTCGTCGTCATGCAAAGCAAGGTCCGTGACGCCGAGCATCGCTTCCGATCGGCTGTCGTATCGTTGGACGCCGTTCCCGGCACGCAGATCGAAGGCATCTCGCCCCTATACCACGTGAGCAATCTCGATGGGCCGGACGCCATGTCCGCAGTGCTGCAGCTGACTACGACAATGACGCCGAAATCGTTCGTCGCCACGCTGCGATCGCTTACGCGCGTGTATGAAGGCAGCATCGAGCTGACTGTCGTCGATATGGAAGGCGTACACAGCGATGACCCGGACTGCGTAGTGCCGTGGGCTGAAGCTGGCAGCCGCGCATCGGTGCTCGCCCCGTGGATGGATATGGACCCTGATGCGCAATTCGGCGGCAAACCAGTGTCATTTTTGCTGGCATTGGCGCCGGACGCCATGCAGGTCGGGTTGTTGTCCGACAACTGGATCATAGGAGAGACACAACCTGAGCAGCTGCGGCAGGGAGAAACGCAATCGGGCGGGACATTGTTTGGAGAGTCACCGTTTGGAGAGACGCAGCTGGGAGGCACACAGTGAAGGCGCAACGCACCCCATGGTGGTACTACCTGATTGCGCTGGCGCTGGGTCTGGGCGCCGGCGCAGGGCTTGCAGCCTACAGCGATCGGATGAACGAGCCGCTTATCGGCGCGCCTTGGTTCGTCGCCGCGTTGCTCGCGATTCTCGGGCTGGTCGTGCTTGTCTTGGCGTGGCAGGTGCATAAATACGCCACCACCGACCCTGCGAAACGTTCCAGCGTATTTGACATGACCAGGGCCGTATACACACTCGTGCTCGCCAAGGCACTGGGTTTGGCCGGGGCCGCGCTCGCAGGCTGGTATGGCGGTCAGATGCTCGTGGTGCTGCCTCATGGCGAGGCCCCGTATTTCTCCCACGCGATCATCGAGTGCGCAGTCACCGGCGCAGTGAGCTTGGCCGACATGGTCATCGGGATCATCGGCGAATGGCTGTGCCAGTTGCCGCCGAACGAAGGGCCCGAACATCCCAAGACAGTCGAGGCCAACCGCAGCCGAGGCCTTGCCCAGCCCGCGGCCAACCGCTCGGCGGAGTGACAGGGGAATCATCAATCAAGTTTCAGCCGTATTGGCATTTGTGCGTGGAATACATGAGCCGGGGCTTTGTGACTACGGTGCGGCCGAGGCCTCTCTGTGGCTGCCGATTCGTGGCTTCGGGGGCGTCTATTCGGCGGTGTTCGTTTCGCGGTGTCGTTCAGTCAGGCGTTATGGTTGGCGTTACGGTGATTGCCGCATCCAACGTGAATATGGCTGTTTTTGTGTTGAGTGAAGGTTGACGCACCAATTGGATTATTGAACTCGTTGGTATTCCGCGGTTTTTGGTCTTGGATTGAGTTGTTGATCCCTCACTCGCCTTCAGACAGCGCACAATGGTGTCTGTCTAGCGCCTCGGCAGGGCTTTTCACTTCACGGCTCGGTCGCGCTGTCTGTTTCACGCTGCCATTCGCCCGCATTCACTCGCTGTTCTTGATGATGCAATGGTGCATCCCAAGAATCTTCCTGCTGATATGGACTGGGTTTTGTTCCTGATTTCCCCTCGATAAGGAATGATGGAATTATGAGTACGAGATATACCAAGGAGTTCAAAGAACGGGCGGTCAGGCTGTTGGCTGACAGCCGGGAGAATTA
>NZ_JALCCV010000040.1 GCF_022640935.1 Bifidobacterium sp.
AGTGTAGTATTGGGCAAGTTGCACACTTATAGTCAAGGATTGGAGGCTTCAGATGGGTTCTGTCATCAAGAAGCGCCGCAAGCGGATGAGCAAGAAGAAGCACCGCAAAATGCTGCGTAAGACTCGGCACCAGCGCAAGTAGTACGTTCAACTGCACGTTGTAGTTCGCAGCATATGCTTGCGACAGCGCGCAACCCCTCAAGCCGCGTGGGTCGCTGGGATGCACTCAGACGACTCGCCACAGTCTCACGGGGATAAGGCCCGGAACCGATTCGCTCGGTCCCGGGCCTTTTCGCTTTCGCCGGAATTATTTGTTGTGCTGGCGTGGCAGCCGTGGCTGTGTCATCATAGGGGGTATGGCACAGATAACTTTGGGTTCAGAGCCCGTACAAACCGTTGGCACGCTTCCTGAAACCGGCGCTACACTGCCGGCTTTCACCCTCGTCGGCAATGACCTCGCCGAGGTTGATTCGGCATCGTTCGCAGGCAAGAAGATCGTGCTGAACATCTTCCCCTCGCTCGATACCGATGTCTGCTCCGCCTCCGTGCGGCGCTTCAACACGATCGCCGAAGAGCTCGATGACACCGTCATCGTTTGCGTATCGAAGGATCTGCCCTTCGCACAGGGCCGTTTCTGCGGTGCTGAAGGCATCAAGAATGTGGTCGTTGCCTCCGCATTCCGCTCCTCGTTCGGCGAGGATTACGGTGTGACGATGGCTGATGGCGCGCTCAAGGGACTGCTATCCCGAGCTATCGTGGTCGCCGATAGCGATGGCAAGGTCGCCTACACTCAGCAGGTACCTGAGATCCATGACGAACCTGATTACGACGCTGCGCGAGCGGCGGTCGTTTCGCTTGACTGATCGGAGCCGGCCGTAGGCTGCGGCATAGGCAGAGCTTGCGCCGCGAGCACAAGCTTACAAAACGAATACAAGCTAATGCATAAGGCCGGTTGCGCTTTCCCTCATGAGAAGGGCGCAACCGGCCTTTGCGTACCAGCTGTCACAAGCTGCCTGGTATGCGGTGCCCGTCATTTATTGGCGTTGGTCAGCACGCGCGGGCCGTTGGGGTCGCCGACGATGACCTGATCGACCATGCCGAGGAACAGCCCATGCTCGACCACGCCGACCGTGGTGATGAGGTCTTCGGCCAGATCCTGCGGGTGGTCGATGCGCTCGAGATGCAGGTCGACCACGTAGTTGTTCTCGTCGGTGCGCACCGGCTTGCCCTCGGCATCCAGCCGCAGCACGGGCTTGTAGCCCTTGGCTTTGAAACGCTTGACGACCTGCCCAGCGCCGAAGGGGATGACTTCGACGGGAAGCGGGAACTTGCCGATGGTATCCACGACCTTGGATTCGTCGACGATCCACACGATCCGGTTGGAATTCGTTGCCACGATCTTCTCCCACAGTAGCGCCGCGCCGCCGCCCTTGATGCCATTGAAGTTTTTGTCGACCTCATCGGCGCCATCGATGGTGACATCGATATGATCCACCTCGTCGATGTTGACGATGCGGATGCCGTAGCCTTCCGCCTGCTCCTGCGTGCGTCGCGAGGTGGTGACGCCGGTGAATTCGAGGCCTTCCTCCTTGACGCGCCGCCCGAGCTCGTCCACGAGGAATCGCACGGTCGAGCCGGTCCCCAGCCCGGCGACCATGCCGTTGTCGATCAGCTTGGCCGCTTCGACGCCAGCCGCTTTCTTGAGCGCATCCTGCTGTGCCTTGTCCATATTGCTCCTTCGATGGAAACGTTACTCATTATGAAGTCTGTTCCATCCTATCCGCTGGCCTGATAAATGGACACCTCCATGATGGCCGCGACCATATCTACGGGTGCGTGCGCGGTAGGACGCCGTGCGTTTCGGCCTCGGATCCGGCGCAGGGCAACAGCCAGAGGTAGGCTGGTAGCAAGCAGAACCAGACAAAGGAGCTGACATGGCTGATGCAGTGGTGTTGATTACGACCGAATCGGATAAGGTGTCCGAGGCGGCGCAGGCGATCGTCGAGATACCGGGGGTCAAGGACGTCTACTCAGTGGCGGGAGAGGTGGATCTGGTTGCCATCGTTTCGACTGCGGATTTCGATGACCTGACCGGGATTATCCCCGGCGGCATCGCCAAAGTCGACGGCGTCGTCGGCACGCAGACGCTGATGGCTTTCCGCCAGTATTCCAGGCAGGATGAGGCGGCGGCTTTCGATCTCGGCGTGGACTGATTCAGCGGCTTTCGAATTCTCGGCCTGCACTTGTTGAGGCTCAAGGCAACAGTGCGAGCCGTTCCTTGGGGCGGATCCGTAGAGCCGGTCTTTTATACTGGTGAAAAATCCCCGAGAAGTGTGTCATGGAGGAGTGTGTCATGGCCGAGTACGCCGAACCGTTCTACGATGTGAACCTGAGCTATGCCGAGAACTACGAGCGCGGCCCCTTCGGCGCGTTCGGCGCGGCGCTCGCGGGCCATGCGCAGCCTGACGGGCGCGCGCGCAGCCCTGAGCTCGGCGCGGATCTCTTCGGCTTTCCGGTGAATTTGCCTTTCGGCATCCCGGCCGGCCCGCTGCTCAATTCGCGGTTCACCGCCGCTGCTTTCCGCATGGGCTTTGACCTCGCTGTCTACAAGACCGTGCGCAGCCGGGCGTGGGAGTGCAATCCCTTCCCCAACGTGCTTTCGGTGCACCCGCGCACGGATTCGCTGACTCCCGGCGACCCGGAGCTTGACGAGGGCGTGCTCGCGGACGGCCGGTTCGGACGACCGCTGTCGATTTCGAATTCCTTCGGCGTTCCATCGCGCGACCCGGATGAATGGCAGCCGGATATGCGCGACGCGATCGCCGCAGCGGGCTCGGGGCAACTGCTCATCCCCAGTTTCCAAGGATCGCGGCAGGATGGCATGACGACCGGCGAATACATCGCAGACCATGTCGCGGCTGCCAAGCTGGTGCAGGAAACCGGGGCGCAGCTGGTGGAGATGAACACGAGCTGCCCGAATGAAGGACGCAATCGGCTGCTGTGCGACGATCCTCGCCTGGTCGGCGAAATTACCGAATCCGTGAAGAATGAGATCGGCGACATGCCGCTGATCGTCAAGCTCGCATATCTGCCCAGCGAGGAGGCGCTGGAGCGCATGGTGCGCGAAACCGCCGCGCATGGCAGCGTGCAGGGATTTGCGACGATCAATACGGTCTCGGCCAAGCTGGTCGACCGTCATGGTAATCAGGCGCTGCCGGGCGAAGGGCGTGAGCGCAGCGGGGTATGCGGCGCGGCCATTCGCGGCGCCGGACTGAATATGGTCCGCCGACTCGCCGGTATGCGCGAGCGGCTGAAGCTTGATTTTGCGATCATCGGCATCGGCGGGGTAATGAATCCAGCCGACTACCGGGATTACCGCGCGGCCGGCGCGGATGCGGTGATGAGTGCGACGGGAGCCATGTGGGATTGCGAACTCGCGCATCAGATCAAAGCAGGTTTGGGCCAATAGCGCGGCCAGAGAAGGCATCGCGATCGGCATGCATGGCTGCAGGGTCGTTTCGTTGTGATCGGTCGCCGGCTGCGGTTTCCCGCTGCTTGGTGGTGAAGGTCCGGTGCGGGCCGTTTAGGCTGCCGGCGCATTTCACCAAGCCCCCACAAGCCTTGTGGCAAACTGAAAGCTGGCGTTAATCCGCCAGCAACTGGGCGCGGGGAGTGAAAGAGGGCTGAAGAATGGCTGAAGATAGCGAAGATGTGCTGCATGTGGTCGGCGGAAAGCCGCTGAACGGCACCATCAAGGTGCGAGGCGCGAAGAATTTCGTCAGCAAGGCCATGGTGGCCGCTTTGCTCGCGCCAAGCGTGTCCGTGCTCAGGAACGTGCCTGAGATCCGGGACGTGCATGTGGTCTCCGATCTGTTGCGCCTGCATGGCGTGCATGTGGACGTCAATGGCGACAAGGGCATCGTCACCCTCGACGCGACGAATGTGCAGCTGGCCGATGTCGCCGACGTCGATACGCTTTCGGGCTCCTCGCGCATCCCGATCCTGTTCTCCGGTCCGCTGCTGCACCGATTGGGCGAGGCCTTCATTCCGCAGCTGGGCGGCTGCAACATCGGCGGTCGGCCGATCGACTTCCATTTGGAGACGCTGCGCAAACTGGGCGCGAACGTCGACAAGGAGCATCAGGACGGCATCCACATCACCGCGCCGGACGGACTGCATGGCGCGAAAATCCACCTGCCTTATCCCTCCGTGGGCGCAACCGAGCAGACGCTGCTCGCCGCCGTGCTCGCAGAAGGCAAAACCGAATTGTCCGGCGCGGCCATCGAGCCGGAGATCATGGACCTGGTGGCGGTGCTGCAGAAAATGGGCGCCATCATCTCGGTGGACGTGGACCGCACTTTCCGCATCGAAGGGGTTAAGGAGCTCAAAGGCTATACCCACACGTCGCTGACCGACCGCATCGAGGCAGCATCCTGGGCGTCGGCGGCGCTGGCGACGCACGGCGACATTTTCGTCAAAGGTGCCACACAGCCCGAGATGATGACCTTCCTCAACGTGTTCCGCAAAATCGGCGGCGAATTCGACATCACCGACAAGGGCATTCGCTTCTGGCATCCGGGCGGCGACCTGAAGTCGGTCGCCCTCGAAACCGACGTGCACCCCGGGTTCATGACCGATTGGCAGCAGCCGCTCGTCGTGGCGCTTACCCAGGCCAACGGCCTGTCGATCGTGCATGAAACCGTGTACGAGAACCGTTTCGGCTTCACCAAGCCGCTGGTCCAGATGGGCGCGACCATCCAGCTGTACCGCGAGTGCTTGGGGTCGTTGCCCTGCCGCTTCCAACAGCGCAACTACAAGCATTCCGCAGTGATCTTCGGGCCGACCCCGCTCGAAGGCCGCGACATTGACGTGCCCGACCTGCGCGGCGGATTCAGCCACCTTATCGCGGCGCTGACAGCCAAAGGTCCCTCCGACGTGCGCGGTATCAGCCTGATCGATCGCGGCTACGCCGACTTCCGCGGCAAGCTCACCGCGCTCGGTGCCGACATCGACTAGCGATCGCCCGTTGCGGAATGCTGCAGAAAGTACAACAGCGCGTAGGCAGAGAGGATCCGACATGGTGCAGCTCAAACCACAGGTAATGGTGACGCTGTGGAATATCGAACGCCTCGGATCCTTCTCGGCGGTAGCCCGCGAGACGGGGTGGTCGCAGCCCGCCATCAGCAAGCAGATCAGGAAATGCGAAGCGGAGCTGAAAACCACGATGGTTCGGCGCACCCCGCATGGCGCCGAACTGAGGCCGATAGGGCTGATCCTCTCCCGCCACGGGCAGCTGATCGACAACCGGCTTACGTTGGCGCGCAAGGACATCGAGGAATACGCCCGTCATGGCGCATCGCATATTCGGCTAGTGGCGCTGCCTTCGATATGATCCTCGTTTGCGGCCAGGGTTCTGGTGCATATGAGCTGGTCGTCGGATGTGCGGCTGGGCATCATGCAGATGGAACCGCCCGAATCCTCGGATGCGCTTTCGCAGGGCATGGCCGGCTGCGCACTGATATTTCGATGCAGCATCATTTCCGATTTCCCTGCAATCAGCGAGAATCTCAAGACGGATTCCCTCGGACAAGATCCGTTGCTGCTGCTGGTCAGCAGATCTTCCGGCATCGCCAAACGATATGATTCGGCTTGGGAGCCCGTCCCTTTGGTTTCTGCCAAGGATGAGCATTGTATCGCCGGATACGAGATCTGCCGGGCGAATCTGATTTCGCCGGCCAAGGCCGTCGGATTCTCGTCTGGCATCACCCCTCCCACAGACGACTACTGGGGCGACGCAGAATCTAGTGGAGACCGACATGGGGTCTTTCATCGTGCCCCTGTCTCTCCATGTGGACGTGTCTGCGCGATGATCTTATGGCATGACCCATCAAAGACGAGAACGCCTGTCGTGAGGTGTTCTTCGTGCCGCGCAAAGACGACGACCGCCCGACGCTGACCATGGTCAAGGGTGAGACTCGGCGGGCGTCACGAAAGCAGCTCGCATAAAATCGGCTGTGCTGTGCCCGAATAACCTCGTATGGCCACTCGCCGCAAGGCACAGTCCGTTATAACCATCGTTGGGGTGGCTCTAACCGTTCGAAGGGCAGAGCGAAATCGACTTGATTCATGCACAATGCGGCCATGGATGCACTGGCGCCCGCTGCTGCTGACGCGCCGCTGCGAATATTGTCGCCAAGCCCCGCCGCTGGCGCCGCAAGTGGCTTCAACCCGGACTTCATCGATCACGAGACGGTTGGCGACCTCGCCAATCGCGGCAGCGGCAAAGGGCTCCGTCACCCTGCCACCCCGGCTCCATAGACGCGTTCATCGTCGAAATGGACTACGGCTTGGCGTCGTGCATCCAGAAAGCGTTAGCGGATGCGACCGAGGAATGCGCACTCGGACATATCCCCGAGCCGTGGAAGCGCCTGGTGGCGCAGGCTTGCGCGGATTGGCAGCAGCGCCACGCCATTGCGGCTGGGATGTCGTCCGGATTGCATCCGCCCGATTCCCGACGTGCCTGAGGCATACGAGGTTTTCCTGCGGGAAATCGTCAAATCCGGCAACGACATCGTGGCGCCGATCCCGGCTTATATGCCCTTCCTCAGCGCGCCGGCCCTGTACAGGGTGAAGGTCATCGAGAATGGCTGGACTTCACGTCGCTCGGCATCAAGCATCCGACCGAGTATTTCCTCGAACGCGCCGGAGTCGCGCCGACTGACGGCGGCGAATGCGCAGTTGTTCGCCATCGCATGTGTCTGCCGGGCCCAGTGTCTGCGTCACACACGGGCGATACCCTTATCCCATGCAATTGCTTGAGGCGTGGCGGGGCGACCTGGAGAGAACGTATGCGCTGTTCATGAAATTCCCGGCGAACGAGCACGGATTCGAGAATGACGCTGCAGGCATGAGCGGCGAGGAGTTCGTGCGGTACCTGCATGCGCTCGAACGCATGAGCGCAGGAATCGGCATCAAACCTACCTGGGTCCCAGGCACCAAATACATACTTGTCAATGATGACGGCGACTATGTCGGCATCGTTAACCTCCGTCAGCGTTTGAACGACAAGCTGCGCGAAGGCGCCGGCCATATCGGCTACGGTATCGCGCCTGAGTATCGCGGCCGCGGCTATGCGACGCAAGGGCTTCGGCTCGTGCTGGAAAAGGCGAAGGCGCTGGGCATCGACGAGGCCTATCTTGCGGTGCACAAGGACAATTTGGCCTCGCTCGCGGTGCAGCGGCATCTCGGCGCGCGCATCGACCACGAGGATGACGAAGAGTACTACACCCGCATCGCGCTCGGGTGAGTCGGTTATCTGAGCGATTTAGCGAAGGCTGCGCAGGACGCTGATCGGGAGCTGCCTGGTCGCGCAGAACGTTTGGTTTCTTCGATCGTCCCCGTGTCAGAGATATCAGGCTGAGTGACGGATCGGGGATGGAATCCTCTGTCCTGCACGGTTGTGCATGAATTAGGCGGATTTTTCGTCTATTAAGCACATGCGAAAGTAGCCACGGATTTATGAAGTGACGAAAACGTTGAAATTACAGTGTTTCTGGATAACTTGATTTCGGAACGCATGGGGTAAAAACCATGCAAGACCGGGAAAGGTGCTTAATAGATTTCATGAGCAGACGATATCGCCTCATGACAGCTTGCGGGCGAAGGGCATGAGACGCAATGAACGTCAATAGGCAATGAGGCGAGTGCCGGTGAGTCGTGTGGCAATGAACTTGATCACAGCGAGCTGGATGGCAATCTGCGGAGCTTTCCGAATCTATTAAGCAGATTTGTCTCAAGATGAGACTTTACAAGGGGCGCCGAGGGATGAGTTGTTTTGGAAAACGTTGAATTTAAGCCATTCTGAGGTCGCGCCATTTTCCGGCTACTTTCGCAAGTGCTTAATTGGCGAATAAAGTGCTGAATAAATGATGTTGTGAGGCAAACCGGCGTTTTCGGCTTGCCCTATGCTTTTTCGCCTCCCATCAGAGCGGGGTGTGAAGTTCTTTTCGCCCGTGAACGTGAGGATTCGCCTTCGTACGTTGGGTCACCAGTTCGGGCGGCCAAACTGGCGAATGGCCTTGTCGGCCAGGGCGAGAGCGTCGGCGACCATCATCACGAAGTTATGCAGCGATGCCTCACTTGAAAACACTGCTTTGGTCGCGACGAAGACCTTCCACCCGAGACTCTGCAATCTATTTCGTTTGTGAAGGTCATATACCCAGCGGCTTCTGGCGTAATGGTATTCACCGTCGTATTCGATGATCACCTGCTGTTTGAGATATGCCATATCGACTTGGAATTGATTGCTTTCAACGGTGTCGATGATAGTCGGATTCACTTCCGGGACAGGGAGCCCGACTTCAGGAAACTTGAGACGAATATGGGTTTCCTGCGGAGAGTCCGTTCCCTCGACGCTGAGGGGAAGAGCCTCTTTGCAGACTCGCACCCCGCGGAAGGGGCCGCTGCTATAGATGAAATCCGCCAGATCCTCATGGGTGGTCTGTTTCATATCGGGATTGTTGCACGTGAGCCAGTCCATGATTATGACCATTGAGTCGCGATCGCAGAACGCGGCCATCTGGCAGACAGCCTGCTCTACCGAAACCCCGGCGATGCCGTCGCCGAACTGCGTAGTGGTCATAGGGCTCGTCCATAGATGATTCTGTACGCCGCGCAGATGTGAGAGCCGTTGCGCCGAATTGGCTGTGACGTGCAGCAGCGTGCTGTCTAATGTGCTGGGCACGCTGACGCTCATGCCGCACAGCTTCAGAAGGGTGATATGGCTGAAGATGAGCGGTCGCTTGGTGCGCTTGACAACTTGCGCGCAAGCCAGGCGCTGCTCGCCGGCGAGCCGCTGCGCCTCGTCGAGAGTGAAGAATGTGTTCCGGGAGACAATCTGCATGCTGGCATCGTATTGAGGATCGCTCGACTGTGTCATGCGAAACGCGCCTATGTGGTCGAAGGCTTGGGATTTCGACACGCCAAGACCGTCAACGATGTTGGATGCCTTGGAGACCGGAGAATGTCGTGCAGACGTGATGCTCGCAAAGTGGCTGTCGGCGTTGCCAGGGTAGGAGACCTATAGTCGGGTCGCTGAGGCAGGTGGCATCGGCAAGGCGGTTCTTGTGGGTGTTGCGCATTCTTCTCAATTGGGGAATAGGTTGTATGCGTGGCTCTATGGCTTGTTCGTTCGGCGCTTGCGGCACAATAGGGGCATGACCTCCAAAGGAAAACCGTCACCACGTTCGGCCGTGAAGCCGCTGAGCAATGAGCAGGTGCGCAAACTCGATGAGCGCCATCATTTGGTCGATCCGACGCACGAGCCGCCCATCCCGGGGCATGCGCCCAATATGGCTGAGATCGAGGCGCAGCATCCCAAAGGAACCAGGCGTCTGCTTGCCGGGGTCTCGGCCGTGATGCGGCTGCACAGCATGGTGCGTGCCTGGGGTTTGGAGAACATTCCCGAGACCGGCGTGTTCATCACCGCGGCGTCCCATGTGACGATGTACGACGTGTTCGTGCCGATGATGACGTTGTTTCATATGGGCAGGCGGCCGCGGTTCATGGCCAAGGCGGAGCTGGCGCATTGGCCGGTGCTCGGCAAATGGTTCCGGCTGGTCGGCATGCAGCCGGTGCCGCGACGCAGCGGCAAGGCGCGTGTGATCGAAGAGGAATCCATCGGGATCCTCGCTTCCGGCAGGCCTTTGACGATCTGGCCCGAAGGCACGTTGACCCGCGATCCGCTCAAGTGGCCGATGAGCATGAAGGACGGCGTCGGTGTCATCGCGCTCGAGGCCTCGCGTCGGCTGGGGCGTCAGGTGCCGCTGTTCTGCGCTGTCACATGGGGCGCGGCGAGCATCAATCTCTGGCTGCCTTGGCCGCGCAAGAACGTCGTCATGTGCTATGACGCACAGCTGGATTATTCCGACTTGCTCGGCGATATGACCCAGTGGGGCGAGGAGCCGCCGCTTGAGCTGGCCGACGAGCTGGCTCGTCGCGTGCGCGCGCGGATGGAAACCCTGATGGCCGAGATACGCGGTGAGCAGCCTCCCGCTGAGGGATATTGGGACTTCCGCACGATGAGCCGAAAATCGCGCTGAGCCGCTGAGCCGCTGAGCCGTTAAACGCGGAATC
Source organism: Bifidobacterium sp. (assembly GCF_022640935.1). Classification (GTDB taxonomy): domain Bacteria; phylum Actinomycetota; class Actinomycetes; order Actinomycetales; family Bifidobacteriaceae; genus Bifidobacterium. The sequence goes on from NZ_JALCCV010000040.1 coordinate 10,135, forward strand.
CGGCGGACTCCGCGTAGTCGAGGCTGGGCGTTCGCCAAGGTTGCGAAGTCAACGAGTTGATATAGGAAGGCATGAACTCCGTTGGCGTCTTCAGTTCGCGGGCAGGTTAATCAACTGTAAAAACGGCGCCACGCAGTCCCAAAGTCAAGGCGGGCGGTAGCATGGCAAGGCATATATACTGCACATACGGTCCACGGCAAAGGAGCGGGAACTGAGATGAAGATCACGGTATTGGGCGCGGGGGCTTGGGGCACGGCTTTCGGACAGGTGCTGGCGGATGCTGGCAACGAGGTGACCATGTGGGCGCGCGAGCCTGAAATCGTGGAAGGCATACAGCGCCATCATCGCAATGCAGTGCGCCTGCCCAGCGTCGAACGCCTTCCTGAGAGCGTGACAGCGACCGGCGACCGGGTCGAGGCAGTGCGCGGTGCGCGGATTGTCGTCGTGGCGATCGCCGCCCAGTTCGCCCGCGTGGCACTTGAACCGTTCGCAAAGCTGATCCCTGATGATGCGATTGTCGTTTCCCTGATGAAGGGCATCGAACGCACCACCGGAAAGCGCATGGACGAGGTGGTGCGCGAGATGCTTGAATTGCCGGCAGAGCGTTTCGCAGCCATCTCCGGGCCGAATCTGAGCAAGGAGATCGCCGACCGGCAGCCGTCTGCCACGGTTGTGGCATGCGAGGACATCGACGTCGCGCGCATGGTCGCTTCGGCGTGCGCGACCGGGTATTTCAAGGCTTTCGTCACTACTGATGTGATTGGCCTGGAGATGTGCGGATCGCTCAAGAACGTCACCGCGCTTGCCGTAGGCATGGCCAGGGGTGCGGGTTTTGGCGAGAATACGGCTGCCATGATCGAGACACGAGGGCTGGCCGAACTGACCACGCTCGGCGAAGCTGCCGGGGCGAATCCGAAGACCTTCGCAGGACTGGCTGGCGTTGGTGATTTGATTGCCACTTGCGGCTCGCCGTTGAGCCGCAATTATACGTTCGGTGCCAATCTTGGCAAGGGCATGAGCGTGGCCGAGGCGAGTGCCGCCAGCAATGGTGTGGCTGAAGGTGTACCGACCACCGACGCGGTGGTGGCGTTGGGCCGCAGGCTCAAGGTGCGGACTCCGCTGGCCTGCGCGATGAGCCGCGTGCTGGACGAGGGCATATCGTGCGTGCAGATGCTTGCCGAACTGTGCGGCACCGGCGTGAGTGAAGAATAAACTCAGCGACGATCAACCGCAGTAGTCTCGCCGGACTTCGATGCAGAGCGCCTTGGGCGGCAGCGCGGCATATGCATGGATTGAACACGCGGAGCGCGTGCGCTGGTTCGTGGCTGTGAATCGAGCGTGCGGGCCGGGCGCATGAACGCGATGTCGGCAGGGCACCGGCCATGCGGCGCGCAATCCGTGCGTTGCAATCCAGGTGCGGACGGTGGCAGGCATACGGCATAACCGGATAATCGAAACCCCGGGCAGCATGAACGACACTCGGCCGAGTAATCTGGCAGGCAGAGGCGTCGCAATTGCGAACGGGCGGCCGTCGGGCCGTTTTGTGCGGACAAGACGGTGTCACTATTCGTGAATACTCTCGTGAGGATTGATATGGGCAAACAGCGCATCGTGCTGCTCTATGGCGGCAAGTCCGACGAACACTCCATTTCCTGCATCTCCGCGGCCTGCGTGCTGGACGCGTTGGACGAGGAACGCTTCGAGGCGGTGCCGATCGGCATAACGAAATCGGGCGATTGGCTGGTCGGCGGCACAGATCCGCGCGATTTCGACCTCGCTGACGAGCCCTTGCCGGTCGTGCGCGAGGGCAATGGCATGCGCCGTGTGGTGTTGGATCTCGGACGGGGATGCGACGGGTTCTTCGTCGCTGATTCAGTTGTGGCTTCGGCTTCGGGTTCGGGCCCACGCAGCGCACTTCACTCGCTGGGCCATATCGATGCGGTGCTCCCGGTATTGCACGGCCCCCATGGCGAGGACGGCACTGTGCAGGGCCTGCTCGATCTGCTGGGCGTGCCGTATGCCGGCTGCGGCGTATTCGCGTCCAGCGCCTGCATGGACAAGCATTTCACGAAGATACTCCTCAAGGCCGCCGGCATCCCGGTCACACCAAGCATCACTGTCGATACGCGCCGAATCCATCAAGCGGCCGCAATGGGCGAGGCGGCCATCAGGGCAGCATTCGAAACCGCAGCCGGCGAATACCTCGCCCGGGTGCGGTCGGCTGGTTTGCGCTATCCGTTGTTCGTCAAACCGTCGCGCGCCGGATCGAGCTTTGGCGTGAGCAAAGTGGAATGTGAGGGCGATGCCGCCGAGCTGGGTGCGGCGGTGCGCGAGGCGGCCGAACATGATTGGAAAGTGCTGATCGAGCAGGGCATGGACGGGCGCGAAATCGAATGCGCTGTGCTTGCGCCGCATGTCGGCGGGGCGCCGCAGGCCAGTTGGCCGGGCGAGATCGTGCTGGATCGGCGCGGGTCCAGCGGAGGCCAGTTCTACGATTTCGACAGCAAATACTTGGATTCCGGCGCTTCTCATGTGCAGGTGCCTGCCGACCTGCCCGAGGCGACGCTGCGCCGCGTGCAGGAGATCGCCGTCGCCGCGTTCGCAGCAGTCGACGGCGCCGGCTTGTGCCGTGTGGATACCTTCGTGGGCGCCGATGGCGGCGTCGTCGTCAACGAGATCAACACGATCCCCGGATTCACGCCGATCTCGATGTACCCCAAAGCCTGGGAGGCGAGCGGCGTCAGCTACGGCGAGCTCATCACGGCCCTGATAGAACGCGCGCTCGAAGAACGCGCACCGAGTGGCGCCGAGTGACAACGAACCCGATCGATGCGTGGGCGGCAGCCTCTGGCGTTTCGCGCATACGACACCGACGGGCCTGCCAGGGCGCCGATAGGATTGAGCGCGCACAAGGCGGGCCGCACAGCGCGCAGGGCGGATAATGCCGATAGGCGGTAGTGTCGATAGTATGGCGAAAACGCTACGGAAAAACACGGCGAGGGAAAGAACACAGACATGAAGGAAGCTGATCCCGGCGCAAGGCAGACCGGCCCCGAATACTACCCGGTGATCGGGTCGCCTTGGTGGCAGCTGGCGCGCCGGCGTTTCTCGCGCATCGGTTTCGCGCTCGCCACGATGCTGATCGTGTGGATCGCTCTGCAGTATGCGGTTTTCATTGGGCTCCCGGAGTTCGGCATTGAACTGGACAAACTACCGACTTGGGTTTTCCTCCTGGCTTCCAATGGGCCGCTCTATCTAATCGCGATGCCGCTGGCGGTGCTCATGATGCGTGCGGCTCCCGCACTGCGCACGCGGCATTTCCCGCTTGGGGCGAGGAGATTCGTCGAGCTGCTGATCATGTGCGTGCCGATCATGTACCTCGGCAACATCATCGGCATGGTGCTGTCATATGTTCTTTCGCGCGGCACGGCGGTCAGCGAAATATCGCAATTGGCGACGTCCGGCGACCCGCTGACCGTATTCGTCGTCATGGTCGTTATCGGCCCTGCCTTAGAGGAATGGATCTTTCGCAAGCAGCTCATCAGCCGTCTGCGCCGATACGGCGAACGGCTGGCGATCGTCGTATCGGCGCTCGCTTTCGGCCTGCTGCATGGCAACTTGTTCCAGTTCTTCTATGCATTCGGGCTGGGACTGGTGCTTGGGTATGTATACATGCGCACATCGCGGCTGCGCTATTCGATGGCGATGCATATGCTTGTCAATTTCAACGGCGGAATAGTGGCTCCTTGGGTGATGAGGCAAATCGATCCCAAGCTGCTCGATGCGTTGCAAGCGGGAGGTTCCTCGCAGGAGACTCTCGACCGGCTGCAGGGGCTCGGAGCAGCGTCGGTCACAGGGCTTGGCGTAGCCGCGGTCTATGGTTTGGCGATGATGTCGTTGCTGGCGGCGGGCATCGTTTTGCTGATCATCCGGCGTCGGCGCGTCGAGTTCTATGTTGCGCCTGAGGAACTGCCGCGCGGCATGCGCGCCAGAACCGCGTTGTGGAACGTGGGCATGATCGGCTATACCGTGCTGTGCCTGCTGATGATCGCTTATGCGCTGGTGGCAGGGCTTCTCTAGGTAGCGGCATTCCATGGTTTTGGCGAGGCTGCATCAGGGTGTATTCGGGAATATAGCCAAGGTTGCCGATTCGTCAGATGAGCGTCGCGGAATGCTTTTGCCTGGCAGCTTAAGCTGGATCTGAGCCGATCCGCATCACACTCGTGCGGCGGCGCCCTGCTCGATGAATTCGGCGTCCGCCAAGGCCCGCACTGCGGCGTCGCAGACAGTGCCGAGCGGCACTCCGGGGCGGGCGAACAGCAGCACCTTTCCTTCGACGCCGTAGGGCGTGAAACCGGTGAAATTCACCAACGGTGGATTCGCCGGATTGGTGATGTCGGAAGTCGCATGCTGCACCGCTGCGATGATGCGCCGCGAGATGTCAGCGGCGTCGCTTCCGGCTTTCGCGGTGAAGGGGACGATGGCGCAGCTTTCCGCGGCCGGGACGACACGTTCGAGCAGCGAAGTGTTGAGCACGGAATTGGGGACGACGAGCTCATTGCCGCCACGCTCCACGATCACGGTCTGGCGCCAAGTGATGTCTTTGATCGTGCCGGTCACGCCCGAAACGGTGATGATGTCGCCAGGGCCGATGACTTTGCCGACCATCAGCGCGAAGCCTCCCACTACATTGGCGATCGTGTCCTGCATGCCCAGCGACAGTGCCAGGCCTCCAACGCCGAGCGCCGTGAGAATGGTGGTCGGATTGATGCCGAACACGGGCCGCATCACGAACGTAGCCGCGAATAGCCAGATCGTCAGCCGCGCGAGATTGATGAAGATCGAGGCGTTCGGCACCTGTGAGCGCTCCAGCACCTTGCGCAGCAGCCGGCTGGTGATATTGGCCAGCAACGCCGCAATAAGCACCGCGCCTACGAGCAGCATGATCTTGTCGATGTTCGTCTGCAGCCATTCCACAATCGTGTGCATTTGCTCCCTGTCGCCTCCA
>NZ_JALCCV010000041.1 GCF_022640935.1 Bifidobacterium sp.
TGCGAGGAAGGCCGCGCCGCCGAGCATGGCCGGAATCGTAAGCCACGCACCGTATTTGCGAATCAGCGAGTACAGCGCGAAGATGCCGCCCTCGCCATTGTTGTCAACGCGCAAGGCGATGAGCACGTATTTGACGGTCGTGATCAGCGTGATCGACCAGAATACCAGCGAGAGCATGCCAAGCACGGCCCCACGGTCGATATTGCCTAAGCCGCCCTGACCTGCCAGGAATGTCTGCGCGGTGTACAAGGGCGAAGTGCCGATGTCGCCATAGACCACGCCGAGCGCGACGATGGCCATGCCAAGCGAGACCTTGTCCCGTCCGCGCTGCACCCGGATCCACCAACGCGCCAGCGGCCCCTTGTCCGCCATCTCGGCGAGGCGCTGCTCCTCTTGGCGCTCGCTCTTCTCCTGTTTGACGAGTTCTTCACGCTCCTCTTTAGTGAGCGTCCTGTGCGAAACCTTCGGTGCATTCGTGAACGTATCGGCCCGCAGCAACGCACTCTCGTCCTCCGCCACGCTATTCGCGGCGTTCTGCGTCGATTTTCCCGCCCGCCGGCCTATCTGACCGGTCCGGTTTACTTGCCCCTGCTGTCTATGGCTATGGCGTTGGTCGTTGCTCTCCGACTCTTTTGCCGCCTTGTTACGATGCGACCGCACCATGATGCATCCTCCGTTGCGCAGACTCTCTGTATACTCGTCGACTGGCCGCCGGGCGCTGACCGGCTCTTCGCCAGCTGTCTGGCCGACTATCCGTCAGCCTCTCGTCAGCTGCGCTGGCCTGTTCCAGTATCTCTCATAAGCTTGTGTCTACACTTATTAAGACAAGCCGCCAGTCTATACTGCCTGCCTGCAGATGCCAACTTCTCTTCACAAACGGGCGGGCAAAGGGGCGTGCAGAAGAGGCGGTAAGGCGATCGACGTCGGCATTGTGTGACGCGTTCCTTCGTTATGCGCGGTTTCCGTGCGGTATGGTTCGTTCTGTGACATTTTCGGAAAATGCAAAACCGCAGAAATTCGCCATTCTTGTTCCGGCAAACTGACAGTGCCTGCGCCACCGTCCTTCAGCTCCTTTGCGGAGCCTCACTTCACCTACGTACAACCCGCCGGGTTGTACGGCTCAGCACAACGAAACACGGGGGTATGGGCATGCCAACGCATTCGCCGCGCTGTCCTCTTCAGATGCCGTACACCATCCGCGTGGTGCGCCGCGTGGCCTGGGCGGTTTCGGCGAGCGTCATGCCCATGGCTTCGGCGAGCGCGGCAAGGGTGTAAGGGATCATGTAGGGCGCGTTGGTGCGGCCGCGGTAGGGCATGGGGCTCAGGTAAGGCGCGTCGGTTTCGACCATGATATGCTCCGGCCCGACGATGCGGGCGGATTCTCGGATGCCGTCGTTGCCTGTGTAACTCACTGTGCCGGAGAAGCTGAGATACCAGCCTTGGCTCTTGGCGATACGCGCCATTTCGGCGTCACCGGAATAGCTATGGAACACCGTGCGCGCAGGGCTGCCGTCGGCTAGCAGCGTTTCGATGACCTCCCTGTGCGAGTCGCGGTCATGGATCTGCATGGGAAGGTCGAGCTCCTTCGCCAGCGCGATATGCGCACGGAGCGCCTCGCGCTGGAGCTCCTTCGCGCCCTGCCCGGTGCGAAACAGATCCATGCCGGTCTCGCCGATCGCCACGACCTGGCTCGGGTATGCCTTGGCAAGCCGCGCGACCTCGGCGAGCGCATCCTCGAAACTCGTGTCGTGGTACGGCTTATACATGATCGGAAGCCCATCCGGCCCAGGCACGCCGCGATGCCCATGCAGCACCGCCTCATTCGGATGGATCGCGAGCGCGGCATGCACGACGCCCGGGTGCTCGATCGCCATCTGCACGGCGGTCATGAGATTCGGCAATTCGCAGCCGACATCAATGATGCCTTCCACACCGACCGCATCGGCCTGACCGAGCAGCTCATCCACGCCATACACCGGTACCTCCGGCTGGGATCGTTCCTCGGCCTGCCGCTGCATCTCGCGGGCGAACGGCACCACCGAAGCGACATGCGTGTGGTCGTCGATCACGCGCACGCCCTCGGGAAGCGGCTCGGGGAACGGCGCCCAGCTGCGGTTGCGATGATGATGGCTCATATGGCCCAGTGTATGCACACCGGGTATATGTGCGGCGACGCGCAGGCGCAGCAATGCCCGGCGCGTGGAAGGACGCGGCGCCTGCGGAGCCGACCCGACCCGTTCGGGACAGCAACGCCTAAATCCGGGAATAGATCATACGAAAATCCGGAAGAGCGGTTGGTGAATCCCGGAATAGCTGGGCGCGCTGTCACAGCTTGTGCCGTGGCGGACGGTATTCCGCATCCCCTCTGCAACGCAATATGATTCACAATTCAATGCCGCGAAGTCGTACCAGCCATTTTCGATATTCTACGACGCCGCAGGCTCAGCTTTCCCCGCCGCTAGCGGCCTTCACGGGATTCACGGGATCCCTGCATTCTGCGAGCTTTGTTTTTCTTGCGCTCTTCAAGCGGTTCGAGCACATGCACGTCCATGCCGGGCAGCCGGCCAAAAGAGTAGATAGCCATCATCACGGCATAGCCGGGCACGGTCAGGCCGAGCGCCGCGGCAAGGCCGGGCCATGTGTAATAGGCCCACGACGTCGCAACCAGCAATGCCACGATCATAACCGAGCACAACGGACGGGCGATCACCATCTGCAGCGACGTGCGCACGATCCATGTCGGTTTCTCGTCGAAGTTCGCGCGCACCGCCCACGAGACCAGCACGAACAGTCCGTACAGCACATTGAGCACCAGCAGCACGCCTGAAAGCGCAATGCCGATCGTGCCCATATCGTTCCAGTTGACCAGATAATAGTCCCATAGCAGCAACGCCCACACCGCCAGTTGCGGCCAGCCGAAGAGGTTCGCCGAAACAATTTCTTCGCGCCATGCGCGGTGGAACGTCGCCCAAGTCCGGTTGATCGACCAAGAGCGATCCGTCACATCCAGCAGCCAAGTGCGGAATGTCGCGTACAGCGCAGCCACGGATGGGAAGAAGCCGCCGAGCACCAGCCCCATGACCGTATGAACCAGGAACGCGACCTGGCTCACCATCAGCATCAGCACGATGCGGCACAGGTATTCGTAACCAACGGCAAAACGGCGCACAGTCGACTCCCTTATCAACGGTATCAATGGATCTCTTGGCCATACTATCCCGCGGCCCCTATGCGAAGCGCAGATACTCCACGAATCGGCGGGGGTAGTCCTTGCCGGAAGTCATATTGCTGAAGCCGAGAATCGTGCCGTTCGGCAGTCCGCACGCAGCCCATGTGCGTGATTGGGACAAATCCAAACCGACCGCTTCAGCCGGGTCGGCGACATGTTGGCCATGAGCGTCGACCAGCGCGCCGGAAAACCTGCGCATTTGACGAGCGGTGAGTGCATCGACCGGCTTGGATATATATCCTCGTTCGGCCAACGTGGCGAAATCCTTGGGCGCTGCGAACAGCATGGTGATCTGCCCGGCCGAAACCATCGTCATGATCTTGGCCGAATCGTCCGCGTCCCCGTTCTCCCCGACGCTCAGCGAATCATCGATCTGCACGAGACGCTTATCGCTGATATCCAGCTGCCGCCTGAATCCTGCGTTCAGCTCAGCCAGCTGTGCAGAATAGCCGGGCATGTTGACGCCTTGGACGCTGACCAACGGATCAGGCGGCTTGGTGAAGAAAGTCACGGCCATGGCGATGACGATGGCGAGCGCGACCGCGACCGCGACCGTGCCAAGCAGAAAATGCTGGACGAAGAAAGGCCATTTATCGCGTTTGGGGAGCTCGCGAAACGTCTTCCACTTCGACTGCCTGGCATATACATTCGTGGCAGCCAACGTGGCGATGGCCTCGCGCTGCTCGTCAGTGAAGCGGTATCCCTGTGCGTCTTCGGAACGTTTGTCATCCTGCGCCATTACACACCTCATACCCCTCAGCTCGCCGAACCTGGCCAGCGGCACGGCATTCAGCCCGCCGCAACGCCGATATCCTCACGCGCGCCGCATCTCGCGCCGCCTGCGCCGAGTCTACTACCCAGGCCTGCCGACCCGATATATAGGCGTATCCTATGCCTTGCCCAGAGGCTCTCCCGGCGTGATGCCGCGCAATTCGCCGATGCTCTCCCTCGTAGATTCAATGTGCAGGGGCAATCAGCTACGCTCGCTGTGGGTTCTGTGTGGTACAGCCGTGCCGGAATCGTTCATCAATTGCCCATCAATTGTGTTCGGCATGGAAAACTTCCCCAGCTAACGGAAAGCCGCCCGAAATCGTTTTAAGTGTGGATATATAGCCTCATCTAACGCGAAAACATTGAAAAATCGCGTTAGACGAGGGCGCTGACGCAGCGGGCAGTTTAACCAGCCCGACTGTACCTGCCGTTTCCTGCCAATGAGCGGTAAATAGCAGTTGGCCGGCTGCCTCGCCATCCCCTGCCCGCAGCGCCCTCACGCCGTTCACACCTATGCCTGCGCCCCGACGCTCACGCGGATCATCGCGTACTGCGACTCGTAGAGGCGGTAGTAAGCGCCCTTCTTCTCGAGGAGTTCGGCATGCGAGCCATGCTCGACAATCTGGCCATGGTCGATGTAATAGATCTCGTCCGCGTTCTCGATGGTCGAGAGCCGGTGGGCGATGATGAACGACGTACGGCCGGTGAGCAAGTGGTTCAAACCCGCCTGCAGCGCTTCTTCGGTGCGGGTGTCGATATTGCTCGTCGCCTCGTCCAAGATCAATATGCGCGGGTCGGCAAGGAGCACACGGGCGAAGGAGATCAGCTGGCGCTGCCCGGCGGAGAGCGTGGAGCCGCGCTCTTCGACGACGGTATCGTAGCCATTGGGCAGCTCCATGATGAACTCGTGGGCGTGCACAGCCTTGGCGGCGGCCTCGATCTGCTCGTCGGTGGCATCGAGTTTGCCGTAACGGATGTTCTCGCGCACGTTGCCAGAGAAGATGAAGGTGTCCTGCAGCATGACACCCATCTGCTGTCGCAGGGACGGCAGCGTCACATCGCGCACATCGTAGCCGTCGATGGTCACCGAGCCTTCCGACACATCATAAAACCTTGACAGCAGATTAATAATGGTCGTTTTCCCGGCGCCGGTCGGCCCGACGAGTGCTACCGTCTTGCCCGGCTCGACATGCAGGTCAACCAGATTGAGGATATTGCGGCCATCGGGCTCGTAGCGGAACACGACATCGTTGAAGTCGACCTTGCCGCGGATCAACGGCAACTCTGCGGCGTCCGGCTTGCTGACGATCTCGGGTTGCACGTCCAAGGTCTCGAAGATGCGTTCAAGGTATGCAGAGCAGGTGATGAGCTGATTATAGAAGTTGCCGATGTTGATCACTGGGTTCCAGAAGTTGTTCGCGTAGCCCACGAAGGCGATGAGTACGCCCGTCGTGACGCTTACACCGCCGAAGCCCATAATGCCCGTGTAATAAATGAACGCGATGGTGCTCGAGGAGATGATCTGCACGCCAGGCCACATGAGGAACTGGATGTGCACGGCCTTCATCCACGCGCTGCGCACATCGCTCTCCTGCCCCTGGAACGTCGAGAATTGCGTGCGCTCCTGCGCGAAGGTCTGCGTGGTCTTCACGCCAGCGATCGACTCGTGGATGTAAGCGTTCAGATTGCTCTGCTTGTTGGAGAGCTTCTGATAGGCGCGGCGCTGGAATACCTGCAGCACCCGCACCCATACGATGAGCAGCGGGAAGAGTATGAGGCTCCACAGCGCAAGCCGCCAGTCGATCGCGAACATGACAATCAGCGTGATGATGAAGGTGAACACGTCGGAGATCACGTTGATCAGTCCTGAAGAAAGCGTGTCGGAGAGCGTGTTCACATAATTGACGACACGGATGAGGATCTTGCCGTGCGGCCGCGAATCGAAGTAGCTGAACGGCAGCGTCTGGATATGCGTGAAGATGTCGCGGCGCATGTCCTTGAGCATGAGCTGGCCGACGCGTGTGATCGCCAGCGTGCGGTAGCGCAGCCCCAGCTCGAAGAACACGATCAGTACGGCGAATATGCCCACCAGCGTGCCGAGCAGGCCATAATCCTTGTTCGGAAGAGCCGAGTCGATGGCGACTTTAGTCAGGTACGGCAAGGAGACTTCGATGCAGCTCATGAGCACCACCACAGCCATGATGCGCGCGACGGCTCCTGCGTACGGCTTCAGATAGCGGCCGACACGCAGGATGTCGTGCATATTGATCTGCTCTTCAAGCTCTTCGTCTTCGCGATAGGTATTGCGTTGCGCCATAGTTGTCACCCCTTCCTTACTCGCTGAATCCCTGGGACTGGCCTGATTGCAAGCCCAGCTGCTTGTGATAGATCTCCCAGTAGCGTCCGTGCGCGGCAACAAGCTCCTCGTGCGTGCCGCGCTCGATGATACGTCCGTGCTCCAGAACGAGGATCAGATCCGCGTCTTTAACGGACGAAATGCGGTGGGCGATGGTTACGATGGTTTTGGCGATATCCATGTCGCGCAGATGCTTCTGAATCTCCGCCTCGGTCTCCATGTCAACGGCCGATGTAGTGTCGTCCATGATCAGGATCGCAGGATCGTCGGCCAAGGCGCGGGCCAGACTCAGGCGCTGTTTCTGTCCACCGGACAGCCCGACTCCACGCTCGCCTACAATCGTCTCGTAGCCGCGCGGCATCGTGCGGATGAAGTCGTCCGCGCCGGCGATGCTCGCCATCTGATGAATGAAATGCTCATCGCGATCGGCGTGCACGCCGAAGCCGATGTTGCTGCCGATCGTGTCGGAGAACAGGAAGGTGTCCTGCGCCACGATGTTGACTTGGCTGCGTAGCATCGCCAGCGGCCAGTCACGCGCGTCAATGCCGTCGATGAGCACGCGGCCGAACGTGGGATCGTAGAAGCGCGAAATCAAGCTCACCAGTGTCGACTTGCCCGCCCCCGTCTCGCCCAAGATGCCGAGCTTCGAGCCTGCCGGCACGAAGAAGTCCAGATCTTTGAGCACAGGCGTATCCGGATCGTCGGGGAAGGCGAAGCTGACATGCTCGAAGTGGATCTCGCCGCTGATGCGCTCCGGCGTGGTCACCGATGGCCTGCCATCGACACGGGAGCGAATGGAGACGGCCTGCTCGACGGACTCTTTAGCCTCAGGCCGCTCTACGATGCGGGACTTTGCAGTCAGGAGCCGCCGTATCTTGATACAGCTCGCATTGAACCGCTGCCAGTCGTTGATCAGCCAGCCAGACTGGCGCACCGGGGCCTCGATCATCCATAGGAAGCTGTTGAAGCTCACGAGATTGCCCAAAGTCATGTAACCCTGCATGACCAGCACGCCGCCTAAGCCGAGCGTGATGATTTCCAACGAGAATCCGAAGCCGTCAAGCCAAGGCATGTATTTGCGGCTGTTTTTTGCCAGATCCATGTTGCGACGCATGTAGTCGTCGTTGTGTTCGTCGAATTTCTCGGTTTCAAAGGGTTCGCGCACGAAGGCTTTGACCACACGGTTGCCCTCGATATTTTCTTCGACCATGGAGTTCATATCGGCCAGCGAGTTGCGGATGGCGAAAAAAAGCGGCCGCGCATGGCTCGCAAGCTCGCGTGTGAGTATGAACATGATCGGGGCCACGCAGGCGAGGGCCAAGGCAAGCCGCCAGTCGATGGCGAACATGACGCACAACGCGCCGACGAACATGACCACGCAGTCGGCCACCTGATAGGTGACCCAGCTGAGCATATGGCGAATGGCATCGGTGTCCGAAGTCATGCGGCTCATGATGTCGCCGGTGCGCGTGTGGTTGAAGTAGGTGAAGTCGAGTTCGTGCAGTTTCTCGTATTCATCGCACACGAGACGATAGATCGAATTCTGCCCAAAGCGCTCCATCCACATCTGGTAGCCATACCGGCAGCCGACGCGTACCACCGTGAGCACGACCATGAGCACGCATAGACGCGTGAGCCTGTCGAAATGCCGCTGCATGATGACCTGGTCGACGATCATTCCGGCAAGCAATGGCATGATCATGGCGATCGTATTGTTGACTAAGAACAGCACCAGTGCCCCAGCCACACGCGGCAAATCGGGTTTGCAGTAAGGCAGTATCCATCTGAGATTGCCCGCCTTCTGATTGCGGGTCTGATCGACATACATGTGAGAAACTCTCGCATTCCTTGTATTGATGGTATTGATGAACTTTATGGTGACAGGCTTATTTTTCTGTGGCTCTTTATGTTGTGTTGCTGCATTGCGCCGCGTCCCCGGCCAAGCATCGCGCCACGCCGCATAAGGACCATTCCCTGCGGCACCACGCGCACCCGATGGAGCAGCCTCTCTCATTGCCGACCCGTCAACGCCCAAGACAGCATTGATTCAACTCAATGCTGTCTCATTCTATGCGACCTCTAAGGATACGCAAGTCCCCGGCCGTGCGTGTTTCACTGCGCGGCGTCCCAGTGCCTATTACAGCGCAACGCAAAGGGCCGCCCACGCGTAATGCGCAGACGACCCTTGTGACTGACCTAACCACCGGCATGCCCGACGTCTTTGTGCAGACGTCTCAACCTTGCCGAATGGAGAAGCGATTCAGCAGACTGGGCGAGTCGGACGACTCACTTCTGCCAGCCGATCTTCGTCCAATCCTTCAGCTGGAAGCCGGCAGGCCCGAAGTTGGCCAAGCCCTTCTTGACAGCCGTGTAGGTCGGAGGGGTATCGGTCGGGAGGGTGCCGTACAGCTCCAGGGCAGCAGATTCACCCTCGTTGGTCGCGGCAATGGCCTCGTCGTTGTCTTCGATGGTGGTGGCCTTCTTCAGCTTCTCATCGATCTCCTTGGAGCCGACGAAGGAGAAGTTGGAGGAGGAATCAGAGCCGTAGAGCTGGTACAGCGAGGTCTGGCCGAACGGATTCGTGGCGCTCCAGCCGAGCGGCATGATCTCGTAGGTGTGCTTGCTCACGGTGTCGGACCACTTCGACGTATCGAGGTTGTTCAGCGTGATCTTGATACCGGCCGTCTTCATCATCTGCTGGTAGGCAAGGGCCTTGGCCTTGTTGGTGGCGCTGTCGCCAAAGTAGGTGTAGGAGATGTTGATCTCCTTGCCGTCCTTGCCGTAGTATCCGGCGTCATCCTTGGTGTATCCGGCGGCCTCGAGGGTCTTTCCGGCGTTCGCAACGCTGAACTTGGCATCGGCAGGCAGGTTGCTCTTGTAACCCTTCTGGAATGGCAGCACGACTTCAGAGCCAGGCTGCGGCGGGTTCCAGTCCAGTCCCTGGTAGGCGATCTTGTTCCAAGTGCTCGAATCGAAAGCCTGCGTAAGCGCCTTGCGCACGGCGATGTCCTTGAGCGAATCGGCCTTGCCATTGTATTCGAACACATAGGTGCTCAGGCTGTAGCCCAAGCGAAGCTGCACGTCCTTCATGCCCATGACGGTCTTGAGGTTGTCCCTGCTGCCAGCGCCCACGGCGTCGATTTCGCCGTTCTTGAAGGCGTTGATCGTAGCGGTGTCCTCAAGGAACTTGTAGGTCACCTTGTCGAGCTTCGGCTTGGCGCCCCACCACTTCGGGTTCGGCACGAACACGACCTGATCCTTGGTGGCGCTCTGCACGATGAACGGACCGGCCGCCCAATCGTTGTGAGGATTGTCGATCCAGCCTGAGTTGAAGGTCTTGGCATCAGCCGACTTCGGACTCAGAAGGTACGGGAAGAGGCTTTGGTACGGGTAGTACGGCTTCGTAAAGGTCACGATGGCCTGCTTGGCGCTGGTGCCTGCCTTGACGCTTGCGATGTCCTCATAGCCATCGGTGATAGTCGGGGTATAGGCCTCGTCCTTGCCGCTGTTGACCTTCCATGTGGTTTCGAACGCGGTCCAGTCGATGTCCGTGCCGTCGTTCCACTTGGCGTCAGGATTGATGTCATATTCAATGGTCAGCGGATCCTGGCTCGTCACCTTCACACCGGTGAGGAAGTCCTTGTTGGGGCTGACCTCGCCATTGGTGGTGTAGTTCCACAGCGACGGCTGATACATCTGCCAGAAATCACCCATGTACAGGGTGTTGCCATCCACCTGGAAATTATTCCAGTTTGCCGTGTAAATGGAGCTGAGCGTAAGCTCGCCGCCGTCCTTGACGTTGTCATAGTCTTGCGGATTGTTGTAGGCCTTCGCAGGATCAGGTGCGGGCAGGGTGCCCTTCCAATCCGAAGTCAGAATGCCCGCGAGTGGCTGCTCTTTACTTGCGCCGGTAGTCTTCGCGGCTGAGCCATTGCCTGCGCCGCAACCACTGAGCAGCATGGCCAGTGCGGACAGTGCAGCACCAGCTACAAGCAGCTGCTTGCCAAGTGTTTTCTGCATATCGTTCTCTCCTTTAATGCGAACCTGCTATCAGATTCGCGCCTCTCCGGACAACAACGGATTGCTCCGTCACATGCACGTCTCAAAGTCGCCCATCCCCGGAACGATGGGCGACTGCTGAGGCGAGATATGCATGAAGTTTATGTTATGCAGGTTAAAGGTATGTTTCATGCCGTTGCCCTGTGGCCGCCACGAACCACTGTGCTGCGATAATACTAATCGCTCTGTGACAGCGTCGCCATGGAATGGTTATGCATATTATGCATAACCGACCATCGCATTGTTGTATACTCTACCACGCCGATGGATTGCAAGACTATTTGACTGCAACGAAGTGGCAGGCCGCCTGCTGGCCGCCAAGCTCCGGCCAGCTCTTGAGCTGCGGCACCTGCGTATCGCACATGTGCTGCTGCTCAGGGCTCAGCGTCGCGCGCAGCGGGCACCGCGTGGCGAAAGGACAGCCCTGGATATGCTCGGTGGCGCTGGGCAGCTCTCCCTGCAGCACGATACGCTGGCGATGGCGCTCGATCTTCGGGTCGGGAACCGGAACCGCGCTCAACAACGCCTTGGTGTAGGGGTGCAACGGGTTGTCGAACACTTCGTTCGTCTCGCCGTTCTCCATAATGCTGCCCAAGTACATGACCAGCACCCGACTGGAGATGTGGCGAATAACCGACAGGTTATGCGCCACGAACAGGTAGGCCACGCCGAGCTTGTTCTGCAGGTCTTCCAGCAGGTTGATGACGCCGGCCTGAATCGAAACATCCAACGCCGAAACCGGCTCATCGAGCAGCACCAGCTTGGGATTGACCGCCAAGGCGCGCGCAATGGCGATGCGCTGGCGCTGGCCACCGGAGAACTGCGTGGGGAAGCGATCGACCTGATCGGGGTTGAGCTCTACCAAGCGCATCAGTTCGGCAATGCGGCTGTTGATCTCCTGCTTGGAAAGCCCGACGACCTTCAGCGGCTCAGCGAGAATGTCGTAGACCGGCAAGCGAGGATCGAGAGAGCTCATCGGATCCTGGAACACATACTGAATGCGGCTATGCAGCTGCTTGCGCTCCACCCGATTCATCTTCTCTGCCACGTTCTGGCCGAAAAGCTCGATCGAGCCGGACTGCGGCTTCTTGAGATCCATGATCTCCAGCAGCGTCGTGGACTTGCCCGAGCCGGACTCACCCACGAGCGCAACCGTCTCGCCCTCATGAATGTCGAAACTCACATCGTTGACCGCGTGGACTTCGCCGATCTTGCGACGCATGAGCCCTCCGCTCGTCAGCGGGAACGTCTTGCGCAAATCCTTGACGTCAAGTACGGTTTTGCGCTGCTCGCGCGGGATGCCGTCGAATTTCGAAGGCACGCTTTTACCCACATGGTACACATCGTGGTAAGTCAGGTGCTCCGAGAGGATTTTGTCGCTGCGGTGGCAGGCCACGAACTGATTTCCCCTGCCGGGCACCGGCAGCAGATTCGGCTCGCTCTGGCGGCACACATCGGTGGCCAAGGGGCAGCGCGGCACGAAGGGGCAGCCTTTAGGCAGATTCACAAGATTGGTCGGGGCGCCAGGAATAGGCACCAAGCGCGAGGTCTTCTGCTTATCGGGGCGGGGAACCGCACCGAGCAGGCCCATGGTGTACGGCATAACCGGGCGTGCGAAGATATCGTCGACCGGCGCCTGTTCCACCGGGCGGCCCGCGTACATGACGATGATCTGATCGGCGATGCCGGCGATGACACCCAAGTCATGGGTGATGAAGATCAAGGCGGCGCCGGTCTCCCGCTGCGCCTTCTTGAGAACTTCAAGAACCTGCGCTTGAATGGTCACGTCAAGCGCGGTGGTCGGTTCGTCGGCGATGATGACATCGGGGTCGTTGGCTATGGCCATGGCGATTACCACACGCTGGCGCATACCGCCGGAGAACTGGTGAGGATAGGATTTCAGCCGCTCCTCGGCGTTGGGGATGCCTACGACCTGCAGCAGCTCGATCGAACGCGAGCGGATCTGCGCAGAACTCATATGGGGATTGTGCGTGACCAGCGCCTCTTTGATCTGGTCGCCGATGCTGTATACCGGCGTGAGGGCGGAAAGCGGATCCTGGAAGACCATGGCGATGCCCTTGCCACGGATCTTGCTCATCTCGGCATCGGTCTTGGTCAGCAGCTCTTCGCCGCGGTATGTGATGGATCCCTTGACTTCGGCGTTGGAATCGAGCAGGCCCATGACAGACATCGAAGTGACCGACTTTCCTGAGCCGGATTCGCCCACGATGCCCAGCGTCTCTCCCCGGCGCAGTTCGAAGTTCATGCCGCGCACTGCGCGCACGGTGCCAGCCTCTGAGGCGAAACTCACCTGCAGATCGCTAACCGTGAGTACCGGCGTGTCATTGGCGTCGGCCGCCGATAACGGCGGCGTCGCCACTGTCGGAATCGACGCTACCGCTGGCGTCGCTGTTGATGGCGTTGTGGCTGCTGTCCGCACTCCGTTGTCAGCGGCGCCCTGCTCGCCTGGCTGCCCTGCATCGACTAAATTCATGGGTCTACCTTACTCAGCCTTTCCGACTGAACGCGAATACGGGTCAATGGCGTCTCTGAGACCATCGCCGATCAGCTGCACCGAAAAAGTGAGCAAAATCAGTACCAACGAAGGAACAACCAATACCCAGGGAGAAGTGAGGATCACGCTTTGGCCATCATTGAGCAGCGTGCCGAGGGATGTATCGGGAGCCTTGATGCCCAGTCCCAAGAAGCTCAGGGACGTCTCCGAGCCGACCGCGCCGACGACGCCGAGCACGGTGTTGATGATGAGGACGGAACCAAGGTTGGGAATCAAATGACGAAGAATGATGCGGAAGGAATTGACGCCCATGAATCTCGCAGCACGCACGTAATCAAGCTCGCGCAGGCTCATCGTAAGCGTGCGCAGCACGCGCGCGTAGCCGACCCATCCGAAGGCCGTCAGGCCGATGGTGAGCATTACCCAACCCGAGCCTCCCGTCGAGGAACGCACGATCATGGCGATCAGCAGGAAGGAGGGGACGACGAGGAGCATATCGAGCATCCACATGCCAACCTTCTCAAACCAGCCTTCGAAGAACGCGATGCTGGTGCCGATGATCGCGGCCACGACCGTAGTCGCCACCGAGCTCAGGATGCCAATAGACAGGGAGCGACCGAGTCCTCGGATCACCATCGCATACATATCCGAACCACCTGGCGTCGTGCCCAGCCAGTGCTCGCCGTTGGGCGGCACCGCCAGCGAGGTGAAGTCCAGATCCTCATAGTGGAACTTCGCGAACCTCGAACCGAACAGCGCAAAGAACACAAGAACCAGCAGCAGCACCAAGCCGAACACTGCCGAAGGCCTGCGGAAGAACCTGCGCACATACAGGGTGACCCGTCCGGTGCGTTTGAACGAACTGTCGGACTCTTTATGGTCTGCGGCCACCGCGCCCGAAGCGACATACTCGCTCTCATTCGATGTCATATCAGTCTCTCCCTTGGTCTTAGCTCAGCCGAATGCGCGGATCGAGCCATGCGGAGAAGATATCCGCCAATAACGCGCCGGCAAGCGTGCACACGCCGCCGAATGCCGCAATGCACACCGAGCCGTTGATGTCGTTGGTGGTAAGCGTCGTTACGAAATAGCGGCCGAGACCGTTGATCGCGAACACCGTTTCCGTGATGACCGCACCGGTAAACACACTGGCGATCGAGAATGCGACATTCACCGTGGTCGGGATCAACGAGGTGCGCAGCGCGTGCCTGCGGATGGCTTGGTTCAGCGTCAGGCCTTTGGCCCGGGCTGTGCGCACGTAGTCGGCATTCATCGTGTCAAGCAGATATGTGCGCTGGGTGAGATGGTAGCCGACCGCGCCTGGAATCGTAATCACGATGGTCGGCAGCACGATATGCTGCAGAAAGTCAAGTACATACATCACTGGGCTCGAGCCTTGATAGGATTGCAGGCCCGTGACATAGAAGATGCGGCTCCCCACCAGCCCGTTGAAGCTGATGGCGATGAGCACTACGAACAGGCCCAAGACGGCGGGCGGGATGACGAGGAAGAACGTGGCAACCATATTGAGCGTGCGGTCCTGCCACTTGTACTGGCGGATAGCAGTGTAAACGCCGATGCCCACGCCAATGACGATGCCCAAGACAGTCGCCAGCGTCACCAGCTCAACCGAAGCCATGATGCGCTGCGACACGGCTGCGCCTACCGGCGACTGATCGGGGGCCAAGCCCCAATCCCAATGGAAGAGCACGCTTTTCAGCCAGCGGACGTAGCGCACGAAAATAGGCGTTTGATCATTGATATTGGCGTTGTCCAGCGCCCGGTTGATGGAAGCGATGGGAGGGTGCGGATGACGTTCCATGTAGTTCGATCTCGGATCCATGAACGCGCTGGCGAGGAAATACGTCATGGAAATGGCCACGAACAGCATGATGATATAGTTCGCGACGCGTTTGGCGATGTATTTGATCATCGGCCAGTCTCCCTTAAGTTGCCTTCTACCTGCAATGCCTTCAATGCTCTGCTGCCTTCATTGCGTAACAGCATACCTTCGGCATTGACTTTTTAGTTATACACGGTAACCGGACAAAGATTGTAATCAGCTATATCGCATGCACGCCGCTGGCGCAGCACCACTGGAGCCACCGACACGGCAGTTGCCACAGCTGCTCACACAGAGT
>NZ_JALCCV010000042.1 GCF_022640935.1 Bifidobacterium sp.
TTGACTCCGGCCCCGCGCCGCGGCCAAGGCGCACTCCATGTGGCGCGGCGCCCCGGGCCGTACCGTTCGGCGTCTTACGGGAATCAAGGATACCCGCACCACGCGAAGGCCTGCAATCGTCATAACGAAGACGAGGCGCCCGGTATTCCGGTGCTCAGTATTCAACGCTGAGGATATGCGCGACATCCGCCCACGGCGCGAGCGACACGAAATTGTCCCAGCCCCAGTCGAATTCACGTCCGGTCAGCTCGTCGCGGACCCTTACGGCGCGGTCGGCGGGCAGGCCATAATCACCCAGTTCGAGATGCACCATGGCCTGATGGCTGTTGTGCGCGTCGAGATTGATGATCACGATCACCGTGTCCGGTTTGCCAGTTCCGGTCAGTGCGGCAGGAATATGGCGGATGAAAGAGACAATGCTGTCATCCTCGTTGGGCAGCAGGCGCAGATCGTGGTAGCTGCGGCAGGCGGGGTGCGCGCGGCGGATGCGGTTGAGCGAGGCGAGCAGTTCGCCGATGCCGTACTGCCCGGCCCGGCTCCAGTCGCGCACTTTGACCTCGTACTTCTCGTTGTCCATCTGCTCTTCGTAGCCGGGGCGCTGCCGGTTCTCGATGAGCTCGTAGCCGTTGTAGATGCCCCAGGATGGCGAGCCCATGGCTGCCAGCACCGCGCGGATCGCGTGCCCGGCGATGCCGTTGTCGCGGAGATAATCGGTGAGGATATCAGGCGTGGTGGGCCAGAAGGTGTTGTGCTGGTAGCAGGCCTCGTCGCTGTTGGTTTCAAGCAGATACTCGTTCAGATCGTGCTTGCTGTTGCGCCAAGGGAAATAGCAGTGCGACTGCGTGAATCCGACATAGCTCAGCGCGCGCATCATGCCGGGGCGGGTGAACGCCTCAGCGAGGAAGAGCACCTCGGGATGTTTTCGCATGACGGCGGCGATGACATCCTGCCAGAAGCGCACCGGCTTGGTATGAGGGTTGTCGATGCGGAAGATCGTGACGCCGGCCTCGATCCACAGATTCATCAGCCGTTCGACCTCGCGCTCGATCCCGGGCATATCGGCGTTGAAATCGATGGGGTAGATGTCCTGATACTTCTTCGGCGGATTCTCGGCGAAGGCGATGGTACCGTCGGGCTTGTGGCGGAACCAGTCGGGGTGCTCCCTGACCCAGGGATGATCCGGCGAGCATTGCAGCGCGAAGTCGAGCGCGATCTCCAAGTTCAGTTCATGGGCGCGGGCGCATAGCGCCTTGAAATCGTCCAGAGTGCCCAGCTGCGGGTCGACGGTGTCGTGGCCGCCCAGCGCGGAGCCGATGCCGAAGGGAGAGCCGGGGTCTTCGGGCCCGGCAACCAAGCTGTTGTTGCGCCCCTTGCGGTTGGTGACGCCAATAGGGAAGATCGGCGGCAGATAAACCACGTCGAAGCCTTGCGCGGCCGCGCGTTCGAGGCCGCTCGCCGATGTGCGCAGGTTTCCGGGGGTGATCTTGCCGGTTTTCGGGTCGCGGGCCGCGCCTTCAGAACGGGGGAAGAACTGGTACCAAGCCGTGAAGCTCGATTGAGGCCGCTCGACGCGGATCGTTTTGGGCTGGCTGGGTGAAATGGCGTCGCGTAGGGGATGTTCGGCATGCAGCCGCCCGATGGCTTCATTGTCGGCGGCGGCAAGCCGTTCGTGTCCGTTCAGGCTGTCGTCGGCAATGCGTTTGGCCGCCGCGCGCAGCGTCCGGCGGTCGGCTGCAGACAATGTGGCGTCACGGTCGTGCGCCCAGCGGATGAGCAGATTCGCACCCGAATCGAGTGCGTTTTCCACGTCGTCGTGCACGTCGATTTTGATGCGGGCGTCGTGCAGCCACGAAGCATATGTGTCTTCCCAGCCTTCGATGACCAGGCTCCAGTCGCCGAGCTGGCGGCGCAGCGCGGGCCATTCCTCATCCCAAGGCCTGATGGTGCTGTGATTGCCGGCTTTGAGCGCCACGGACCAGCGATCCAGCCCGGGGTTGACGCAGGCCATCGGCATGCGCAGCATTTCGCGGCCGCGTGGATTATGCAGCACGGCGGTCGCGCCGATCGCACTGCGGCCCTCGATGAAGACCTGTGCGGTGACGCAGAAAGTCTCGCCGAGTTCGACGCGCACCGGGAACGTGTCACGCTCGCGGCTTGGCGTTACATCCATTACCGCAACCCGGCCGAACTGCTCCGGCGAGGTCACTGGTATGGTCGGCGCCGGGTTCTGCTCGTCTGTCTTCGGATGGGCGTGCGGCGCCCGTGGCTGCGACGATGCAGCGGTATGCCGTGTCGTGCTCTTCGAGCGCCTTGCATGTCGCGGAGCGTCTGATGCGATCGGGGTTGGCGCCGTCATAGCCGTCTTCGGTTTCGTTGGGGCGCCGGTTGTTGCACCCGGGGCGCCGGCAGGGGCATCGTTTGTGGCGGATTGACGTGCTGATCTGCGGACGGCGGCGGTGCCGGCGTGGTCGTGGTGTGCTGGTGTCGCCTCATTGCCTGTGTGGTGTGTAGCTGCCATAGTGCCATTGTAGAGTGCCTGCGCCAGAGGATAGGACTTGCGTGCCGCATGCTGATAGTCCCAATCGCCATGCGTGCCATTGCAGTGCGCGCCGCTATCAACACGGCATCATCCGTAATCGTTTTATCCACATTTCAGCCATGCGCAGGCGAGTTATCCACGACACGCCGGCGACTACGATCCTTCGACCACAGCACCCGTTCCGGGATGCGGAGGCATGGACGAATATGACAGGCTCGTTGGCACACGCCGCAACGCTGCGTGCCAACGAAAGGAAGATCATGAACACCACGTTACGAAACCGGCCTGCGGCCATCCTCGCTGTGCTGGCGACGATCTTGCTGACGGTCTGTCTGCCTACGGTCGCGCGGGCCGCCGATCTGCGCCGGACGGACAACAGTCGCTACCTTACCTATACTGCGGGCGGCAGCACCCAATACCTCGGAGTGATCGCGCAAGATGACGATTCCGACTACTACTGCATCGAAAGCGGCTCCTCGGCCACGTATCGGATCGACGAGGTGCGCAAGATCGCTGCCACTGACGACTCGCGGCGGCTGGCTTGGCTGATCGACCGCTATCAAGGTGGCAGCGACCGGCTTGCCTATGCAGCGATCGGGCTGCTCGCGCATGACCTTTACGAGCTGGACAAAGCGACGTGGCGGTCTCGCCGTGTGGCTGCCGTTCGCACGATCGATGGCATTCTTGAACGCGCGGACGAACTGTGGCATGAAGCCGGAGCCAACGCGCCCGCCGATGCGAAAATCACGCAACGCTATGCGCAAGGCCTGCGCCAAGGCGTTGTAACGGCTCTCGTTGTGAATGCCGCGGGAGCACCTGTTGCCGGCGTGCCGTATACGCTCACGCTTGATGGCCCGGCGCGGTTTGACAATGGGCTGAACGCGGTGAACGGCATCTCGGGCTCGCAGGCGGTCGAGTACCGTTGGCAGGCGACAGAAGCCGGCGAAGTGTCGGCGACTGTATCATATGGGAGCCATATGCTCGAGCAGATTGTCAGCGGACAGGATTTCGTGCGCTCCAGGGCGAAAGAGTCCAAAGTCGGCGCCGCAGCGTTCAAAGCCCGCAAGGACTTCACGCCCTCGTTGGCCACTCGCGTTTCCGCGAAGATCGTCGATGCGGGCCAGGTGGTTGCAGACGAAGTGACTGCAGGGGTACGTGGCGCGGACAGCTACTGGCCCGATGGATTGCAACTGGCGGCACGTGGCTGGTATTTCGACAGGCTGGTCGCTGGCGCGCTGAAGGAGGGCGTGCCCGCGCATAAGGGCGAAACCGCTCAAGCGTTTCTCAAACGGCTTGAGAGCATGGGGCACAAGCCCGTGGCATATGGCGCCGCAAGTTTCACTGGACCCGATCAACGCGTGAACGTGCAAGCCACGGTGAAGCCTGGTGGTTCCGAACCATACCGGGCTCCCACCACCGCAGGCTTCGGCACTTGGGTATGGGCTTTCGAGCGCGAGTCCCTAAGTGAACAGGCGCGTGCATATGTCCTTGCTGACGTGGTCACGCCGTTCCTGGAAGCAGCGGAAACCAACTTGCATCGCGCAGTGGTCAGCGTTCGGTCCAGCGTGGGCGAGCATAGCGCGAACTTAGGCTCGAAGCTTGATGACGCCATCACTGTCTCAGGTTTTCCGGACGATCATGGATCGTTTGCGGGGAGTGCTGAATTCGGATTCGACCCGGATCGGCCGCATGCGCAGGTGAGCGTGTGGTGGGCAGGAGACGCGGACAACGCCGAAAACGACGAGCAGTATCGGCCCGACAGGACCGAAGAGCCCAAGCATGACAAGCATCACCAGCTTGTGGGGACTTGGGATTACCCGGCGGCCAACGGCACGTTCCGGGTAGGCTCCGGAGCGCCGGACGCTTATGGCAAGCCGGTAAATATCCGCGCCGAAAGACACGGATGGTATGTGTTCGTCTGGCGGTTTGCGGGAGACGACCGTGTCATGCCCGCCGTGAGCGCCTACGACGACGCATGGGAACGTACGCGCGTTGCAGATGCCGTTCCGCATAAGCCGCCGGTGATCACTACGCAGGTCGACCGGCCCAAAGTCAAGCTCAATGAGCCGTTCAAGGATGTCGCGCGGGTCGTCGGCGATATAGAAGCAGGCTCTACTGTGGAATTCAGCGCCTACGAAGCCGTAGCCAGAGGGGTCAAACCGGATGCGGATGCCACATTGCTTGATGGCGAACGCGTGCGGCTGGACCACATTGTGGGCGATCAACAGGTTTCCAGCAGCAAAGTGCGTTCGGCAAAGCCGGGATTTGTGTATTGGAAGGCCACGGTGTTCTCGCCGAAAGGCGATGTGCTCGCCACCCATGAGCTTGGTGCCCACGGAGAGGTCGTGGAAGTCGTGAACGACAGCAGCTCGCCACCATCCTTGCCCGGTCGGCCTGCCGAGTTGGCACGCACTGGTTCCTCGGTGCTGGCCTTTGCCGGCATCGGTGTCACTGCAGCGCTTGTAGGCGTGATGATGGTGGCCGTGATCCGGAGACGATCCTGAGCGGAATGCAGCTTGTGCGCGGGCGACTACTTGCCGACAAGCCTGGGGATGTAACGCTGCATCAGGAATGCGCCGACCATGCCGCAACAACCCATGAGCACGGCTGCTCCCGATAGACTCGATACCGCTGTCATCGCGGAAATCGCAAGCGGGCCGAAGGCCGAGCCGGAGTCTGTGAACACGCGCCAGCCGCTGAGGAATCCAGGCATCTCATCGGGGGCGTACCGGGTGGCAAGATCGGAGCCTAACGTCATGACAATGCCGCTTCCTAGGCCATTGGCAATCGAGAAAAGGATAGCGACGGCGACGTATCCCCATTCGTTGAGCGCGAAGGGGAGTGCCAGATGACTGATGCTGATGCCCAACAGCACTGGCACGGCCGCCCAGCGTCGTCCGAAACGGTCCATGATCTGCCCGGACGTGTAGAAGAGCGAAAGGTCTACGGCTCCAGCGATGCCCATGATCAGCGCGATATGCGATTCTGAAACGTCAAGCTGCACGCCCCACAGCGGCAGTATCACTTGGCGGGAGGCGCGCATGGCCTGCAGAATGCCAGCGGCGATCCCCATCCTGATCAGGATGGGGAAGTAGGTGACGATCGGCAATCGGTGATGAGTGAGTTTCTGCACCCCGATTTTTTTAGCGGCGTCACGTGCGCTGTCCGCGGCCATGTCGGCCTGCGGTGTTGGCGAGGCTTGATGAGTCGGCGCGGTCGGCACTGTTGACGAGACCGCGGGCGAGGTCGTCAACGAAGCCGTCGATGAAGGTGTGGCAGAGACTCGGGCCTTATTGTGGACTTCGGCGAGCGCCTTGTTCTTCGACAGCAGCTCTTCGGGGTCGGGAGTCATCCACAGGACTACGAGCACGGTCAGGCACGCTGCCACATGCAGCCAGTACACGCTGCGCGAGCCGGCAAGTGCAATGACGGGGGAGGCGAGGAACGGTCCGAAGAAGTATCCGACTCTGGATGTGCCTCCCAGCAGCGACAATGCGCGAGCGCGGTACCACAGCGGGGTCCATACGGTGAGGAAGGTGTGCCGTGCGAGGTTGAAGGCTGCCGAGGCGATGCCGGTCATCAGGACTCCTGCGGCCAGCATGATGAGATTCGGGGCTTTCCAGCATATGATCGCCGACACGATCGCTGTGGCCGCAGCCACGCGCATGGCGAAGGTCTCGCCCCAGCGTGCGACGATGATACCGGCAGGCATGTCGCCGATCACCACGCCGATCATCAAGAGGCCCGATATGATGCCCGCTTCGGCGACGTTCGCCCCCAATGCCGTCGCAGTAAGCGGCACCACCGGGATGAGCGCGCCCTCACCGGTCGCGAAGAGGATTGCTGGCATATACACCGGCACAAACAAGTGCCGCAAGAAATCCGTCTGGTCTGTCTTCGCTGTTCGCTCCGTACCATGCGCCATCCCGGGCCGTGCCTCCTGTTCGCTCCATATCACCTTGCGCGAAATCACGCATGTGAGCCATTCCGTTCGTTCTGCCGCGGGCCGTTCGCGCGAACCAGCCTGCGTGCAGCGCCCTGTACGAACGTCGTGCGCAAGAGACCATCCCGCGTCAATCCATACGTCGCGCCGTAGCGCAATGCTCTGCAAATGTTGCCTGTGCGGCGGCTGTACAATTGCATTCTCAACGATTCCCTGCCGACCATAGCAGTATAACGGCTACTCCATATTATTCTTGTGTCAGATGTTCCACGGGCTGATGATTGAGCTGATTCGCAACGGCTTGGACTAACAGCGAAAACATCGCGAATATACAGAACAGTGCCGCCGCTCGATACGGTGGGAATATGAATGCAACAACAACAGCCATAGGATATACGGCAAATCTTCCCATCACCGATACGTCGAATCTCGGCGAGCGCACGCTCGAAGCTCCATCCTCTCGCCCGCATGATCTATGAATCGCAGTCAAGGCCATGTCCGTGAATCCTGTGGATTCAAAACTGCGTGGGCACCCCCCCCAGCCGGGATCGGCGTCTCGCTATGCGCAAACCTGCGCAACGGCGAACGACGTGGCACCAGCTAAGGGCAGGGAAGCAGAATATGGGATATATGCCCGCCGACAATATGTTTTACCCATGTTTTGATGGTGCTGTGCCGGCTTGACTACTACAATGCAGAGTGTCTGGTGTTTGGGCGGTATCGTTCGTCATCATGCAGTCTGAGGAGGATCATGTCGGTATCCGTAGCCACGGTTGAGGATCTGTTGGACTCGCTCCATCTTCCGTACGAGGTGAAACGCCACGCGCCGATCACGTCAGTTCAGGAAGCCCTCGAATCGGGAGTGCTCGGAGAGCTCGGCATCACGGCCGGCGACATCGTGAAAAACCTGCTGCTCAACGACACTGCCGGCGAGTGCTACCTGTTGGTCGCCCCGGGCATGGGCAGGACCGATCTGAAATCCATGGCGAGGCACATCGGTTCGACACGGCTGAGTTTCGCTTCGCTGAAAACCTTCGGCACCGTGTTCGGACCGTCCAAGGGCCATGTCACATTGTTCGACCTGCTCGACGACGATGATCGCATACGCAACGTGCATCTCGTGCTGGATGCCAGAGTCGCCAAAATCGCCGGAAACACTGCGTTCCATGTCGGCACCAACACCGTCTCCGTGCTGGTCAGGGCGGCGGATACCCCCACGATAGCCAGCGCCATCCAGCCCTCGTACATCACCATATGATTTATTAAGCAGATTCGGGCGAATAGGACGTTCCCGTACGGGAAAACACTCATATGCCAGTTCGCAGAAACGTTGGGATTCCGCCAAAAAATGATGAACGAATTTGTTGGTTACTTCGCGAAGTGCTGAATAGACGAAAAAAGTGCTGAATAAACAGGTGAGCCGGATGTCGCTGGGTTGCTGGTGGCTCATTTGGGCACTTGCCCGCGCGGCCAGACCGGGCAGCCACGTTGCAGCCGTTTATTCAGCACTTTTTCGTTTATTAGGCACATGCATAAACCATGCGGCGCATGCGCCTTTCACGTAACCATTGGAATTCCGCCAATCCCGGCTGTGCGGCGAAGCTTTGAAGCGGATTCGTTGCTGTTTCCTGTGTTTTATTGGGCGATGGGTGCCGCTGATCGCTGCGACCATGCCGCCTGAACGTGCCTTGGCTCAGGAACGACACGTCCTTGGGCAGCGGGCCAGCTGGCGGAGCTTGCCGGCGCGATGGCGTTCCTGGCGAACGGCTAGGGCGTCCTATTGTGAGCGGCACGATGCTGGCCGTCACCGTGGGCTGCCCATCTTCTGATTTGGCCGTTCCTGATGTGCGCCAAGGATGATCTTCGGGGGTGGCCGCCCCCTTGGCTGGCGTCGCTGGAATTCCCTGAAGGCGGTGTTGGATGGCTTGAATGTTGCGAGGATGAGCGTTGCCCGACCAGTGGGGCAAGCAGAACGAAAGACAGTATGGGCACCTCGGGGACAGCGAGCTTGATCGTGGCCGCGATAGGGATAGAGCCGAAGAGACAGCCGCGGCGACGGTCAACGAGCAGCGCAGCAAGGAGAGGGGCGCGCGCAGAAGAAGCGAGACAGGGACAAAAGCAGCCATGAACGACAGAGCACGGACGGCTCACATGTTTCCCATGTGGGCGAGGATGATCGAGCGGCCGTGTCCGGAATTGCTTGTTCGATTTTGCTGGCGGCATCCGGCGAGGTCGTGATCTGTGGCTTCGAAATGCGCGTGTCGGCATGAATCGAATGTGCTGTCGGTGGGTTGTTTCCTGAATGTGTGAATGCGCCATGGAGCGCAATGGCGGCGATGCCGACGCTTGCCATGTCGTTTCGTGAGTATTGGTATCGCATGATCCTATAATTGGTGTGGACGGTTAGCTGGCGGCATCGTCGCGGTGGACATGGGCGGGCCCGTCCGTGTGGAGTGCCTCTCGACGGCCGGTTGATGTTGCAAGATGCAAGGTTGATGGAGGCGTAGGGCTGCCTTCATAGATGGATAGGGGAATGCGATATGAGGAGCATGTCTGTTGGAACTTCTGGGATGAACGCGTCGCGCATCGCCTTGGGGGTGATGCGTATGGATGCTCTGGAAAGGGGCGATGCGGCGAATGTGCTCGACACCGTGCTGGGACGCGGCGTGAACTTCTTCGATACGGCCGACATCTATGGTTTCGGCGCGGGCCGGGCCCACGCCAGTTCCCGGAAGTTCGGAATGGCCATGAAGGATACGGGCGTGGTGCGTTCCGACATTTTTATCCAGACGAAGTTCGGCATAGTGATCGACTATGCTGATGGCGGCGCGTCCCGTTACGACTCCTCCATCCAGCATTTGGGGGAGTCCCTTGACAGGGAGCTCGACGCGCTGGGGACCGACTATGTCGACAGCGTGCTGCTGCACCGTCCGGACCCTTTGATCGATGCGGACGAATTCGCCGATGCCATCGATGGTTTCATCGCTTCCGGCACGGTGCGCCATGTCGGCGTGAGCAACATGGATCCTCGGCAGATCGAGTACCTGCAGGCCTCGCTCAAGGTCCATATCCAGGTCGACCAGCTCCAGTTCGGGCTGATGCACACCCCGATCATCGATGCCGGAATGCATGTGAACATGTCCGATGCCGATGCAGTCAACCGTGAAGGGGACATCCTGCCATACGCGCGGCTGCGGAACATCACCGTCCAGGCGTGGAGCCCCTTCCAGTCGGGCACGCGATACGGCGCGTTCGTCGGCAATCCGCATTTCCCGGAGCTCAACCGCGAGCTCGACAGGCAGGCACGCAAGCATGGCACGACTGCGAATGCGGTAGCGGCGGCATGGGTGCTGTATCATCCTGCGATGATACAGCTAGTCCTCGGATCGATGAATCCAGGGCGGCTTTCGCAGATGATCGACGGCGATGCCGTTCAGCTCGAGCGGCAGGACTGGTGGGATCTGTACAAGGCTGCAGGCCATCGGATCCCCTAGGGCGCGTCATGCTGCCGGACCTGCTGAAGTCTGCGCATGCCACATGGAGTCCGAGGGCCCGGCGCGGCATTCCATCCTTCGCTTGGCACGACTGGTATCGTCATGAAGGGGAAAATATCCAGCCGGGCAGTCGCGGCTATTGGCGGGCTTGCCTGGCGTGTCTGAATACGGTGAGGAAGTTGATGAGGACGAGGAGTGCGGTGGAGATGAACACCCCGCGGTAGCCGGCGAATCGTGCGACTCCGGATCCTATCTGTGGGCCTACGATGTTGCCAATCGCCTGGAAGCTCTGGTTCCAGCTGAACACCTCTCCCATCATCGTGTGGGGCGAGTTCTTGGCAAGGATCGTCTGCACGCTGGGGATGAGCGCTGCGTCGGACACGCCGATCATCAGGCGCAGGGCGCCAAGCTGCCAGATGTTGTGGACGAAGGCCATGGGAGCGAAGACGAGCATGGAAAAAGCAAGGCCGGAAAGCAGTATCCAGTGCGTTCCCACGCGATCGCCCAAACGGCCGAACAGGGGTGCGGCGAACAGAGTGGCGACGCCGTTGATGGCCTCGATCATGCCAGCTGCCAGCGCGACGTGACTGTCGCCGCTCATGAGCATGCGGACGTAGAGGCTCAGGATCGGTTCGATGGAATTGTTGGATGCCTGGATGATCATCGTGGTGACGAACATGCCCACGATGATGGGCCGGTCGGACAGCGAGGCGAAGAACCGTGTCGACTTCCGGCCGGGCTGGCGGACGGCCGGGGTGAAGTTCTCGTGCACGCAGAAGATGACGAGGAGCAGTGAGGTGAACATGCATAAGCCGGTCATGGCGAAGGTGTAGCGGTAACCGATGAACTCGGCGATTACTCCGCCGACAAGGGGCCCGATCAGCGTTCCGGAGACATTGCCGGTGGTGAGCGTTCCGAGGGCCTGTCCGCTTTGTCTGCGGGGCGTCTGGATGGCGATCAAGGCGTTGGCGGTGCTGACGAACCCGTTGAACACTCCCAGCAGGAGCCGCAAGATGATGAGTTCATACACGTTGGTGGAGAATGCCGTGGCCGTCATGACCACGGCCATCCCGAGGGAGGCACGTATCAGCATGGGCTTGCGCCCATATCTGTCTGACAGCCGTCCCCAGAAAGGCGAGACGACGGCTTTGGTGATGAACGGTGCGGAGAATGCCAGGCCACTCCAGAAAATGGTTGCCGAGTTCGAGAAGTCTCCCAGTTCGCCGATGAACAGTGATATGAATGGCGCTATGCAGCTTGATCCGATGCCTGCGATGAAGGTGCCGAACCAGAGCACGTGCAGATTCTGCTTCCATTCAGGACGGCCAGCGTGCTGGACGGCAGGTCGAGAGGTTAACGCCATGTGATGATCCCTTTCCGCTCATCGGTCCGGGAAGACAGCACGCACGAGCAAGCCGCAGGGGTTGGTGAATCCCTTGCGATCGTAGGGCTGCCTGTCGGGGCGTTCAGGGTTCGCCGTCCCTTCTTCGGGCGCCGGAAGTCTTGAGACGCGGCCGGTCCGAACAAACTGGGCAATTCTATAGCCAGGGACGCCCGTGGCGCGAATTTTTCCCCTTCGGCTGAGCGTCCCCGCCGGACTGGAGCTCCTTCCGCAGGCGGCGGCTCTTCGCAGACGCCATATGCGTGCTGCGGAGACTGTTGGAGGGCCTGTACGGCTCATATTGCCAACGAGCTCATATTCCGCGTATAGTCAAATCGCGATCTGCAGGATGGATTGCATCCATGGAAGTAATTCAATGAATGCGTGAATAGATGAAGATAGTTGTCGTTGAGCCGCTGAGTATTTCCGTCGAAGAGTTCGAGCGTGACGCTCATGAACTGCTGCAGGACGATGAGATCGTCAGATATGCCTCCCGGCCTAAAAACGATGCCGAATGCATCGACAGGGTTGAGGATGCTGACGTTATCGTGGTGGCGAATCTTCCTTTGAACGCTTCGGTGCTCTCGCATTGCGGGCATTTGAAAATGGTTTCCATCGCGTTCGTGGGTTATGACCATGTTGATGTCGACTATTGCCGCGATCACAACATTGCCGTGACCAATGCCCCGACGTATCCCACTGAGGCGGTGGCGGAGCTCGCGATCGGGCTGACGCTCTCGGTGTTGCGGAAGATTCCGCAGGGCGACCGGGCGGTGCGCTCTTCTGGAACCAGTGCGGGACTGGTGGGCGGACAGCTTGCAGGGAAGGTCTTCGGCATCGTGGGCATGGGCCGGATCGGACGCGCCACGGCCATGCTCGCCCAGGCATTTGGTGCCACGACCATAGGGTTCAACAGGTCACCACGGGATGTTCCAGGGATCAGGCAGGTGGATTTGTCGCAATTGTTGCGGACTGCCGACATTGTTTCCCTGCATGTGCCGTTGACGGACGGCACGAGGCATCTGATCGGCGCGGAGCAACTGGCGCTGATGAAGCCAGGCGCGATAATCATCAACACGGCGCGGGGCCAGATCATCGACAACGACGCCCTCGCTGACGCCCTTTCGGCAGGACGGCTGGCCGGCGCGGGACTGGACGTGTTTGACACTGAGCCTCCCGTGAACCCCGACAACCGCATTCTTCATGCACCCAACACCGTTCTCACGCCCCATGTCGGGTTCGACACGGGCGAGGCGCTGACGGCACGGGCGTTGGAGGCGCTGGGGAACATAGGCGACTGGCAATCCGGAAACGACAGGAATCGTGTCTGAATGCCATCCAGACCCATGAATAAGGAGGCCTGGCCATTCCGGCCGTGAACATGCTTTGATGGGCGTGGAATGCGGCATTGTGAACCCATGTCCTTGCGTTGCTTGCGGTTTGTCGGCTGGCGAGGGCGCTTCGAACGTGGGACCGAATATTCCGCGCATTTCTTATGTTCGACTGAGTATGGGCAGGATCAGTCTGCGTCGGCTGGCGCTCCGATGACGAGAACGATGTGACTTCCGAGGGCAACGATCATGCTGGAATTACTCGCACGACTCGAAGCCATCCATAATATGGCCATGTCTTATGGCGAGATATTGTTACGATGCGGGCTGAGGCGAGTCCCATGCGGATGCGGAGTGCAACCAGTACAGGCGCATCTTTGATTTGGTTGTTTCGCCTATTGCTCAGGAAGCCATACGATCTGCAACGGGACAAGGGTCCAATGCCGATTTCGGTGACTTGCTGCTCCATGGTCTATGTGGAGTACGGCATCAATACAGTCCCCGGTCGATGAAAAATTTTCTGACGCGCCCTTCGTTTCGCCTTCCGGATGATAGCTTGCTGCCATCGGCGTCTGCACGGATGGGTTCCTTGGATCATCTGGTTTCAGCAAGATCGAAAGCGAAAATCTTCTACCTCTAGAATTTATATATTTCGAATGGTAAAACATTTGTGTCGTACAGTACATGTCGATTGGCCATGAGTGTTGATTGGTGCGGCATGCGATGGTTTTGGGCGCATTGGTCAGAATGGAGTCCCAGGGAATGAGAGCTGAAGCGGAAAGCCATAGGCACGGACGCGGTCTCATTGAATATGCAAACGGGCCTTCGCTAGAGGAGGTCAACGGTTCGATCAGCGTCCCGCATAACATAAGCTTCGCGAAGACCCTGTTCATGTATTCCGG
Organism: Bifidobacterium sp.; assembly: GCF_022640935.1. GTDB lineage: Bacteria > Actinomycetota > Actinomycetes > Actinomycetales > Bifidobacteriaceae > Bifidobacterium. The sequence goes on from NZ_JALCCV010000042.1 coordinate 13,591, forward strand.
CCCGGGGGCTCTGGTTGCGGTGGGGTATATGGATCCCGGCAATTGGTCAACGTCAATCACCGGGGGGCAGAACTTCTCCTATCTCCTGATGTCGGTGATCTTGCTATCAAGCCTGATTGCCATGCTGCTGCAATACATGGCGGCAAAACTGGGGATCGTGAGCCAGATGGATCTCGCTCAGGCCATTCGCGCCCGCACCGGAAAGGCTCTCAGCGTAGTCCTATGGATTCTGACGGAGCTGGCAATCATGGCGACCGACATCGCCGAGGTGATAGGTGCGGCCATCGCGCTCTACCTGCTGTTCCGCATTCCTCTCGTGCTCGACGTGTTCATCACGGTCGGCGACGTGTTGCTGCTGTTGCTGCTGACCAGGATAGGGTTCCGCAAGATCGAGGCAATAGTCGTCTGTCTGATCGCAGTCATTCTGCTGGTGTTTCTCTACCATGTGGTGCTTTCCAAACCGGATTGGGCAGCCGTGGCGGCCGGGCTCATCCCGACCGGCAAGACCTTCGCAGGCTCCCCGCACATCGGCGGCCAGACCCCGATAACGGGAGCACTGGGGATCATCGGCGCAACCATCATGCCGCATAACCTGTACCTGGGGTCATCCATTTCGCAGATACGTGCGGTGGATCATCATAATCAG
>NZ_JALCCV010000043.1 GCF_022640935.1 Bifidobacterium sp.
ATGGCCTGGGGGAGACGCCCGGTCCCATTCCGAACCCGGAAGCTAAGACCCAGCACGGCAATGGTACTGCACCCGACAGAGTGTGGGAGAGTAGCACACCGCCGCAAACAACACCTACAAAAGCCTCGAAGACCACACAGTCCTCGAGGCTTTCCACATATCCGAATATGTTCCGACCCATTCGGCGGCAGACTCCGGCGAGATCTGCATGATTCTTTTGAGTTCCTAGGTCGATACATACAGCAACCCCTGCCAAAGACGTGATTGGGGAAGGCCACTTCAGCTTTAAACGGCCTGTTCACATTTATGCTCTAGCAGCACAATCGATGTGCAGCGCGCGTTGGAGCGAACCTGGGCAATACAATGGAGTACAGCCCGAATTTCAATCGATAGGGAGCGGCAATGAAATATGAGTCATTAGGGACCTCAGGCGTCGAAGCCTCACGAGTGGCCCTTGGAGTGATGAGGATTGACGAAAAGGCGCAAGACAAGGCCGACGAAATCGTCAAGACTGTGATTGACGGTGGCGTGAACTTCTTCGACACTGCTGATTGCTATTCGTCAGGCGGAAGCAGCCGACGCTTCGGCCAAGCATTGGTCGACCTCGGCGTGAAGCGCAGCAGCATCTTCATACAGACGAAGTTCGGCATCTACCGTGATCCGGAATCGAATACCATTACCCGCTATGATTTCTCAAAGAAGCATTTGCTCGCGGCACTCGATGAGGAGCTCGAAAATCTGCAGACCGATTACGTCGATTTCGTGCTCTTGCATCGGCCTGACACTTTGGTAAATCTCGATGAGCTCGCCGAGGCGTTCAATGAGTTGCAGGCCAGCGGCAAAGTGCGGCATTTCGGCGTCAGCAACGTCAACCCATGGCAGGTGGAGCTGTTGCAAAGCGCATTGTCGCAAAAGCTTGAGGTCAATCAGCTGCAGTTCGGGCTGGGACACACGAGCATGATTCAGCAGGAGTTCCACGTCAATATGGAGGATGCGCCGAGCGTCGATCACGATGGTGGCCTGCTTGCCTACTCCCGATTGCGGCATATGACTATTCAGGCATGGAGCCCGTTCCAGTTCGGCTTCTTTGAGGGCGTATTCATCGACAATCCGAAATTCCCGGAGCTCAATGAGGCGTTGGACAAACTGGCGGAAAAATACGGCGTGGGCACAAGCGCGATCGCGGTCGCATGGATTCTGCGCCATCCGGCGATGATGCAGGTGCTGCTGGGTTCTATGACCCCGTCTAGGCTCACCGACATGATCGCAGGGGCTGAAGTCGAGCTAACAGCGCAGGAGTGGTATGACCTCTATCTTGCGGCGGGCAACGACTTGCCATAAGCGGGGTGCTGTGCAGCCGTGCATTATTTCATCCCAAAACGATGCGTGATCTCGAATAAGATCATGTATCACGACAAGGTCCAGGCGCAGCGTGCCGCTGATAGCAGCTTCGTGCAGCGTGGCGCACAGCTGTGGGTGTACCGCTGCGAATATTGCGGAGCGTGGCATCTGACGCATCGAGACCCAGAGACGACCCTTGCGCGCGGTATCGAGTCGCAAGGCTCGCGCGGGTCAGGACAAGGCCAGCGCAAGCCACGTTCGCGAAAACGAGGCTATAAGCCGCGAAGAAAATAGGCCGGACCTTACCTCGGATTGTGCGGGATCCTCTGGTTCGTGCGGGTATCGGCGCTGTATGTAGCGCTAATTTCGTGGCAGCGCGAGTATCGGTGGCTAAAACGGCGGTTTCGGAACGACTGATACTCGGGTCTCCTCGGAATAGCGCTGCACACAAGGCAGCTGGACTTTCGCAGCGCGCCAATAGCGCTCTGCGCATAGGCAAGATACGAGTTTTGGCATGGTCCTGCAATGCCCATCACTCATAAACCGTTCAGCTCATCGGTCGAGGGTGAAGCCTTGGCCGCCGGCGGCAGGGCCGACCGGCTTCGCCAGGTTGCTTTGGTCGGTGGCTTTCACGGTCGTCTGAGTGCTGAAGGCATCTACGGGGCGTTCGGTATGGCGCAGATCGTAATACTGATGGACGACCGCATCGAAGTGCGGCAACGGTTCGAGGATACTGTCGGTATCAGCGGGATATGAGTTTTCGAAGAATTGCATGGAACGGGCCATGCGCGGTTTGAGCGTAGGGGCCTGGTCGGGCTTACCGATCGCCAGACCCAGCACCGGATACGTGTATTCCGGCAGTTGCAGCGCATCGATAATGGCTCGCGGATCGTTGAGCAGCGAGCCAAGATAAACGCAGCCGAGCCCCAGCGAATTCGCCGCGGTCTCCATGGCGTGCATCGCAAGTACGGCGTCATTCTGCGCTTGGGAGAAGCGATAGCTGGTATTCAGCGTGAACTCGGCGCTGCGCACGTCAACGCCGCCTTGCGCGGCAATCGCCGCGTTACGGTGCTCGTCGAGGATGAATACATATAGCAGCGGCGCCTCGCCGATGTAGTGCTGATTGCCGATCTGCGCCATGCGTTTGCGCAGCGACTCGTCAGTGATGCGGATGGCGGACCAGTCGTTGAGATATTCGCTCGATGCCGCATGCTGTGCCACGGTTTCCAAGGTTGCGATAACATATTCAGCGATCGGATCCGGCTTGAATTTGCGGATCGATCGACGCTGCAGCAGCGTCTCGATGACGGGATTAGTAATGATCTCGTCTCGTGTTGGGGTTTGAGCGGAGACGGCCGACCTGCTTGCAGGCGATGTGCCGTCGGGCGAGTAGACCGTAATCGGTCCGGCGAAGGCCGGCCCGACATCAGGCGTTTCAGCGGCTGGATCAGTAGTGAAATCAGACATAACGGTATTCTCGCAATACCTGCAGCCACGCGCGTTACGGTTTAGCTCTGGGTAAAGCGCCGTGTGAAACCCATGTCCGCAATTTTCCGGGATTTTCCCGAAACGCGACCTTCCAGAGCTTCTGCTGTGCAGTTTCCCATGAAAATGTGGTAGTGGAGAAAGGGGCTCAGGCAACCAAAAGCACGGGGGGGGGGATTGCGATATCGGCCACGGGAGCTGCATTGCCCTCTGCCGAAAACGGAGGGCTGGGTAGCGAAGATGCTAGGAGCTGTTCAGCGCTCGCCGGAACGCTTGGCGCGTTTGATATGGCGATGCTCCACGAAAGCTTGCGAGCCGGCATCTGAAAGCTGCGAGATTACCGCGCCGAACGCCGAAGAAAGCCCTGCGAATAATAGTGTCAGCAGCAGCCCCTGCCGCTCGTCGGCCTCGGAATCATTGCTGCGACGTTTGACGATGCCCTTGTGCCATAGTGTCTGGAATACTTTGCCAGCTATCAGACCGGCGAGCGCCGGCACAGCGGCTTTGAAGATCTTGTCGCCCATGGTATCGGGTTCATTCGTTCTCGCTCGGGCCATCTCATCCACCTTCCTGTCAACAACGCCGAGTTTGGCGACAATGCTGTCAGCCATTTCTCCCAGGCGCCCTCTGGACTCCGCAATCATGTCGTTCATAGTCTTATAATAATTCACCCAGTACGCGTCGTATCCGTGTACGCGTTGCGTGGAACGAAATTGAGCATGCATACAGAGCGCGAGGCGGGCCACATGGAGCTGACGGCTGCTGGCGGAAGAACACAGCGAGCGCGGTATGAATCGTTGCATGCCGTTGTTCATTATTCGCCACGAACCGGGTCGATACATGGCCGAGATACGAATCCGGTATTAGAGTAAAACTATGAGCGTTTTCCAAACTTCAGGCGATGCTGCCTCTCAGTCAGGTGCCCTCCAAGGCGGTGCCGCAACCCATACTGGTCATCTTGTGCTGCTGCGCCATGGCGAAACGGCGTGGAGCGTGTCCGGCCAATACACCGGTCGCACCAACATCCCTTTGACGGGCACCGGCGAACGGCAGGCCGTCGAGGCAGGCGCGCGCATACGGCAGGCGTATCCTGAGGGTTTCGGCGCGCGCGTATTCTGCAGCCCGCTGGGCAGAGCCAAACAGACCGCAGAATATGCGGGGTTCGCCGATGTACGCGTGTGTCCCGGCGTGGTGGAGTGGGATTACGGCAGGGCGGAGGGACGCACGCGCGGCCAGCTTAGTTCAGCAGTTGGGCACGAATGGAATCTGTGGCACGACGGGACAGAGATCCTGGGGCCTGACCTGGATGGCGAACGCGTCGAAACACTGCCTTCCGGACAGCAGGTAAGTGTGCGCAATGCGCCGGGGGAAACCATTGGACAGGTCGCTGCCCGAGCGGCCGAAGTCGCGCGGCAGATGCTGCCGATGGTCCTAGAGGGCCAGGATGTGCTGCTCGTCGCCCACGCACATATTCTGCGCATCCTGACGACCCAATGGCTTGGACTCGATCCACATATGGCGAAGATGCTGCGGCTCGACACCGCGCACTACTCTTCCTTGGGCGTTTACAAGGGCGATCGGGTCATCGAGCATTGGAATCTGTAACAGCATACGGGCACCTGCCTGGCGCTGATCGGACGGTTGGCTGGGCGTTGACCGCTGGGATTCTGGTAGGTTCGTCACGCAAACCGGTGGTTTGGCGTGACGGAAATACCGGGAACGGGCAGTTCTGGCCGATTCGGCATGGCAATGATGACTTTAGTTGCGTGACGAATGTGCAAATGCCGGTAATGAGCGGCGGCTACCACCGGGAGTAGCGCGTGCGGATGTCGGAAGGTTTCGCAACGAGGCCGTTAATATGCAATGAGCCCAAGGAATCGGATAGAATCGGCGATTCGTCATGCCGCTGGATGTGCGAAGGCCGGGCAGATGATCGGTCTGCCCGGCCTTCGCGAAGCAGCAGGACAATGTTGGACTGACGGAAGCGCCTAGCCTTTTACCGAGCCGGACATCGACTCCTGATAGAAGCGTTGCATGATGATGAACAGGATCGCGATCGGGATGGAGACGCACACAGCGCCGGCGGCGAAGCGCGCGTACCACTGGTTGATGTATTCCTTCTGCAGCATCTGCCACAATCCCAGCGCGACCGTGAAGTTGTCTTGGGTGCGGGCGATGGCCTTGGCCATGACGAAGTCGAGCCAGGGCGCCAGGAACCCGACGATGGCCTGGTAGACGATCATGGGCCGGCAGATCGGGATGATGATCCTTATGAACACCTGCCAGCGGCTGCAGCCGTCGAGGTAGGCGGCTTCGTCGAGCGACAACGGGATCGTGTCCATATAGCCCTTCATCACGTAGAAACCGGCGCCTGAGCCGGCGGAATACACGAGGATCAATGCGACCAGCACGAGCGCGCCGCTGGTCAGGCCGAAGGCCTTGAGGATGAAGTAGATGGCGATCACAGCCATGATCGAGGGGAACATGCCCAAGATCAAGGCGATGTTCATGAAGGTCTGACGGCCGTGGAAGCGCAGCCGGCTCATGCAGAACGCGACCGAAAGCACGAAGAACAGCGAGATGATGCACACGAAGATCGCGATGAACAGCGTGTTGAGGAACATGCGCGGGAAGTTGAGCACATCGCGCTCGGTGAAGAGCTGCACGTAGTTCGCAAGCGTGTAATTACGCGGGAAGAACGTTTTCTGATAAGGTGCGGTGTTCTGGTTGAAACTCTCCAGCAGCACCCATACGATCGGGACGAGCCAGATGATCGACATGATGGCCAGAAAAGCGTGGGTGAACACGTCTCCGACGATGCGCCGCTTATGCTGGTCGCGCCAGAAAGGCACGTGCGAGGAGCCGTGCGCGCCGGACCGGGTCTGCGTCTGCGCCACAGTCGTAGGTTTTTCCCTGGAAGCAGTCTTGCTCACTGGAATCCTCCCTCATTCTTATAGGAGCCGGAGTTGCGGTAGGTGATCAGCGAGATCACGGCCAGCACGATGAACGTCATGATGCCGATGACCGCGCCGAGATTGTAATTGTTCTTGTCGACGGTGAGCTTGTACAACCAAGTGATGAGCAGATCGGTTTTGCCTGCGGAGGCGCCGACCGGCGTCGGATTGCCTCCGGTGAGCAGGTAAATGACGTTGAAGTTGTTCACATTGCCGGTAAAGGTAGTGATGAGATAAGGCGTCATGACGAAGAAGATGAAAGGCATCGTCACGTTGGCGAAGCGCTGCCACCAGTTCGCACCGTCGAGCTCGGCCGCCTCGTACAGGTCGACCGGAACATTCTGCAGAATGCCGGTGATCTGCATGATTGTGTATGGAATGCCGACCCACAGGTTGATAATGATGACGGTAGCTCTGGCCCAATTGGCGTCCTGCAGGAAGGGCAGCGGGCCGTTGATGAGCCCGGCGTTGAGCAGCAGACGGTTGATGGCGCCGTCGCGCTGCAGCATCGTGTTCATAACGAGCAGGGAGACGAACTGCGGCACGGCGATGGACATCGAGAAACAGGCGCGCCACAATCCCTTGAGCCGCGTGCTCTGCCGGTTGATGAGCATGGCCATGAACATACCTAGGAAGAAGTTGAGGAAAGTGGCGAAGAACGCCCACACGAGCGTCCAAGCCAACACGGAGACGAACATGCCGGCGGTTACATCACTGCCTGTAGAGCTGAAAATCTGCGCGAAATTCTTCAGGCCCACCCAATCGAAGAGCACGACATGGTTCTTGTCGTAGTTAGTGAACGCCATCGAGATCATGAAGACCAGCGGCAGGATCGTGAACACGAGTATGCCGAGGGTCGGCAGGAACATCAGGCCGATGTGGGCGTTCGAGTTGCCCAGCTCGCGCATATCATGCACGAAGGAGACCGGCGTGTGCCCTTCCTGCACGGACAGCTGGGCCCTGTAAGCACTTTTCGCTGATTGGATGGATGCGACGGCGGCTAGGGCGATGACGAAAAGCGCCATGACGCCGTAAAGCAGGATTTGCACCGAATTGTCGCCGGCCTTGTATGTCCAGAAGCCGTCGATCTTGACTCGGGTCTGCACCGAGTCGCCCAGCGATGGCAGCTTGCCCAGGTAGGTTGCCCCGGTGGTCGACAGGTATGCGATGACGGCTATCTCCACGGCGAGGAAGAGCAGGCCTTTGATGAACTGCCTGCGCAGCAGGTTGCCCAAGCCGAAGACGAGGAACGATAGGCGGGTTACGGCGTCGCCGTAGCGCCATGCGTTGCCGAGCGAGTACCGTGACGGCTCAAGGCCATCCGGATTGGATGTGCGCTTGCGACGTGCCGGCGCCACCGGCGCCGGCGGTTGCGGTTGCGTCAAGCTGGACGCGTTGGTCATGGCATGACCTTTCATGGGTGATAGGTTCAACGACTGTTTTACTCTAAGGCGCCCGCGCCGATGTGCGCTGCCGGGTGCACCCGACGCAAGGGCGCCCCGCCCCTAATGAAGCGGGGTGGGGCGCCCTTGGCGGCTGGTATGTCGCTGCGGCTTACTTATTTATTATACGAGGCAGCCCACGCCTCGGTCTTCTGTGCAGCGTTGGCGTCGGTGACGTCCTTGTTGACCAGCGCGGTGCCGAAGGTCTTAGCGGGATCCCAGAAGTCAGCCATCGCGGGCAGCGTGGACTGGTTCACCGAGGTGTTGGCGATGGTGTCCATCTGCGCGACGGCAGAAGGATCGCTGGTTACATCGGAGGACAGGGTCTTGTCGGTCGGAACGATCTGGCGCATCTCGAAGTGGGCCTTCTGTGCCTCGGTCGAGCCGAGGAAAGCGGCGAACTGCGACGCGACCTTGGGGCTCTTCGAGTTCGGGTTGTAGGCCGCGGCCTTGGATCCGGAGAAGGATTTCATCTGGTAGGTGCCGGAATCGGTCGTAAAGCTCGGTAGCTGCGCCGCACCATAGTTGTCGCCCAGGGCCTTCTTCGCATCCGCGGCCTGCCATGTGCCGGAGAAGAGCACATCAGCGGTACCGTTCTGCAGGGCAGCCAAGCCGGCGCCATTGTCGTTGTCGACCACAAAGTTCGGGTTGTGCACAAGTTTGACGAGGTACTTGGTCACGGATGCGGCGTTGTCGCCCAGCTGGATGCCGGCGGACTGATCCGTGCCGTCAGGCCCGAAGATCGTGGCGCCTGCACCGACGTAGAACGCCGGGAGGTACCAGGAGTTGCCCAAGTTGAAGGAGACCTTGCCTTTGGCGAGCATCGCGTCAAGCGACTTGATGTCGTCGGCGCTAAACTTCGCCTTGTTGTAGTACATGAACCAGGTGTTGCCGGTGTAAGGCACGCCGTAGAGCTTGCCGTCGGTGCCGGTGATCGACGTGACCATGGAATCCGCGTTCTGCTCTTTGACCTGCTTGGCGGCGTCATCGCTGAGCTCGCCGATGGCCTGGGCGTCGATCAGGGTGCCCAGCTGGTCGTTGGCGAACATGTAGACGTCGGCTGCGGCGGAAGGATCCTGCTTGACGGTCGTGCCCGCGTCGCCTTCGTTGACGACGGCGTTCTTCCATGTGATCTTATATTCGGGATGGGCCTTCTCGAATGCCTTCTCCATCTTGGGCAGCCAGGAATCGGCGTTGGCCTGATCCTCCGACGGACCCCATACGGTGAGGCTGGCCTCGGTGGTTCCGGTAGCACCCTTGCTGCCAGCGTCCCCCGAGTTCGAGCTGGAGCCGCAGGCTGCGACTCCCAGCAAAAGGGCCGCGGCAGTGCCTACGCCCAGAAGCTTTTTCAACATTGTCATCCTTGACCTCCTCAAGTGCGCGTCGCCGATGTGGCGAACGCTCTGCTTTCCATGTCGATCCGGCCCGTGGCCGATGCCTCTTCCTTCGTTCCCAAAGCCTGGCCTCCATGCACGCGGCCTGTCGCTGCGTGGCATCAATATGCTGGGAACAGTTGAAGGCCCTGCATCATCGCCTCATTGACCGATTCGGCGCTTAACAGTCTACATGGATTTGCAAACGTATGCAACAATGGGCGCAGCCGTGTGTCAAGGAGATACTGTGTGGATTTGGCGCGGCGCTACTTAGATGTCCCGTGCTCGGTGTTCCGGATGAGCCGCGACTGAAACTGCCATGTTCGCAAAGTGCAGTTTTCGAGCTTGTGAAGAATAGTGCCTGCCTGCGGCTGGAGGTATTCTTGCGGCCGGGCGCAGCAGATATGCCATCGTTTGCAGCATGTGGCCGAGCTATAGAGCTGTTCCGGTGCCTTGCGCGACATTCAGCGGTCGTTGCGGTTCAGCTGGCATCGTATGCTGGTCGGGTGCGCAGATACTACAAAGGAGTAATCAATGTCGACGACTGACGGTGCAGCGAAGTTTCAGGGGGAGAGCGGCAAAGACGCGCATGGGCAAGGGTGTGGCCTCGCCTCGCGTCCGGCGTGGCTGGACGAAGCTGTGTTCTACGAGATCTATCCGCAGAGCTTCTACGATTCAGACGGGGATGGGATCGGTGATATCCCGGGCATCATGCAGAAACTCGACTATGTGCGGGATCTGGGCTGCAACACGGTGTGGATCAATCCATGCTACGATTCGCCGTTCAAGGACGCCGGCTATGACGTGCGCGACTACTGCAAGGTCGCGGAACGATACGGTACCAACGACGACTTGATCGCCCTGTTCGAAGCTGCCCATGAGCGCGGCATGCATGTGCTGCTCGACCTGGTGCCAGGGCACACGAGCGAAGAGCACGCGTGGTTCGAGCAGAGTAAGCAGGCGGACCGCAACGAGTTCTCCGACCGGTATATCTGGACGGGCGGCGCTTTTCAAGGCTATTCGATGCCATTCATCAGCGGCGAGAGCGACCGGGACGCTGCCTATATATTAAACTTCTTCAAATGCCAGCCGGCGCTGAACTATGGTTTTGCCAGGCGCGACCAGCCATGGCAGATGTCGCCGGACTCGCCAGCCGCGCAGGCTACGCGCGCCGCGATGGTCGAAGTGATGCGCTTCTGGCTTTCGCGCGGCTGCGACGGCTTCCGTGTGGACATGGCGAATTCGCTGGTCAAGAACGACGATGACGCCAAATCGGCGACGATCGCCGCATGGCGCGAGATGCTCGGCGTAATCAAAAGCGAATACCCTGAGTCGGCTTTCGTTTCGGAATGGGGAGTGCCCGATCAGGCCATGAAGGCCGGATTCGACATGGACTTCTATCTTGATTGGCGCTGGGATGGCAAGCCGAACGGCTACAATCTGCTCGCCCGCAATGTGGACGACACCTTGGATGCGATGCACGACCTGAGCTATTTCTCGGCTCGCGGCGGTTCCAGCGCCTGCGAGTTCCTCGGGCAATATGTGCCGCAATACGAAGCCACGCGAGGCGACGGGTATTTCTGTTTCATTACCTGCAACCACGACACGCCGCGCTTGGCGCCGCGCTTGAGCGATCGCGAGCGGCGAGTGGCCTATGGCATGCTGCTGACGATGCCCGGCGTGCCGTACTTGTATTACGGCGACGAGATCGGCATGCGCTATCGGATACTGCCCACCAAAGAGGGCGGCTATGCGCGCACCGGCAGCCGCACGCCCATGCAGTGGGACGGCGCCGCCGCCAACCTTGGTTTCTCTGAGGCCGATCCGGGCTCGCTCTATTTGCCTGTAGATCCCGGACCGGATGCGCCGACCGTCGCCGAGCAGGATTCGGACGATTCGTCGATGCTGTCGTGGGTGCGCGCCGTGCTCGCTCTGCGGGCCGAACATGGGGCGTTGCGCGCCTCCGGGCGATTCTCGGTGCTCGCGGCTCCCGAGGACGGGCGCTCGCTGGTGATCGAGCGTGTTGATGCGAGCGGCGGAAAAAACGGCGAGCAGGCAGACTGCGAGCGGTTGATCATTGCACTGAACCCAAGCCTTGCCGAAGAACGAATCAACTTGGGTGATCTCGAGTTCGACCTCGCACATGCCCAGCTGCTCCTTGCCGTTGGCGAGTTGCATGTTGACGCGTCGCTAGAGATTGCAACTGAAGCAGGTGTCGGGGCGTCAACCGAATCGCCAGCCGGGACAACTGCTGATGGCTGCGGGCAAATGCTCGTCCTTGGCCCTCAGAGTTTTGGGGTATTCGCATGCTGAGACGCAACGCTATGTTCCGCCGGCGGCAGACAGCGCAGCAATCTGCAACGCATGCCGACCATGCCCGATATGACGCAGTGTTCTTCGATATGTACGGCACGCTTGTCGATATTCGTAACGATGAAACCGCGGACCGCCCATGGCAGGCGCTATGGCGCTTCTTCGCCGACCATGGCGTCTATTTCGATGCCGTTGACGATCTGCGTGCCGAGTTCGGGCGCTATCTGGCTCAGGAGAAGACTTCGGTGGCGGCTCGGCTGGCCCGCGAACGCATCGAGGTGGCCGATGAGGGCGAGGTTGAGCCGGATTATCTGTGCGTGTATTCCGCGCTGATTGCGGCACATGGGCGTGATGATGGCGGTGCGACCGATAATGACCGTACATCTGCCACAGCTGAACTGGCCGCCCAAGCAGGACGTCTGTTCCGTGACGCTGCGACGCCGCAGCTCAGACTGTATTCCGGCGCGGAGGCTTTGCTGGGCAGGCTTCATGATGTGGGAATCCGCACGTTGCTGGTCAGCAATGCGCAGGCCTGCTTCACGCGTGGTGAGATTCAGCGGCTCGGGCTGCACATGATGCTTGACGACATGCTGCTGTCAAGCGATTACGGCGTAAAGAAGCCGAACACGTGGTTTTTCGAAGAGGCTTTGCATCTTGCCGGCACTCTGGCTTCCCGCACGCTGATGGTCGGCAACGAAGAACGTGCCGATATCCTCGGCGCAGCGCGCGCGGGCATCGACGCCGCGTATCTATGCACGGAACAGTCTGTAGGCGACGCCCCCCGGATTGCGCAGCATGCGACCAGGTCATTCGCCGGAGCAGACTATGGGGCTTTGGGCGCGTATATTTTTAACGAGGAACGCGGGCGATAACGGCGTGGGCGGAGAACGCCGACTTGCAGATGAGCTCAGTGTCGTTCAATGGCGTCGTTCAGGGATGGCTCGACCCCTAAAGCAGCATTATTCCATGATTCTGCAGTGAACAAAGGCAACGATTAGCCGGAGAATTCAAAAACATGACTTGCACCACGTAAACGTATACTATTCCATACCTGTTGTGAAAAAGATTAGTACTACCTGAGATGAAACTGTACAAAAGCTCCTTGATCCATGTGCATGCGATGGGTGAAGTGGGTGGTTCAGCGGCTCAAACTGCATTGGGTGATGGCGCGAGCGCGTCACGGACGTGCAGTTCAGGCTGCAAGGCCTTGGAATAGCACAAAGTCAGTGACTTTACCAAGTAAGGAGAAGCTCGGATGGGCGAGATAGTACAAGGTTGGGGGCGAACGCGTTGAAGCAGACATCTAGACATAATAAATTTGTTCATTCAGTAGTCGCGCCGGTTTCGGCGATAGCAATGCTGGCTGGCCTGTCTTTCGTGGCACCGTCCGCGCTGGCTGCGGAGAATCTAAGCTGTACGCAGGGAACGATCTATGGCATAAACAGCAGCGACCGGTCCATTTACAGCATCGACACCGCAACTGGCGCCACTGCGCAAGTGCCCGGCGCGACTCTGGGCAGTAACGCTAATGGTCTGGGAATCAACAAGGATGGTTCCGCTGCGTATGCAGTCCAGCAGGCTGGCGCCGCCAACGCCGATGTGAAAATTCTGAAGTACGCCGCTTCCAGACAGACTTCAAGCTCGGTTGGGAGCATTAACTTGGGTGGCGCTGTTTCGGGTTCATATCTTGTCGGTGGCGCGGTCAGTCCCTTCAACGATATCTACTACTTCGGCGGTTGGACCGCCGAAGGCACGTTCGCTCTGTACGGTTGGGACACGAAAGCAGACAAAGCCATCGGCCTCATGGGGGAGCTTACGGCACCTGGCGTGAAGCTTACAGCCCAGGCCAACGGCGATCTTGCCTTCGACAGCAAGGGAAATCTCTACTTTGTCAACAGCATGTCTGGAAATCAAGTTGAGATCATGATTCCTGCGGCCAGTGTTCCCACTGCTGCTGGAGATGGAACGATTTCCGGCACTCAGGTTGCGTCAAGTAAGGATAGCGGCGCATTCAATGGCGTCGCCTATGACGCCTCGGGAACCTTCTTCCTTAGCCAGTCGGGCTACATTGCGGCAGGCCTTGGCGGCGCGCAGATACAATTTACCGGTGGATTGGGCACGGTCGATCTCGCGAGCTGCTCGCTCCCGACCCCTCCGACTGCGCATGATGCGTCCGCGGAAGTCGATCCGGGCAAGCCGGCTACGCTGACTCCTGATGTCGATCCGGGAACTTCGCCGATTACGACGGGTTCCTTCGATAACGGACAGCCTTCAAGGGATGTCCCCGGCGAAGGCACATGGAACATCACCATTGATCCCGAGGGCAAGCCGACGATCACCTTCACGCCGGAGAGTGGCTTCACGGGAGATCCCACTCCGCAGGATTACACGGTCTCTGACAAGAACGGTTTGACTTCCGATCCGGCCACTGTCATTGTGACGACGAAGCTCGCCCCGCCGGCCGCGAAGGATGCGTCGGCTACGACTGATCCGGGCAAGGCTGTGACGTTGGCTCCTGAGACTGGTTTCGGCACGTCGCAGAAGTTCACTTCGGTGACGTTCGACAATGGCGACGCTACGAAGGTGGTTCCGGGCGAGGGCACGTGGACGATCAAGCTGAATGGCGACGGTCTGCCTGAGGCTGTGTTCACTCCTGAGTCTGGGTTCACGGGCAAGGCGACCCCGCAGAAGTACACGGTGACTGACGAGAACGGCAAGACCGCTTCGGCGAATCTCATTGTGACGGTCAATACGCCGCCGGCTACGGGTGACAAGTCCGCTGTGACTGATCCGGGCAAGCCGGTGACGTTGAATCCGGTGACGACTCCTGGATCCGCTCCGATCGAGTCCGTGGTCTTCGACAACGGCAAGACGAGCAAGGTCGTTCCGGGCGAGGGCACGTGGACGGTGGAGCTGAAGGGCGGCCAGCCGGTTGCGGTGTTCACTCCTGAGTCTGGGTTCACGGGCAAGGCGACCCCGCAGCCGTACACGGTGACTGACGGCAACGGCCTGACGGCCACCGGCACGCTGGACGTGACGGTCAACGAACCTGCTGCCGCAGCGACTCCGGCCCAGCCGGCCCAGCCTGGTTCCAGTTTGGCGCATACTGGCGCGAATGTGGGCATCGCTCTGTTCGCTTTGATCGTCTTGGCTGGTGCTGGTTTAGCCCTGCGCCTGATCACCCGCCGTCAATGATTCCCCTGTGACCCGGGTTCCCCGGGTCTACTGGAATAGTAGGATCCGGATCACCGGCTAACGGCATGAGGCGTCGTCGGAACCACGAACACGTGGTTCC
>NZ_JALCCV010000044.1 GCF_022640935.1 Bifidobacterium sp.
CACACGCAGGCAGGCATCGGACTGGCAATCACAACAAAAATCTGACAAAAATAAAGTAGTACAAAACACGCTCTTGAGTTCTCAAACCACCACCACACCAACAAGCAACCAAGCAATCTCGAAGATTCCTTGTCGCTGTCAGGCAGCAAGGGATTAACTTACACGACAAGCGTTCACCATGCAAATCAAGGGTCGGTGAAAAGCCGATATCCATTGCAATAGCAAGGTTCTCGCGGCGTGTCGGAAATCGTCTACTTCGGCATTATTATCAGTGTAGAACTCTGTGCATCACGAAAATATTTCCTGCGTATTGCCTCTTCGGGCGTGTTGGCCCATCGACGTGCCGCGGTCTTGTTCATAACGCTGTATAGAGGTATTGCATTATCTTTCCGTTCTGCAGGGCAGAAGCGAAAAGCGGTCTTGCCCGGCGCGAGATGTTGGCGGAACTGTTGTTGGCGGCACAGCGGACTTCGTGATAAGCCTGTGGCATGGCTATACATATTGCGGTGTTGACAGGCGCCGGCATTTCGACTTCGGCGGGCATCCCCGACTTCCGGGGGCCCCAGGGAGTCTGGACCAAGCATCCGGAGCAGATGAACGTGTACGACATTGATGCGTTCCTTGGCGATAAGGAGCAGCGCGAATACTCTTGGCGCTGGCAGAAGGAGTCGCCTGTCTGGGGAGCGCAGCCAGGCACGGCACATAAGGCGCTAGCCAAGCTCGAACGCGCGGGCATGCTGGATCTCCTTGCGACGCAGAACTTCGACGGGCTGCATGAGAAGGCTGGCAACAGCGACAAGGTGATCGTTAATCTGCACGGCACCATCGCCACTTCGCACTGCATGAGGTGCCACGCCCGCTACGATACCGCGCCAATTATGGACCGACTGGACGAAGAGCCCGATCCCCGTTGCCATCGCAAACTGCCGTATCAGGGGAATATGCCCTGCAACGGCATTATCAAAACCGACGTCGTCTATTTCGGCGAAGCGCTGCCCGACGGCGCCATGGAGCGCTCAATGCACGAGGCGGCGCGCGCCGACGAATTCTGGGTCATCGGCTCCACGCTGGAAGTGTTTCCCGCTGCTTCGCTCGTGCCAGTGGCTGCGCAGGCCGGTGTGCCAATCACCATCATGAATATGGGGCACACGCAATACGACCGTTTGGCGACCCGCCTGATTCACGACGATATCGCAGAGGCGCTGCCCGCACTTGTGGAAGAAACCATCGCACGCTATGGGGATGCGGCGGAGAGCTAAGGGACTCAGTAAATACGCTTGGGCTGGAACCCGGCTGCGTGCAAGGCCTCGATGACCGCATCGATGTGATCGGGACCATTTGTCTCCACGGTGACGCCCAACGACACGGCATTCGCATAATGGCCTGACGCCCTGAACTGGTCATGATCCAGGGCGATCACGTTGGCGTGCACATCGGCCAGCACGGTCGCCACCTTGACTAGCTGACCGGGGACATCCGGCAGCTCGACCTCGAAATTCATGATGCGGCCGCGGGCGATCATCCCCTTCTGAATGACGGCGCCCATGGTGACCGTATCGATGTTGCCTCCGGAGAGGATCGGCACAATGACGTGGGCACCTTGGGCCGAGGCGAAAGCCTGCGAGCGCGGGCCGAGGTGCTCGAGCGCGGCAAGGGACACCGCGCCGGCGGCCTCGACGACAAATTTGTGCTTCTCGAGCATGAGCAGGATCATTTCGTTGATGTCACGTTCACTGACCGTCACCAATTCATCCAGCAGCTCGTTGAGCAGCGCGAAGGTCAGATCGCCCGGACGTTTGACCGCAACGCCTTCGGCGGATGTCACCACCCGTCCCGCAGCAACGACATAGCCAGCCGTGAAGGAATCCGGGAAGGCGGGCGATCCCTCGGGCACCGCGCCGATGACGCGCACCTGCGGGCGGAAGGTCTTGATCGCCAGCGCCACCCCAGCGCCCAACCCGCCGCCGCCCAACGGCACGATGATATCAGTGACGTCGGGCACGTCATGCAGGATCTCCATACCGATGGTGCCTTGACCGCACAACACCTCGTAGTCATCGAAAGGCGGCACGAACACCATGGCATCATCACGGCTCAATCGGGCCGCATACGCTGCCGCATCGTCGAAGACATCGCCATGCAGCACCACGTCGGCGCCATATGCCTTCGTCGCATCTACTTTGAGCGGCGGCGTGGTACGCGGCATCACGATGGTAGCCGCGGCGCCGCGCTCACGGGCGGCGTAGGCCACGCCTTGCGCGTGATTGCCGGCGGAGGCGGTCACGATGCCATGGTCAAGCTCGGCCTGCGAAAGCGAGGCGATCTTGTTGTAGGCGCCGCGGATTTTGAATGATCCGGTGACTTGCAGATTCTCGGGTTTCAGCAGCACGCGGTGCCCAATCATGCCCGAGAGCGTCGGCGAATCGATGATAGGCGTGTGTTTGGCCGTGCCTTTGAGCCGATCAACGGCCTTGCGCAGCTCGGCCGCGTGGTCGCGCGCCAAACACCGCTGGACCTCGTCATTGTTCATAGGACCATTATTGCGTATATGCACGCCGCGGCGATGCCGTATTCCACATTCAGCTCGCGCATTTCGGCCGTGGCGGAGTGCGAATGAAAAATGAGAGCCGAAACCCGGTCTATTTGCCCTTCTCGGCCTTGCCCGCCTCGGATTCGGCGATCAGGTAGCCGAACAGGCGATGCAAGGCGGCCGCGCCCACGATGCGGGAGCGGGCCTTGGTCATGCCCGATCCGACTTTAAGGGTCCATGAATCTTCCGGCATCGCGGCGAACATCGTCTCGTCAGTGGTGTCATCGCCGACAGCAAGCATGAAGTCGTAGTCGCCGCCCGCCACCCACGAGCTGATCGCGCGGCCTTTGCTCGTCGTGAGCGGGCAGACCTCGACGACCTTCGAGTTCTCCATGACCATCAGGCCCAACCCCGTGCATACCTCACGCAGATCATGCAACAGCTGTTTGCGCTCGAGCTGGGCTGAACGCTGGTTGCTGGTGCGATAATGCCAAGCAAGTGCATCAGCCTTATGCTCGATGAACGATCTCGGCACACGGTCGACGGATTGCTTCATCAGCTCTTCGATCGCAGGCTGCCACTGCTTGGCATCGGGGATGTTCTCGGCGCGGGCCCATATGCGGCCATTCGAGTCGTAGTCGCTGCGCCAGGCGCCGTGTTCGGCCACAAGACTTACCGGCAGCTCGCCGAACCATTGCTCCATGGTCGTGTGGCTGCGGCCTGATACGATCACGAGATCCACGCCCGGCTCGGTGCCGATGCGGCTGAGCAGCGCCCGCAGCTCAAGCGTCGGCTTGGCGTGATTCGGGTCGCGCACCAGCGGAGTGAGCGTGCCGTCGTAGTCGCACAACAGCAGTTTGCGATTGGCCTTAGCCCATTGGGCGAGCAGCACATTGCGCTGATCCATGCGTAGCCGCTTATCGCTCAGCCCCGGATCAGAGACTTGGCGCAGAGCATCCAGGAACCCGGCGCACCACGTGCCGGCGGTGCGCGCCTTGATGCGTGCCTGCATCGCGCGATTGCGTCGGGTCGACTCTTCAGGACTGATCTCCAAGGCATCGTGCAACGCCTCGCAAGTCATCTCGATATCGTATGGATTCACGATGAACGCCTCGGTAAGCTCCTTGACCGCGCCGCACATGTCGGAGAGCACCAGCGCCCCATCGCGGCCGTCATGGCAAGCGAGATACTCCTTGGCGACGAGATTCATGCCGTCGCGCAGCGGGGTCACGAGCGCCACATCGCCTGCGGCGTAGATGCCGCAGACCGGTTTGATCGGCAACGAGCGTGTGATGTAGTGGATCGGCGTCCAAGCGAGCAAGGAGAAACGGCCATTGATCCTGCCGACCAACCTGTCGACTTCCTCCTTGAGCTTGCGGTACGTCTCAACATCCCCGCGAGAAGGCGTGGCCAGCAGATAATAGGTCACATGTCCTGTCCATTCAGGGTATTTCTCCAGCAGCCGTTCGAAGGCGCGCAGCCGCTCAGGCAGGCCCTTCGTGTAGTCGAGCCGATCGACGGAGACGACGACCTTATTCGGCTTGCTGTTTTTGCCGGACAACGCTGACTGCGCCAGCGTGAGCTCGGGCAGTTCCTCGTGCACGTGGTGGCTCCACCACGAACCGCTTTTGGTGGCAGCCTCGGCGGCGGCGGAGCCTTCCGCGCTCAACGAGGTGTTGTAACGGCGTCCTGGCCGCTTGCCGCTCTGCTCTTCAATGCCGCGGCGCATGGCCCGTGCCAGGCTTGTCCTGGTTGTGCGGCGGTAGAGATTGTAGTCGATGCCGATCGGGAACGCGTCGACAGTGGCCGTGTGGCCATCTTCGGCGGTGATATGCCCGGAGTCATCCATCTCGTAGCCCAGCAGCTGGCGCACGCACGATTTGAAGTTCTGGACGAAGTCCACGGTATGGAAGCCCAGGAGATCGGCTCCGAGCACGCCTTTGAGAATGTCGCGGCTTTGCGGCAGCGACCGGAATATCTCTGGGCTGGGGAAGGGCACATGCAGGAACCAGCCGATCGAAATATTATCGAAGCGGCCACGCAGCAGGGCAGGCAGCAGCATCAGGTGGTAGTCCTGCACCCAGACGGTGTCGCCTTTGCGAATGAGCGGGGCGAGGGCGTCGGCAAACAGTTGATTGACCTGCTGGTATGTCTCCCACGTATTGGGGTCGAATACGGCTTCATGCGAAAAATCGTGCAGCAGCGGCCACAGGGTGTTGTTGGAGAAGCCTGCATAGAAGCCGGCGACCTGCTCGCCGCTCAGGAACAGCGGGATGCAACGGTTCTTCTTGTAGGTGGACCGCATGGCTTCGATTTCTTCGTCCGTGTGGTCAGCCGGGTCCTCGCCGCTCCAGCCGACCCACAGGCAGTCGTGATGCGACCGATGGTACGGGCCGATTGCTGTGGCCAGACCGCCGACATTCTGCTTCATTGAAAACGAGCCGTCGGGCTGCTCTTCCAATGACATCGGCAGTCGATTGGATATGATGATCAAACGTGGCATGATACTCTCCGTTCCCCGCCGGCATGAGGAGTGCCACGGTGGTATGGCGTCCGAAGCATTGCCCCGCAACGCTCTTCCGACACACCATACCACCGCGTTGCATGCAGCGTATATGCGGCAACCCCCGCTGGCGGACGCGACGGGAGGGTCCCGCCTGCATCCGTATTAGTGTCCAGCTATATCACACCGATCATGCAGAAAGCAGAATGCCGCATGTTTTCAGCTGGCGTCCAACTCCCGTCCGACGCATTGCCAACGCAGCTTCAGTGCAACCGATAGACGAAGGCCTCCCACGGTACGAGTACACCGTTGCGGACAGAATCGGCAATTATACTGCGCGATACCGTGCCGATCAGCATCTGCTCCACAGCGAAGCCCGCAGCCAGCAGCGAGGCGCTATGCGTGGGGATGTTCGCTGACTGCGAAGTAAGATTCGCCACGACCAGCACCTGTTCACCGCCTTCGCCTTCGACGGTGCGCGTGAAAGCGTAGACTGACGGGTCGTCGGCATCAATGACATCCCAACGCCCGGCTGAAATCACCGGCTGCGTGTGGCGCAATGCGATCAGCCGCTTGTAGAAATTGTAAACGGAATCCGGATCCCTGACTTCCGCAGCCGCATTGATGCTGGCATGGTTCGCATTGACAGCGAGCCATGGCTCGGTCGGTGCGTCTGGCGCGGTGAAGCCCGCGTAGCGCGAATCGTCCCACTGCATGGGAGTGCGGGCGTTGTCGCGACCCATCACTGCGATCGCATGAAGCATGGCCTGCGGGGTCATCAGCTTGGCGTCCTCCACCAGTTCATGGTAGAAGTTGATCGATTCGAGGTCGCGATACTGGCTCAGCTCGGTAAAGCCGGCGTTGGTCATGCCCAGCTCTTCGCCCTCATACACGTACGGCGTACCGCGATGCATATGCAGCACCAGCCCCAGCGCCTTGGCCGAACGTGAGCGCAGCTCCTCGGTCGAGTCGTCACCCCAACGCGACACCACGCGAGGCTGATCGTGATTGTTGAAGTACAGGCTGGCCCAGCCCTTGTCGCGCACCGCGTCCTGTTGGCCGGTCATTACCGCACGCAGCTTGGCTGGCTCAAAGGGTTCGATATTCCATTTCGAACCGTTCTGGTCGATGCCGACGTGGTCGAAGAGGAAGACCATGTCCAGTTCCTTGTTCGCCGGATCGGTGATGAAGGCGTTGCGCTGCGCGGTGACGCCCGGCGCCTCGCCGACGGTGAGATATCCCTCGCGGCCTTCGAACACCGCGTGGCGCATCTCGGCGAGATACTCGTCTAGGTGCGGACCGTCGCAGCAGAAGGGCTGCGGGTTGCTATAGCCTTCGGCGAGCACTGGACCGTCGGCGAGCTGAGAGCCCGCCTCGCCGGGCAATTTGCCAGCCGGGTCCAAAAACTTGGAGATCAGCACGATGACGTCCATGCGGAAACCGTCGATGCCACGATCCATCCACCAATTCATCATGGCATAGACCGCGTGGCGCACCTGAGGATTCTCCCAGTTGAGATCCGGCTGCTTGGGCGAGAACTGGTGGAAGTAGTATTCGCCGCGCTGAGGGTCGAACTGCCATGCGGAACCGCCAAAGTACGATCCCCACTGATTCGGCTCGGCGCCAGGAGCGCCAGGAGCGAACCCCGGCTTAGCCGGCCGCCACCAGTACCAGTCGGCGTGCTCATCCGCGCGGTTTCGGCTGGCCTGAAACCAAGCATGCTCGTCGGAAGTGTGGTTGACGACCAAGTCCATGACGATTTTCAGACCTCGCCTATGTGCCTGCGCGATAAGCCTGTCCATATCATCCAACGAACCGAACATCGGGTCGATATCCTGATAGTCGGAGATGTCGTAGCCGTTGTCGTTCTGCGGCGACTTGTAGACCGGGCTCAGCCAGAGCACATCCACGCCCAGACCCGCCAGATAATCAAGCCTGCTGATGATGCCGTTGATGTCGCCGTAGCCGTCGCCGTTCGTGTCTTGGAAACTACGCGGATAGATCTGGTAGACCACTGCGTTGCTCCACCACGGATTGGGCGTGGCACCGTTCGTGCGCACGCCGTCGGGGACCGCTGCTCGCTGGGATGTGACCATGATGTATTTCCTTTCCTAAAAACACTCTCGTGGAAGCCCCGCATTGCGGGCCCTGTATCGGGAAACCCCCAATTCAGAACCTTGTTGATGCGCGAGTCGTACCGCCTTGGCCTGCAGCACCACTCGAACCACCGGTTCGCCGCCCCTGCCCGTGATGCCGAGGAAGACGCCGGCGTCTTGTTATATGGTGCTACTGAGCGGTTCGACGCGAAGCCCGCAGGCCTCGCACTGCATCAGCGCCATAGTCGTTCCGCAGGTGATTGTATCAGCCGACCTGCTCTGATTTCCGATGCGACGCGCGCCTAGATGCAGTTGAGTAGACTCGAAACGGTACATGGCAAGAACGAATGTGCACGGCAAGGGCGCGGGCGGCCGGATGCCGCTGCGACATTGATATCAGGACGAAAGGTTGCGCGAATGGTCGGGATGCGAGATGTGGCCAAGGCTGCGGGGGTATCGCTGAGCACGGTCTCCTTGGTCGTCAACAGCACCGGATACGTGTCCGCCTATATGCGCGAACGCGTGGAGGACGCCATGCGTCGGCTCGACTACGTGCCCAACGAGCTCGCACGCAATTTCTATCACGACCGCACCGGCCTGATCGGCGTTATCGTGCCGACCATAGTCCACCCTTTCTTCTCAATGCTGACGGCTGCGCTGCAGCATGCGCTGGCTGGGCGCGGCTACCGCACGCTCGTATGCTCACAGGCGGATTCCGAGACCGGAGAGGCCGAATACGTCGATATGCTGCAGCGGCATATGATGGACGGCATCGTCATGGCCGCGCATACTTCGCACGCACCAGGCTATTGGACCTCAATCGGGCGTCCGATCGTGGCCTTCGACCGCTACTTAGGCGAGGGCATACCTTCAATCGGTTCGGATCACGTCCAAGGTGGCCGGCTCATCGCCGAGCAGCTCATGCGCACGGGAGCACGGCATGTCGTGTGCATCGGAGGACCGCGAAGCCAATTCCATGATCTTATGGTCAGTGCTCCTTCGGGCGGCAGCGGCAACTGCGCTGGCAGCTACACAAAGGCTTTAAACACGACTTTCCCGACCATCCGGTACTATCTGACCCTCGAGCACGAGTTGAATAGGGCGCGGATACGCCATGACTATGTGGAAGTCGGCGAAGTGTACGATCTGCAACGCTATCCGCGCATCGCACACGAGATCTTCGAACATCTCGGCGATGTCGATGCCATCGTGGGTTCCGATGTCAGTGCCGCTTACTGCATCCAAGAAGCGCTGAGACTGGGCGTGCGCATCCCCGGGCAGCTGCAGGTCATCGCGTACGACGACTCCTATCTCGCCGAGGCCGCCGGTATGAGGATCACCGCCGTGCGCCAGGATTTCATGACGCTCGCGCAGCTGACCAGCGAACGCATCATCACGGAGATCCGCAGAGGCGCGCAAGCCCAGACGGCTACGGAGGCGGAGAATATGGCTGCGGCAGGCACCGACACAACAAACACGGATGACGCAACCGATACTGACGTTGGCGCCGCCGCTTCGCCTTGCGATTCGGCTGCGGGCGCGCTGGATCCGGAAACGCGTCCATTGGACAAGCTGGTGCCAGTACAGCTGCGGGTCGGCGAAACCACGCGCAGCTAGCGGGTCCAAAGCCGCTAATTCGTTATGGTCTGGGTGGCCTGCACCCGAATTTTCCCTTGGAATTAATGTTTTACGGCTTCATATCGGGTTGAAAACAATGATTTCGCGGGAAACGGGAAATCCGAAAAAGGGAAGGCAGCGGGCGCCGACCCGCTGTCACACACGCAACAGCTGCTCGGCGATGGCCCGGATCACTGATTCAGGCATATGGGAGACAAAGAGATCATGCGGTTGTTCACCATTGGCGGGCTGTTCCAGAGTGTGCAGTGCATTGAGCGCCGAGGCGCCCGAAGAACGCACAAGCCGGTCGGCCTTGTCTTTGGTCAGGTAGTCGATCTGCGCGTTGTAGAGCACCTGGAATGCGTCGTCGACACTGGTGTCGTGCGCGAGCGCCAGTTCGCCGTCGAAGAGAATTTCCACGGTGGAAGCGGCCGGAACCTCGGGAATTTCTATGTTCAGGCTCAGTGTGCGCTTGTCATATGAAGTCGTGACCTCGATATCGTTGCCGCCGGCATGGGCCAAAACAGTGGCCGGCTCTACGCCGCGCATCACAATGGTCCACGAGCGCCGCTCAGGCACCACGGAACCGTCAGTGCCTGTTTCACCTTGCACCGGCCCAATCGTGAAGGTCGCGGAGCTGCCGGCAACCCAGTGCAGGGTCAGTTCGGTCGTCGCCACAGCGGATTCAAGGCCTCGGCTCCCGTCGTCCTCGATGAGTGTGAACGCCCCATCGGCCCCGGCGAATGCAATCACGCGCACATGCGTCGGGTTTTTGATCGAGTTAACCGGCCCATTGGCCTTGTCAAGCGGCTGCATAGGCACGATGCCGCCGGCTTTTGCGAAAACGGGCATGCCCGCGAGCGGCCGCCAGATCTCGAGCTTGCGGCCTTCGGCGTCCGGTGCCTCATAGCGCCGTCCGGCGAAGAAGTCGAACCACGTGCCCTGCGGCAGCCAAACGTCCGTCTTGGCGAGCTGCACATCGCGGTCGATTGGCTCGGTGATCGGCGCCACTACGAGCTCGGTGCCGAAGCGGAACTCGTTCGCCACCTCGTAGGCCGACTCATTATCGGGTGCCTGCCAGTACATCGGTTCGACGATCGGGCGTCCCTCGCCCGCCGCGCGCCAGTTCATCGTGTACAGGTACGGGATCAACTCGTGCCGCAGCCGCAGCGATGCAGCCATCGAGTCGCGCACTTCAGCGCGGAAGTTCCACGGCTCCTTGCCATTGAACGCCGAATCGGTGGAATGCAGCCGATTGATCGGACTGAACACGCCCAACTGATACCAGCGGGCCTCCAGCTCCTCGTCTCGATAGCCGAACATATGGCCGCCGATGTCGTGGCTCCACCAGCCATAGCCGATATTACTGGCCGTAGCGGTGAAGTACGGCTGGAAGCGCAGCGACTCCCAGCTCACCACGGTGTCGCCCGAGAAGCCCACCGGGTAGCGGTGCGATCCCGGCCCAGCGTAGCGCGAGAAAGTCAGCGGCCAGCGGCCAGCGCGCCCGGAGTCCAAATAATGCAGATGGTTAAGCATCCATAGCGGATCCAAGCCCTTCTGCCGCGTCACGCCGCCCTGCTGCCAGTCAAGCCACCAGAAGTCGATGCCTTCATCTTCAAGTCGGTGATGCAGGTCGAAATAGGTTTTCATGAATTTCGGACTGGTCAGGTCGAATTCGATCGGCTCCTCGCTCGCCGGGTCGATGCCCATCTGCTGTGCGGCTTGCGCGTATCCATCTTCGAAGGCGCGGATGCCGTCGCGGGGGTGCACATTCGGCGTGACTTTCAGCCCGTGCCGATGCAGCGCGTCAAGAAAGCGCTTGGGATCGGGGAAGAAGGAACGATTCCATGTGTAGCCGGTCCAGCCCGAACCGTATTTCGGATCAACGGCATCGACCAAATGCCAGTCCATGTCGATCACGGCCGTGGTGAATGGCAGCCCTTCGTGCTCGAAACGCTCGACCAGCTGCAGGTATTCGCGCTCGGTGTAGCGATGATAACGACTCCACCAATTGCCCAGCGCGAATCTGGGCAGCAGTGGCGTGGGGCCGGTCAGCTGGTAGAAGTCGCGTATTGCCTCGATATAGCGGTGCGCATAGCCGAATATGTACAGGTCATGACCCGCGTTCGGACGCGGCATGACCCAAGTGCCGAAGGGATTGTGCCCGCCATTGATCTGCTCGGCTTCGGCCAGGATATTGGACGCTGAATCGTCCAGGACCGCCCAGCCATCGCGCGAGAGTATGCCTAGGCCGAGCGGCGTCGGGCCGTTCGTTTCATCAAGCGTGCGCGCCGTGCCGCGCAGATTGCCATCTTGCTCCTCTCCGTAATTCCACGTGTTCCGATTCGAATTCTCGCCTTTGATGACGACGCTCAAGCCCTCTTTGCTGAAAGGCCCCATATCGTAGCTCAGGCGCAACGCAGGGGTATCGAGCACAAGCCGGCCGGCGCGCACGGTATGTGTAAATTTCGGCTTGGCTCCCCAATCGCGATTCACCACCATCTGCGTGGCATGATCCTCGAAAATTCCGTCATCCTGCCACTCCAGACGAATGAGTGACTCGGAGAGCACGCCGATGCGCCAGTGGTCGCCCTGGATCACCGATTCTGGATTCATGCCTGGATGGGTGTCAAGCTGCGGAAAATGCGACATTGCGATGCTCCTTGTGGCCTTGCGGCGACTGCACGTATAACGACTAGCGGCTGCTTCGCGTCAGCCGTTGTCATTCTAGGCCGCTCTCTCGGATATTTCAGGCCTCCCGCATGTCTATGGGGCCTCAGGTTGCGCGACAAACGGGCGCTGTGTTGTTTTGTGTGTTGATGCCACGAATAATGCAAACGATGGCAATACCTGATACGCATATTGGCGTCTGCCTGTCAGATTTAGGCGAAAATCCTATGATCCCAGCGCTCAATAGTCCATTCCACAGAGACGTGCATATCGGTGCAGCGCATATCTGACGAAAATTAGACTGCATTCCTGGACATTTGCTGACAACGTGTGCAAAAGTTCTGCAATAGCTGTTACCATGCTATAGGACGTTGGTCATGGCGACGTCTGCGCACCGAAAACCATGCACAAGGAAACGTGATGAACAAGGCTTCTATTCGCGAAGTGGCGAAAGCCGCAGGAGTGTCCATTTCCACGGTTTCGCGTGCGTTCACGCGTCCGGAGCTGGTCTCGGACAAGACCCGCGCCAAGGTGCTGCAGACCGCCGACCAGCTTGATTTCAACATCTCACGCTCTGCCACAGCGCTCAAATCCGGGCAAAGCTATCGCGTGGCGCTGCTCATGAACGAGGAGATCACCAGCTGGTTCAACACGCAGGTCTTCGCCGGCATCAATGCCGTGATGCACGAGGCCGGCTACGATATCTCGCTGTTCGAACACATAGACACCGCGCAAAGCAGGCAGGACTTCTTTACCAACCTGCCTGTGCGGCGCAACGTCGATGCGGTATTCGTGGCGTCATTTGCCATCGACAGCCATGAGACCGAGCAATTGCGGCGTATCCATGTGCCAATCATAGGCATCAACACGCCTGACACCGCCGGATTCGACGCTTCGGTCAGCATCGACGATGAAGAAGGCATGTCCGCCGCGACCCAGCACCTGATCAATCTCGGTCATCGGCACATCGTATACACG
Organism: Bifidobacterium sp.; assembly: GCF_022640935.1. Classification (GTDB taxonomy): domain Bacteria; phylum Actinomycetota; class Actinomycetes; order Actinomycetales; family Bifidobacteriaceae; genus Bifidobacterium. The sequence goes on from NZ_JALCCV010000044.1 coordinate 12,395, forward strand.
TGCTCGAAGCCCGCTGAATCGATCGATTCAAGCATTGACGCCCGCGAGCGCGGCTTCATTCGAGCTTGCAGATCCGCCGAACAGTCCCGGCAACTCGACTGGCAGGTGCTGGCCGTGCCGCGCGGGCGGGACTTCGCCGATTCCGCGCTGGCCGCGCTACTCGGTTTGGCGCAATTTCCCGACGCAATCTGCTGCCAGATGGATATGATGGCCATCCCGCTGGTGCTCAAACTCGCGCACTACGGGCATCGCACGCCGCAGGACTACTCGATCGTCGGCTTCGACGACAGCCCATATGCCGACACGATCGGCCTCACAACCATTCGGCAAAATCCGCAGGGCATGGGCAGGACCGCCGCGCAGAAAGCCTTGCAGCTCATCAATGGCGAGCCTGCAGCTGGCAAATCACCTGCCGCGCTACACGAAATCGTAAGACCTGAGCTGATTCTGCGCGGAACCGATGCCGTTTATCGCGACTAAGGTGGCGGCAGAGCGCCGCTGCGGCACCCGGAACATGCATTGCACGAATTGCTACACCAGCGCGAAAACCAGCAGCATCAGCGGATATAACGCATAGAATACCCATTGCAGCCATGGCTTGTCCGGCTTGGCGTAGCCGAGTTCGCCATTGCGATAATGCAGCACCGCGACCCCGAAGGCCGGCGTGAGGCAGAACAGCGCGCCGATTGCGCCCACGCCCATCATCACCGTATTCTCATGACGCGGAAACATGAAGAAAATGACAGCTGCAAGCAGGATCAGCGCCCCCTCGTTCATGATCTGCTGGCGCAGGCCGACATGGCCCAGCACCATCCAGGCCACACCCATGAGCAGCACCAGCACGACAAGGGAGCGGCGCACGATCGT
>NZ_JALCCV010000045.1 GCF_022640935.1 Bifidobacterium sp.
CGTTGGATGACGGGCTGCGCGGTGTGCGCGCCGGAGACCTCTACGGCCCGGATGCTGGTACGGCTCAGGTCGAGCGACACGAGATTTGCCATGGATTCGATTCTCTTTCTCTCAGGTTCTCTCAGGCGATTCCAAACAACTGCAGATACCACTGCCCTATGGCGGCTCCGAGGAAGATGCCGACCCATACTCCGGCCAATAGCGACGGCCCGAAGGGGATGCTGGTTTTCCTGCCGGTGCGGCGGGCGATCATGACGATGACGCCGACCACAGCCCCGATGAGGAAGCCTGCGAAGGAGCCTACGAGGAGCGGAGCCCACCCGAACCAGCCGAGCATCAGCCCAAGCAGGCCGGCAAGTTTCACATCGCCATACCCCATGCCTGCCGGGTAGACGAACCACACCACGAAGAAGAACGCAAACAGGGCTGCCCCGCCGATCGATGCATGCAGCAGCGCGGACCAGTCCCCCGTAGCCCAGGACGCCAACACCAGCAGGACGGCGATGACCGGATAGGCAGGCAGCACGATTGCGTTGGGCAGCAGGCCTTTTTGGATATCGATAAGCGACAGGGCGATGCTGTACGCCATGAACACCAGCAGCGCAGGCAGCACGGCCAGCGGCACGAGCCCTGCGAACCCGGCCCACACGATCAGGCCGAAGGCGAGCGCGGTGAAGCTTTCCACGAGCGGGTACTGCCATGAGATCGGTTCGCCGCAATGCCGGCATCTGGCCCGCAGCATGATCCAGGAGATGACGGGAATGTTGTCGTACCATGCGATGCCCGCCCCGCAGCGCGGGCATTTGCTGCGCGGCTTGACGATGCTCATGCCGAGCGGCACGCGCCACACCACCACGTTGAGGAACGATCCGATGATGGCGCCGAATACCGCTGCGAACGGCACTATGAGACCCAATGGGATGGCAGCGAGGATAGGCTCGTCGGCCAGTGCGGTTGCAACAATGGACGTCATCGTGCGGCTCCGTCGGCCTTGAAGGCTGCAGCGGTCTCAACCCAAGTGGTGACGCCGTAGGTGGTGGTGACCGGGTTCAGGAATTTCGGCGGAGCCTTGAACTTGAACCGTTCGTCGTACTTATAATCCTTCGCATACCCGGTGCCTCCGGTGGTCGCCACCGGACCACGGTACTTTTGGGCGATGGCGCCGTTGACGGTCAATGTGCCACGACTCGTGCCCTTGTCGTAATTCTGAACCATAAACGTGTGCGCCACCGAAAGGATCGCAGCGTCAATGCGACGAGGCTGTTGCGCACTATATACCTGGTAGTAATTCCTGCCCCTAGTATAAAGCGGGTTCCATACCCACACGGCATTGTTGCCCACAAGACCAAGAATGTCCGTCTGGTCATCGACATACGTGATATCGCCCACGACAAAGATGTAATTCTCAGCGGCAATCGTTGCGGCGCCGTCGAACGCCCCTTTGACGAAGACGTCGCCATTGCGGCACCCGTACGTTGTGCCCGATGTGACGGACTCATCGCCGCTGCCGCCTATCCACGCCTGTTTGCCCGGGTAACCGCTTTCATTGGACCCCGAGCCAAGCGTCCATCCACGAGACGAGGTCGACCCTGAGCTTACGCATGTGAACCCGGATGGGTTGCTCGACGCGGACCAGTAGTTCACATCGCTGCTGATCGCGGGCACATTCTGCACATACATCACATTGTTGGCGGGAATTTCGATGGTTGCACCGGCAGGCGACTGCAGTTGGGCGATGTTGCCGCATTCGGCAGGAGCCGTTCCTTCGGTGGCTGCGTCATTGCTGATCCGCGTTTTCTTCGTGAATGGCGACTTGATGTTCACCTTGCCGTCTCCGGTGAATGTCATCTGCGTTGGACCAGTGTACAGGCAACCCGGACGCGGGACCGTTTCGGCCAGATCGGTACGGGTCTCTTTTTTGAGCTGGGAATTGGTCGCTGGCATCCCGATCACCCCACCGCTGTAGCGTGGGTAGCCGGCGAGCGTAAATGACGAGTCGCCGCAGCCGGATGGCTTGCGATAGTAAGGGCTCACGTTGTTTGCCGTGGTGACCGCTCCTGTGAACTTGGCGCCGCAGGAGAGGATGGTGTCATTGGAATGCACCGGACCATTCAATGTATCCATGGCAGCGAACCGGATCTCGTTGCACCCTGAGGTAGGCCGTGAATCCCAGCCATACTTCAGCACGGTTTTGGTGCTGTCCGTGTAGCAGCTTGCGCTTGGAGCGGATGTGGCCACGCTCGGATCCTGCACCTCGTAGTCGGTGAAATACAGGAAGTCAATAAAGCCTTGCTGTTTCAGATCAGCGACTATGCTGCGGGTCGCGTTGCCCACATTGCCGGTCGAACGCAGGCGAATGCGTCCAGTGGTCAGATATGTGGAGCTGTCGACTTCGTAACGGAATCTCGCCCGGCCCGAGCTCCCCGACACTTCGGCCCACGTGCCGCCTGTTCCCAATCCGAATGCGGGGTTTGTTTCCGCTCCGCTCGGCAGCGTCACGTCGCTGCCTGTACTAAACGTTGATTCAGGGTTGCCGAATCGATAGTATGTCGTGTCGTTGGACAGCCTGCTCTGGTACTCGTCAATGCCGGCGTAGGCAGCGGAAAGCGCCGCGTTCCAGTTGGAGTCGCTGGTGGCCTGCCTCATCCCGTTCACCGAGATCGCCACGAGACCGGTCATGAGGATGGCCAGCATTGTGCTGATGCCGATTACAAGGACCAAGGCGGCGCCACGCTCGCTGCCGTGTGCCATGCGCATTGCCGCAGTTCGTTGCCGTTTCATGTCAGTCAACCTCCACTCGGGCGACCCCTAGATTGGGAATGCCGACCATGTTCTGAAGCTCAACAGGATCGACGCGTCCACTGCCGTCGGTTTGCACGCGCATGGTCACCCGCACGCTGGCGATATTACGAATCTGGCTGTCGCTCAGGCTTTCGCCTGCCGGCGGCACCAGTCTGGTGCCGTCTTCGGCGTAGTAGCTGAACAGCGGTGCGTCATCCGTTGCCGCTGTGAGCGATCGGGCCACTATGCGTGTCGAATCAAGCGTGGAGTGAAAAGCCCAGTATGTGGTATTGACATGGTATGCCGTCCATCGCGTCTCGACCAGGTTGTCGTTGGCATCACGAGAAAACTGAACCTGCAGCGGTGCCGGGTCGGCAGCGTTCTCCGAGTCGATGAACGAATTCATCTTGAGCTGTTCGGATCCGGCATAGACGAACACCGGGTTATTGATCGCGCTTCCATACACCGGGATCTCGGTGCCCGCGCGGATGATACGCGTCAACTCGTTCATCGAATTCGAGGCCATGCGGCTATTGGTCACGGAGCCCCGCTGATCGCCGTACGAACGTATGGCGCTGACGAACATGGAGCTGATCATGGCGAACAGAATACCGGACACGGCCATGGCGACGACCAGTTCGACCAAGGTCATGCCGCTCTCACGGCGGTGCTGCTGCATGCGGACACGATGGCGGATCATACGGGCTCCCTCGGATCGAGGGTGACGATTCCAGCGCCGGCGCCGCCCACCGTCTGCACGCTCAGCCCGGTTGTGATTTGCGTATTCTGGGCGCCGGAGTTGCCTCGGTACAGCTTCCACGTTCCATATGGCAGGGCAACGTCGACGTTTGATGACGAGAGCACGTTGCCAAAGGTGTATGTCATTCCGGCATCGCAGCCGGGATCGCCATCACCGCCACCTACATATACCGCCTTCAGGTAGTTGCCGCTGCCGTTCGCGCCGTTCGAGATTCTCACGACTCCCATGGACACGTTGGCGTCCACAGTGGAGCCTGGCGCGCCCGCGACGGCCGCGGGGCGGGTCCCGGCCACATTGACGCCGCCGCGTGTGCCTGCCGCCCATTGACCGGGATCGGTGGCGAGGCAGAGGGAGGACGCATCAGCCCCTGCGTCCTCGTATTTGCCGGCAAGCACCGTATACCCTGACGGGATCGGGAACAGTTTGAACGATTTGGGGTTGGCTGTCGTCGGCGGGGCGAAGAGGTTGTTGCCGTACGTCGATACGAACGTCGTGTCCAGGTTCGTCGGAATCTTGGGGCTGCCCGCGTAGTTTGCCGCATAATGCGTGGAGAACGTGGCCGCCTGATCAAGGGCGAAGCTGACCCGCGACGAATTGCCGGCGGTCGACTTCACCGTGGCGGTTGGCGCGTCGAGCTGATCGTTGCTCACGTACCCCGACTTGGAGGCGGTCACCGTGTAATCGCCCGTTGGCACCTTCAGCAAGTAGGCGCATCCATCGCTGTCGGTGGTGGCAGCAGCGACTCCACTGACAGAAATGGTGACCTTGGCGCCTGCGACCCTGGTGCCTGAAGCGTCGATCACGCCGACGAGCACGGTGCCTAGCGTGGGATCGTTGATTTTGGTTTTGGGAGCCATCAACGTGTCGCTGCGCACGGGGCGGTCGCCCCGCATGTTATCCCAGGTGACGGTCACCGTCACCTGCTTGTAGGTCAACGAGCCCACGGCGGTGCCGGTCTCGCACGACGCGGTGGCGCCGGTCGACGTGGCCCAGGATTCAGTGACCTTGACATGGAAAACGTCGCCGTTGAGCGTGATGGGGGCCCGCGTATAGCTGGTCACGTCGAAAACGTCGGAGGACGAACGGACCTGATCGATTTCCTGCGAGGCGAGGTTGGCGGCGACGACCCGCGTACGGGTGTCCCTGGTGATGCTGAGGCTCGAGCTGATCGTGTAGAGAAACCCCGTCATGACGATCATCAGGATACCCATGGCGACGATGACTTCAACAAGCGTGAATCCGGACTCCCGCCGGTTCTTGCGCTCAGATGCAGACATCGCAACCAATCTCCTCTTGAGATTTGAAGTTACCCATTACAGACGTTCACTGCGCTTCGGCCCAACCTGCCTCGCGTGCAAGCACGTTTGCAGGTCGCAGTGATGTAGGCACTACCAATAGAATTTTATGCGCGGAGAGACTGAGAACCATGGCTCCTTATGGAACGGATGGCCCTCAGTCCCTGTGGAACCGCACAGGGCGGACAGGCTGACGACTACGAACGAATGGTGATGATAGCCATCATTGGGCAACCGTCATCTTGTCCAGCCTGATCACGGGTTTACTTACCAGGATCCCAAGTTTTCGAGCCGTCTGCACTCTTGTAGGTGTATGTAACCCACTTTGAGCCTGCAAGATTTTTATTTTCGCCAGTAACCTTGTAACCCGTAGTGCCGTCTGGAATCACGGTGATCGTGTTATCATCGCTGGCCGTGAATGTCTCATCGCCGACCTTGCCCGGGCTTACGGCAGCATCACCAGTTTTGCCTGTTGCTTCTAATTTCACACCAGTAGCGGCGAGGAACCCATACGAACCATTATTCGCCTGGGCCGCACTTTCAACTGCGGTGATGGCATTGTTCACATCGCTTTCGACGGAGGACTTCCACGCGCCCTTCCGCTGGTTGAGGAAGACCGGGATGGCGATGGCGGCCAAGATGCCGATGATGATGACGACGACGAGCAGCTCGATCAGGGTGAAGCCCTTCTCGCCGTTTTTCCTGCGGGCGAGGGCCCGCTGAATGGATTTGGACATGATAATTCTCCACTTCTACTTACTTTGAAAAACCGGCAGCAGCAATACTGACTATCGCGCCGTCATGGCATGCCAAGCCAAGGCGAACAAAATCGAAAACCCCTTCTCTCATGCATGCCATAGCCGTTACACAACGACTGAACGGTATTTTATCTTATATTCGTTGCATTTGCAATTTATATAGCATTCCCCGACAACATCTGCACATAAGGACCGTTTAATTCCCGGAAATCGCGCCATACATCGTGAACATAGGCATATACAGCGCCACGATCATGAAGCCGACGATCCCTGCAAGGAACACGATCGTCATCGGCTCCATCATCGCGGAGAGCTGCTTGGTCATGCTTTCCACCTCGTCGTCATAGAAATCGGCGATTTTGTTCAGCATGGTGTCCACGGCGCCCGAATCCTCGCCGACAGCCAGCATCTGCACCAGCATGTCAGGAAATATCGGCTCCGCAGCCAGCAGCGTGGACAACGGCTGGCCTCGGCGGATCCCTTCCTGCGTGCGATTGAGCGCCTGCTCGACCACCATATTGCCCGAGGTCTTGCCCACGATCTCCAGGCTTTGCATCATCGGCACGCCGGCGGTCACCATCGTGGCGAAGTTGCGGGCGAAACGCGAAATCGCAATGAGATGGAGCAGCCTGCCGAACACCGGGATCTTCAGCTTGATCGGGTCCACCCTGGCGCGGAACTCCGCCTTGTTGTGGTTGGAGCGCCACCACATGGCAAAGACGACGCCGCCGACGACCAACACCGGCGACGCGAACGGCATCGCATGCGAGATATTGACCAGCAACTGGGTGATTGCCGGCAGTTGCGAGCCAACCGAGCTGAAGATATTCTCGAACACCGGCACAATGAAGATCAGCATGAAGATCACAGCCACAACGGCGATGCACAGCACCACGACCGGGTAGGTCATCGCCGATTTGATCTGGCCGCGCAGCTTCACCGCCTTTTCGAAGTTGTCGGCCACGGCCACCAGCGCCTTGTCGAGGAAGCCGCCGAGCTCGCCGGCCTCCACCATGCTGATCATGATCGGCGGGAAAATCTTCGGATGCCGGCTCAGGGCCACCGAGAAGGCCGACCCCTGCTCCACCTGCGTCTGCACATCGCGCATGGTCTCCTGCAGCAGCTTGCTGTTGCTCTGCTGCCCGACCACGGTGATGGCCCGAAGCAGCGAGACGCCCGCCCCGACCATGGTGGCCAGCTGCCGGTTCATCATGGCGAGGTCTTTGTTCTTGACATGCCCGCCGCCGGAGCCGGGAAGCCGGATCTCCATGCTCAGGCCCGTGCCCTGCACGTGCTCGTGCAGCTCCGTGATCCACACGCCGTCGGCCGTCAGCTTCGCCTGCGCCGAATTCATGCTGGCAGCCTCAAGCGTGCCCTTGACCTTCTTGCCGCCATTGGTCGTGCCGACATAATCAAAGCTGGGTGTTGCCGTGCCGTTCGTGGCTGCGCTCATCTCGACATCCCTCCCTGGGGCATCACCACGCCAGCGGGCGGGGTGCCATACGGGTTCCGGCCCGGCACGTATGCGGGCTGTCTGGGCTGCTGGGGCGCCTGATACATGGGCTGGGACTGCGTCCTCGGCTGCGCGGGCTGCTGGCGCGCCCCCATCGGATTGGCGAACGGATCGTCCATGCCCGAAATGCCGCGGCTGCGCACCAGCTGATCGAACTCCTCGCGGTTCTGCACGTGCTCCAGCGCCTTCTCGTAGTCGATCTCGCCGGAGAGCACCAGGCGGGCCAAATCCTGATCGAGCGTATGCATACCCTCATTGCCGCTCGACTGCAGGATGCTGCGCATCTGATGCAGCTTCTGCTCGCGGATGAGCGCGGCGATGGCAGGGGTGCTGAACATGACCTCGGTGGCGACGGTACGGCCCGTGCCGGAAGCCTTGGGAATCAAGGTCTGCACAATGACGGCCCGCAGCGTGGCGGCAAGCTGGGTGCGGATCTGCGCCTGCTGGTACGCCGGGTAGATGTCGATGATGCGGTCCACGGTCTGCGCGGCATCCTGGGTATGCAGCGTGGCGAACACCAAATGGCCGGTTTCGGCAGCAGTCAGCGCCGTCGACGTCGTTTCGAGGTCGCGCATCTCGCCGACCAGAATCACATCCGGGTCCTGGCGCAGCGCATGCTTGAGCGCCTCGGAGAAGCTGTGCGTGTCATCGCCCACCTCGCGCTGGTTGATGATCGCCTTCTTATGATGGTGCAGGAACTCGATGGGGTCCTCGACCGTGATGATGTGGCAGGGGCGCGTCTCGTTCACCCGGTCGACGATCGAGGCCAGCGTGGTGGACTTGCCCGAACCGGTCGGGCCGCACACCAGCACCAGGCCACGGGGGAGATCGGCCAACTCCACCAGTTTGGGCGGCAGCCCCAGCTTCTTGACGGACAGGATCTCCGTGGGGATGAGTCGCAGCGCCGCGCCCATGCCATTGCGGTCGCGGAAGATGTTGACGCGGAACCGGGCGAGATCCCCGACGGCGTAGGCGAGATCAAGCTCCAAGTCCTTCTGGAACGCCGCCGCCTGGCTCTCGCTGACCAAGCCCATCAGCACCGACGACACGCGTTCGGGCGACCACACATCAGTGCCGGGAACCGGGCGCAGATCGCCGTCCACGCGAATCATCGGGCGGCTGTTGCCGACCATATGCAAATCGGAGGCCTTGTAATCGAGCACGGCCTCCACCGAACGCACGAAATCAGGGTCGACATCGTTGTCCATCGCGTGCATCGTGGCTGCGACGCCCGCGGATTTCTTCGGCTCCTGCTGCTGCGAGCCCTCGGATGGCCTCGCCATGGCGACGTGCAGCGGAGGCAAGGTGGCGGTCTGGGCGGTCTGTGGCGGCACTGGCGACGTGGTCTGCAACGTGGATTGCGCAGTGCCGTAAGCGCTTGGCGCAGATACTGCCGTGGCCTGGGAGACCGGCATGCCCGTCGACGGCGCGCCTGTCGCGGCGCGCATATCACCAAAATTCTGGCGAGGCTGCTGAACCGCAGGAACCCCCGGCGCCTTGACGTACGGCAATGTTCCCGCCCGCCGAGGCATCGACACCCCAGGCATCTGGCTCAAATACTCCAGAGGATCCGGCTCCGGCGAATACTGTTGCCCATCCTTCAAGTGCCGGGCCTGCCGCGAAGCCCCTGCATCACCGTTCGCCATATCAACTCCCTCCGTACTGCTCTCTATAGCTCTGCATGCTCTGCACACTGCCTCATGCATAAGTTCTTATGACTTCACAGCCGCCATGTTCTCTGTCAGCATACAACACGGATCGGCGCCGCACCGTGCCTGTGGCATGACCGCTCATGACATATCGCCGTGCGCAGCGTGACGCCGCACATCATTACGCCGTCACGCGCAGCACCTCGTCGACGGTGGTGAGGCCTTTGGCCGCTTTCGCCCAGCCGTCGTCGCGCAGCGTGATCATTCCCTGGCGCAAAGCGCTCGTCTGGATGTCGCTCGCCGAAGCGTCCGCCACCGCCAGCCGTTCGATGTCCGTATCCACCTGCATGACCTCATGAATGGCGATACGGCCCGAGTACCCGGTGTTCGAGCATTTCTGGCAGCCCACGGCATGCCAGAACGTCGGCGGCTCCTCGCCGGGGGCCAACGGGAAACGCATCCTGTCGATCTCGTTCGAATCCGGAATGTATTCTTCGCGGCAATACGGGCACAGGCGGCGGGCGAGACGCTGGGCGACCACGCATTCGAGTGCCGAACCGACCAGGAACGGCTCGACGCCCATCTCCACCAAGCGCATGACGGCGCTGGGGGCGTCGTTGGTGTGCAGCGTCGACAGCACCAAATGGCCGGTGAGCGACGCCTCGATGGCGATCTGCGCGGTCTCGCGATCACGGATCTCGCCGATGAGCACGATATCGGGGTCCGAACGCAGGATCGAGCGCAATGCGCTGGCGAACGTCAGCCCGGCCTTCACATTGACCTGCACCTGGTTGACGCCGTCCATGCGGAACTCCACGGGGTCCTCGACGGTGATGACGTTGACCTCGGGCTTGGCCACTTCAGCCACCACGGAATACAGCGTCGTGGACTTGCCGGAACCGGTCGGGCCCGTGACCAGCACCATGCCGTGCGGCTTGTTGAAGCTTGAGCGGAACACATGCAGGTTGTACTCGCTCATGTTCAGGTCGTCGATCGTCATACGGCTGCCTGCGGAGTCGAGGATGCGCATGACGACCTTTTCGCCCCACACCGTGGGAAGCGTGGCCACACGCAGATCGACCGAGCGGCCGGCCTGGTTGACGCTGACGCGGCCGTCCTGCGGCTTGCGGCGCTCGGCGATATCCATGCCCGCCATGATCTTCAGACGGCTGATGACGCCGGCGATCATGGTGCGGGAGGCGTGCTGCACCTCATGGAGCACGCCGTCGATGCGGTAGCGCACCGCCAGCCCGTCACGGCGAGGCTCGATATGGATATCGGACGCATGATCCATGATCGCCTGGCTGATCAGCAGGTTCACGAAGCGGATGATCGGGGCGTCATCGTCCGAATCGACCATATCCTCGTCCGGCAGCCCGGCGACCTGTCCGGATTGCTGCGTGGAGGAGGCGATCGAATTGGAAAGCTCCTCCAGCTCGCTGTCGACGCGGTGATAACGGTCTATCGTCGCGATGATGGCTTCCGGCTCCGCAGCCATGGGCACGACGTTCAAGCCGGTGTTCGTCGAGACGTCGTCGATGGCCACCACGTCGCTCGGGTCCGCCATCGCCACCATCAGGCGGCTGTCCATACGCCCTATGGGAACAAGGGTGTTATGCCGGCAGAGCTGCTCAGGCACCAGCTGCACGGCGATGCTGTCGATATGGTATTCCTCAAGATTCACATATGGCACCCGAAGCCGCTCGGCCAGCCGCATCGCCGGAGTGCGGTCCGGATCGTCCGAAAGCTGCGAATCGTCGCCGCGATCCGAATCATCAGAGTCATTCGGACCATCAGAATCTGATCCCGAGTCCGCCTCGTTCCCGTCCGGTCGCTCCGGCGTCAACGTGGCCACAGCGGACAGCATTTCCGCGTCAATCGACCTGGCCGGCGCCGCTGCCGTCCCCAGCGAAGCGGATCGGGGCTGAGCCTGGATTTGTGGTTGGGCCTGAGAATACGAGTCAAAGTTCTGCGACTGCTGTTGTGTCTGTCGCTGGGCAGCGGCGCCCATCAGACCGCCCGCGGATGGGCCCAAGGCAGACTGGCCCATGCTCACGGGCGTATTCACGGTCGCGGCATTCGGCTGGCTGGCCGCCTGGCCGTTGAGCTGACCGTGCAGCTGAGTTCCCGGTGCCTGAGTGTCCTGCAGTTGGCGGCCAGGCACCGCTCTGCCCGCCTGGCCGCCCCATTGCGCGGAGCCAGTATTGGCCGAACCGTTGCCCATCCCCTGCTGCGCGACGGGCTGTCGAAGGGCCTGCTGGCCTAGAGAGCGCGAATCGGCGGACGCCTGCTTGGCCTGCGGGTCCTCATCGACCAACAAGGAGTTGACGAAAGCATTCAAATTGCCGCGTTGCGCGGCGCTGTCGTCGGCTGCGCGCCCGGCAGACCCGTATGTATGTAACGCTGGTTGTGCGGCAGGACGGGAGGGAGACACATCAAATGTCCGCCGCGCTGGCTGCTGTTGGCCCGAGTACTGCCGATCACCGGGCTGCTGACCGAACGGCTGCTGGCCAAGCGACTGGCCGGCGTCATCAGAAGGGGCATTGGAAGAACGAGGGCGGAACAACCCCCGAACCGGTGCTGCATGTCGTCCTCTCATATATATCCCCCATTCACATCGCGATCGCACCATAGCGCAACCACAGCCACACTCCGCCCATCTCCCCGACGTCGCCGGTTGTTTGTTCGACTGCCGCGAAGCCCAACGCCGAAGCTGAAATTGAACCTGCCGACAACGACACCGATTATATCCACCGGTCGCGCACGTTTGTGTGGGTACAGTGTTCGATATTGTACCCCACATCATGTGACGTGTAAACGCGGTGATATTTCATGTTCGTTCGACATTGTTTGTTCGCCGACCATGCCCTCGTACAGCCCATGCGCCTGAGCACATATGGCTCACAAGACCATACGGCTGACCGCATGGCAAAAGCATTCTGCTGTTGCGGCGAGGAAGACGAAAGGCACGCGTTCAGGCCCCAATCGGCTCGGCGCACTGCATCGCGACCGTTTCGCAGGTACTGACGAGGTCGCTGCGCCAATGGCGTTGCATGGCGGGCGCCACGACGAGGAACGTGGGGATCGTGATCGCAGGTTCGATTCTGGCGACGCGGATGTCCTCGTACTGGTGCTCGGCCTCATACGTTTCGTAGATCGGCGTCCACATGGGCGTCGCATTGGCGGCCATGACGGCGAACGTGGCATCGACGCTGGTGAACGGCATGCCCACGGTCAGCCGCAACCCGCGCGCCGAGTAAGCCTCATTCAGAACATCGTGAAGCGCCGGGTTGGCCTCATAGGAGGCCAACGCCACAGGCGATTCCGCCAGTTCCCGTATCGACACCGCGTCCCTGCCAGCGAGCGGGTGATGCTTGGGCATGGCGGCGATGAGCCGATCCTCCCAGACCCTGTCGCTGCGCAGCGTCGCATCGCGCACGCGGCCCCGGAAGAACGCTGCATCAAGCGTGCCGTCAGCCAACGAGGCCGACCGCTGCTCCGGCGGCACCTCGACAGCACGCACGGTGTAGCCCTTGCGGGCGAGATCCTTGAACACGAGCGGCACCCTCCTGCCCATGCCGCACCCGATGCCAAGCCGCAACACTCGGGTGGAGCGGTATTCCTTGGCTGCGGAGCCCAGCGCAGACGCATCGTCCAGAAGCGTACGTGCGAGCGGCAACAGACTCATCCCGGCCGCAGTGAGGACAATGTTCCTGCGCGAGCGGTCGAACAATTCGACCCCGAGCGCATGCTCCAGCCGTTTGACCTGCTCGCTGACCACGGATTGGGGCAGAAACAGGCGATCAGCCGCGCGCCGGAAATGCAGTTCCTCGGCGACGGTGACGAAGATGCGCACCTGCCGCAGTTCATAATCAGCCATGCTGGTTCCTCTCTTTTGGCTCGCTGCCCGATCGCGGCGAAATCGTCTGCGTCCGGTCTCGATGTTTTCGGCGCCGTCAACGTTCCTGACGTTCCAGCCGATTG
>NZ_JALCCV010000046.1 GCF_022640935.1 Bifidobacterium sp.
CCGACGCCGCCGACGGCGACCAAGCCAACGCCGCACAGCGCAAGAGCACGCGCTCCCGATACACCACATCTTCGATACACCACAGATGGCACAATGGTCGTATGAGCGAAAACAGCCTGAATCGTCCCGCCTCGACGTCCGCCACCACGCAGTCCATTTCTCCCATCTCTTCCTTGACCATCGACCGACCCCTTGGCACGCCTTTGGGTGCGAAGCCGACCCGTGTGCTGCTGCTGGGTTCAGGCGAGCTGGGCAAAGAGGTCACCATCGAACTGATGCGGCTGGGTGCATGGGTGTGCGCCGCGGACAGCTATGCCGGTGCCCCGGCGGCCCAGATGGCGCATGAGGCGCAGGTGCTCGATATGGCGGACGCGCAGAAACTCAATGCGCTCATAGCCCGCGTGAAGCCGGACATCATCATCCCTGAAGTAGAGGCCATCGCTACTGCCGAGCTGGCCAAGGCAGCCCAATCAGGCATTCAGGTGGTGCCGAGCTCCGGCATCGCCGCAATCTGCATGGATCGCGAACGGCTGCGCGTGCTGGCTCATGACGAGCTTGGCCTGCCTACGACGCCGTACCGTTTCGCCGGGTCCTTCGAGGAGCTTAGCGCCGGTGCCGAAGCCGTAGGCTACCCCTGCGTCGTCAAGCCGATTATGAGTTCCTCCGGACACGGGCAGTCGGTTGTTGACAGCTCGGAACAGCTCGAACAGGCCTGGCAGGAGGCGCAGACCGGCCGCCGAGCAGCGAACGACGGAACGGTTTCACGCGTCATTGTCGAGGCGTTGGTGCCGCTGGCCTATGAGCTGACTGTGCTCACCGTCAGCTCCCGTGCGGGCGTGGTCACCTGCGCACCCATCGGGCAGCGGCAGGATCATGGCGATTACCGCGAGTCATGGCAGCCGGCCAACGTCGATGAGGTGACGCTGGCGACAGCACAGCGCATCGCTTGCACTGCGGTGCTGGGCATGGTCGATCAGGCGCAGCGCGAGGGCGAGCGCGGCTGGGGCGTGTTCGGCGTGGAGCTGTTCGTGCTCGACAACGGCACCGTGCTCTTCAACGAGGTCTCCCCCAGGCCTCATGACACAGGCATGGTGACCATGATGTCCCAGCGCCTGAGCGAGTTCGCACTGCACGCCCGGGCCGTGCTAGGACTGCCAGTGACGCAGGAGCATTTGGATTTGACCCTGCGGCAGGGTTCGGTCGCGGCCAGCCACGCGATTGTGATCGAAGGCGAAGGCGAGGCTGTGTTCTCGAATCTGCCCGAGGCGCTGTCCGAGCCGGACACCGACCTGCGCATTTTCGCCAAGCCCGCTGTGCACGGCCATCGGCGCATGGCGGTGTCGCTGGCGACCGGCAAGGACGTTGACGAGGCGCGAGCGCGAGCCGCACAGGTGGCGGATACGCTCAACATCGCGATTGCCTGATGTTTTCATGCAATTTGTGCGCCATATCGGCTCGTTAGCCATCTTGCTCGGGTGTCTTCAAGTTGCAATGCGTACGAATTGTCCAGTTTTCGATGGTATCTGCGTTATGTGTAGCGCTAATTCACCCTTGCAGAGGTCTATCTGCGTTGTGTGAGGCGTTAATTCCTTGGCACCCTGAGTATCACTGGCCGAAAACCGCGGTTCTGAGCCACCTGATACTCGACGCTCCGGAAAATAGCGCCTCACACAACGCAGATAGACCCCCGGAGCACCTCGATAACGCTACACACAACGCAGATACCTGGTTTGTTGGGGTATAACAGCACAAAGTTCGTCGTATGCCCGGTCATCCGTGTCGTTGTAACCTCTGCTTGCTACGCTGTGAGCGTCAATTCACTGCTCCAAATCTTGTGGAAAAGACATACGCGAAAGGCGGGTCATGGAGAAACTGGAGAAGCTCTACGAGGGCAAGGCCAAGAAACTCTACGCAACCAACGATCCGGACATTCTCTGGGTCGAATACATGAATCAGGCGACCGCCGGCAACGGCGCAAAGAAAGCCCAGATCGAAGGCAAGGGCGAGCTGAACAATCACATCACCTCCGTCATCTTCGACCTGCTCAAGGCCCGGGGCGTGGAAAGCCACTTCGTGCAGCGCCTGTCCGACACCGAGCAGCTGGTGCGCCGCATGAATATGTTCCCGCTTGAGATCATCATGCGCAACACCGCCGCAGGATCGTTCGCGCAGCGCTACGGCGTCGCCGAAGGCACGGAGCTGAAGAAGCCCATCCTCGAATTCTGCGTGAAGTCCGACGAGCTGGGCGACCCCTTCATCAACGATGACGGCATCATCGCCTTGGGACTGGCCAGCGAAGAGGAGCTCGCCACGATTTCGCGTCAGGCACGCGCTGTCAACGACGCGCTGCTCGACATCTTCACGAAGATCGGCGTGCAGCTGGTCGATTTCAAGATCGAAGAGGGCAAGACCAGCGACGGGAAGATTCTCCTGGCCGACGAAATCACCCCCGACACCTGCCGCCTGTGGAACAAGGGCAGCAAGGATGGCAAGGTCGAGCATCTCGACAAGGACCTTTTCCGCAGGGATTTGGGCGACATCATCCCTGCCTACGAGGATATCTACGCACGCCTGACCGCACTGGCCAAGGACGAGGGCATCACCCCCAGCGCATGATCGCAATCGCCTGCATCCGTCAGCCTCGGGTGCAGGCGATGCTCATTTGTATGGTGTGATACCACACTGCATTGGCCGCACACCGTACGACACATTGTGGAATGAGACACTGTGGCATGAAACACTCAGTGACATACAGCGCATTGTGAAATACAACGACCAGCGAATCAGTGAAATACAACACTTGGTGAAAACCGCAAGCATCCAAAAATAATCACACAGGCATTCCGTGTATTCCGTACTCAAGCACCGACCGAAGGACAGGACAAGAGTGGCTCAGACAAACACCGCGGCACAGGCGAACGCAACAGCTCATGACAATCATGACAATGCGACCGTTTTTCGTATCTACGTGGAGAAGAAGCCAGGATTCGACGTTGAGGCGCAGCAATTGCGCAGCGAGCTCGTCACGATTCTCGGCATCACGGGCATCACCGGGCTGCGCATGATCAACCGCTATGACGTGCAAGGCATCGACGCCGCGCTGTTTGATCAGGCCGTGACGACCGTGTTCAGCGAGCCGCAGGTCGATACGGTTTCCGCGACGCTTCCTGAAATTGGCGACGATACCGCCGAAGACGCCGGCGCCTCAACCGCAGCCAGCGCCATCTTCGGCGTGGAGTATCTTCCCGGCCAGTTCGATCAGCGGGCCGATTCTGCAAGCGAATGTATCCAGCTCATCTCCCAAGGCGAGCGCCCCACCGTGCGTACGGCCAGAATCTACATCATCGCTGGCGACCTCTCCCCCGAGGATTTGTCGGCCGTCAAGCGCTATGTGATTAATCCGGTCGAATCGCGGCCAGCCTCGCTCGACCCGGTGACCAGCCTGAACGACGAGGTCAAGCAGCCCGGATCGGTCGAAATCCTCAAGGGATTCAACGAACTGGACGAACAATGTCTGGGCGATTTCCTTGCGGATCGCGGGCTGGCGATGGATCTGGCGGATGCGCAATGCTGCCAGCGCTATTTCGCCAACGAGAAGCGCGAGCCGACCATCACCGAAATCAAGGTCATTGACACGTACTGGTCCGATCACTGCCGGCATACGACCTTCGGTACGCGGCTTGACGACATCGCCTTCGACGACGACAAGGTGAGCGAGGCCTTCAACCGCTATCTTGCGATGCGCAAGGAGCTGGGCCGCGATGAGAAGCCGATATGCCTTATGGATATGGCCACCATCGGCGCGAAATGGCTTTCGGCCAAGGGTCTGCTCACCGGTCTGGACGAGTCCGAGGAAATCAACGCGTGCACCGTCAAGGTCAAGGTTGACGTGAACGGGCACGACGAGGACTGGCTGTTCCTGTTCAAGAACGAAACGCATAACCATCCCACGGAAATCGAGCCCTTCGGCGGCGCGGCCACCTGCATCGGCGGCTGCATCCGCGACCCGCTTTCCGGCCGTTCCTACGTGTATCAGGCGATGCGGGTCACCGGTGCCGGCGACCCGACCGTACCGGTAAGCGAAACATTGCAAGGCAAGCTCCCCCAGCGCAAGCTGGTGACCGGGGCCGCCGCCGGATACTCCTCGTATGGCAACCAGATCGGTCTGGCCACCGGGCAGGTGGACGAGATCTATCACCCTGGGTACGTGGCCAAGCGCATGGAGGTCGGTGCCGTGGTAGGTGCCACGCCGGCCGACCACGTGCGCCGCGAAACCCCGACTCCGGGCGACAAGATCATTCTGCTGGGCGGGCGCACTGGCCGCGACGGCATCGGCGGGGCCACAGGCGCTTCGCAGTCCTTGGACGTCACCTCGACCACCGAGCTCGGCGCCGAAGTGCAGAAGGGCAACGCCCCTGTCGAACGCAAACTGCAGCGGCTCTTCCGCCGCAAGGACGCCTGCCAGCTCATCAAGCGCTGCAACGATTTCGGCGCAGGCGGCGTGTCGGTAGCGACCGGCGAGATCGCTGACGGGCTGATCATCGATCTGGACGCGGTGCCCAAGAAGTACGCGGGACTCGACGGCACTGAGCTGGCCATATCCGAGTCGCAAGAGCGCATGGCGGTGGATGTCGCTGCTTCCGATGTGGACGAGTTCCTCGAATACGCGCGTCAGGAGAATCTTGAGGCCACGGTTGTCGCGACCGTCACCGAAGAGGCTCGCATGCGCATGAACTGGCAGGGCGACGCCATCGTTGACCTGAGTCGCGCCTTCCTCGCTTCGAACGGTGCCGAGAAGCATCAGCAGGTGCAGGTAGGGCCGAGCAGCAGCTATGCCACACCGACATCGTGGAATACCGGAACATTTGCGACGCGCATGCACGCGCTGGTGAGCGATCTGAACGTCGCCTCGAACAAGGGGCTTGGCGAGCGCTTCGATTCGACCATCGGCGCAGGCACGGTGCTGATGCCCTACGGTGGTTCGCGCCAGCTCACGCCGAGCCTGGCGATGGTGGCGAAGCTGCCGGTCTTCGGCGAAACGACCACCGCCTCGGCCATGGCGTGGGGTTTCAACCCGTACATCATGGAGCGCGACCAATTCACCGGCGCATATCTTTCCGTGGTCGAGTCGCTGTCGAAGCTTGTAGCCAGCGGGTTCAAGCGCGAGAACGCTTACCTGAGCTTGCAGGAGTACTTCGGCAAGCCCGGCACCGAGCCGAGCCGCTGGGGCAAGCCGCTGGCCGCAGTGCTTGGCGCGCTGAACGCGCAGGTCGATCTGGGCGTGGGCGCCATCGGCGGCAAGGATTCCATGAGCGGCAGCTTCGAGGATCTCGACGTGCCGCCGAGCCTGATTTCCTTCGCCGTGGCCATCGGCCCGGTGAATCACGCCACTTCGCCTGAGTTCAAGGGCGCCGGTCATCGCGTCGTGCGTATCGCACCGCGCTACGCCGCTGACGGATTGACTCCGGACACTGAGGGCCTGCTCGGGGCAATAAGCGCCGTCGAAGAGCTTATCGAAGACGGTTCCGCTCTGGCGGTGTCCACGCCGGGTTACGGCGCAAGCGCTGCGGCGCTGTTCGAGATGACCGTGGGCAACGGCATCGGGCTCGCGCTTGAGCCAAAAATCGCCGTTCATGATCTCTTCCAGCCGGAATATGGCTCGTTCTTCGTGGAGCTGGCCGATGGTGCCACGTTGCCGAAGGTGACGAACCGGGTATGCATGGGCACGATCGGCACCACGACGGCCGATTATGCGTTCCGCGCGGGCGAGGAGACCTTGAATCTCGCGCAGTTGCAGGAGGTCTGGGAGGGCGGCATCGAATCGGTGTACCCCTACCGCGCAGACGGCCCCGAGGTCGAGACAATCAGCCATGTCGCTGGACAGAGCGCACACCGTTCCGGCAAAAGCGTCGCCAAGCCGCGCGTTGTGATACCCGTCTTCCCCGGCAACAACTGCGAATACGATTCGGCGGCGGCCTTCGAACAGGCGGGTGCCGAGGTGAGCACGCTGATCATCAACAACCTCACCCCGGGCGCTGTCGCGGAATCGACCGCGCAGCTGGCGCAGGAGATATCCCGCAGCCAGATCGTCATGATTCCCGGCGGCTTCTCCGGCGGCGACGAGCCGGACGGCTCGGCCAAGTTCATCACCGCGTTCTTCCGCTCGCCACAGGTCACCGAGGCCGTGCGCGACCTGCTGAACAACCGCGACGGGCTGATGCTGGGCGTGTGCAACGGCTTCCAGGCGCTCGTCAAACTCGGCTTGGTGCCCTTTGGCGATATCGTGCCGATGACGGCCGAATGCCCGACGCTGACCTTCAACACCATCGGCCGCCACCAGAGCCGCCTCGTGCATACGCGCGTGGCTTCCGATCTCTCGCCGTGGCTGTCCAAAACCAAGGTCGGCGATACTCATACGATTGCGATATCCCACGGCGAGGGCCGTTTCGTGGCCCCGCAGCCGGTGCTCGACCAGCTCAAGGCCTCCGGCCAGATAGCGACGCAATATGTGGACGAAAACGGCGTGCCGGGCATGAGTCTGGACGTGAATCCGAACGGCTCCCTGCTCGCCATCGAAGGCATCACCAGCCCCGATGGCCGCGTCTTCGGCAAGATGGCCCACTCTGAGCGCTCCGGCGCAGGCCTGTACCGCAACGTCCCCGGTACCGAGCGCCAGCCGATCTTCGAAGCCGGAGTCGAGTACTTCACGGCGTAAGCGGGGCATTCTGCAGAGACTAAGAAATACTGTTTTGTAAATAAGGCCGGTGAGGAAGGATCACGGCATCATTCGTATGGTGCCGTGATTCTCCCTCACCGGCCTTGTTCGTTATCTCCCCGATTGCTACCGCCGAACAAACAGCACGCTCGCTCCTCCTGTCTGAAATCGTGTTCCCTCGAAGGCACTTGTCTTAGCTATAGTTGATTTTTATCCTTGAGGGATATACCTACTTATCTACAGCACGGTATGTAAAAGACAAGGATCCCTCGCAGTATTATGCGCTCGCTGATGACAACGAATGAACGACAAGAATTTTCCTAGCAATGTCCTAGTATTTCCTAGTTCACAGCGAAATCAAGGCTTGGAAACAACATGGCAGAGTGGGTATTCAAGTGTTTGCAAGGTTGGTGTCATTTCCTAGTAATGTCCTAGTATTTCCTAGTAGAAGGCTTGATGATGATCGTCCGAATGCGTTATCGGGACGGAGGAAGTACGTTATGGCTGTGATTTCTTTGACGTTGCCGGTGGACGCTGAGCTGTACAACCGCGCGGTGTTGGCAAACCCTGATGATGATGGAATCAGCGTGCTGGATGGTGCGACTG
The DNA here is from genome assembly GCF_022640935.1 of Bifidobacterium sp. Classification (GTDB taxonomy): domain Bacteria; phylum Actinomycetota; class Actinomycetes; order Actinomycetales; family Bifidobacteriaceae; genus Bifidobacterium. Next base: position 7,322 of record NZ_JALCCV010000046.1, read on the forward strand.
CTGCGCTGACGCAGTATTTCCGCGATAAGGCCGACGATATAGTCGCGGTGCTGCACAATACCGAAGAGTATGACGCTTATTTCGGCAAAGTTATCGAGGAGGTGGATGCGGAGGATGAGCGGCGGTCTCAGCGTGCAAATCTCGGATGAATACCTTCGTGATTTCAGGCGACTGTTGCATAGACATTGTGGCGCGGCATCGGATACCAGACATCTACTGCTCAGTCTCCATCTGTAGTTATAGTCACTTCATCTTCGTCACTAGGCTTATCCAAATCTTCTAAGGCGATGATTTCTTCAAGCGGAATTGCTGTGTGGTCTTCGAGCACAAGGGCTTTCCGTTCTCGGTCGATAAGGTGGATGACGTCTTCGGCAGTGATGTAGTCGCCGCCGTCCTTGCTGCTATCCTTGCGAAAATAGGTGATTGCCAGCCGATGATGGGATCCGCGCTGATCCAAGGCACGCTGCAGCTTCGCGTCGAGTTCGCGTTGCGCGTCTTCGTCCAACAGCACGCGCTGATGTGTTTCGCGCGCCGCTTCCATAATGATGGCGTCGTATCCGGTGAGCGCAGCGAAGGGCATGAACTGCGCGGCGCGATTGCACAGGGCCATTCGCGCGTGAGTGCGTGACTGGTGGTGCGGCATCGCGATGATGTCATCGTAGCGATGGGTTGCTTCAAGCGTCATGCGGCGTGGCCTCCTATCTGCGCGTTGCGCTTGATTCCGGTGGCACCTTCTTCCAGATCCATGCCTTTGACGATGGCGTTGCGACCGAATCGGCGTTTGACGCCAAGCATCGCACGCTGCACTTCGAGTTCGTTGCGCTGATCCTGTTCGGCTGCCCGACGCGCCGCTTCCTCCTCGTCGCCGCATGAGAACAGGTCAGGCTGCTCATAACGTTGCTCCCCTGTGCCCGATGCATACGCCGGTCGCAGCCGGCCCACGACGACGTTCATTCGGCGCACCATAAGCAGCGGGTCAGTCACGCGGTCGTAGAGTGCCATCATGGCCTCGATAATGACTTTGGATGACGAGGTGTACGAATCCAGCTTCGTCGTGCCTCGCGAGGGTTTGGGCACCTTGCGGCCAAAACGGTCCTGCACCACGGCTCGCGATGATGGCTTGCGCATGACGGCAGCGACGTCAATGCCTTCTGCGCCGACTCTCTCGACGACGGCACTTTCAGCGCTGACGCTCTCCTTATCAGTACCTTCTCTGCCAACATGACTGCCGCCAGCATGTCTCTCATCAGCAGCACGCGCTCGATCGGCACTAGTACTGGCACCCGGCGCAACATTGTTCAGCCGCTCATAGCCGACGTACAGCCCGATCTGATCGGTCTGCATCCGCTTGTCCACCATTTCCAAGACGAGCATATCGGTCATTTCCTTGATCACGAGCCGGGCATGCTTCCAGTCGTAGGGCGTTTGCAGCACCTGACCGGAGCTCATGCTGGTGGCTGCGGGCTTGTATGCCTTGACCTCCTCAATGGTGCAGGGCTCATAGCCCCACGCATGATCGATGAGCAGCTCGGCGTTGACGCCAAACATGCGGTAGAGCAAGTCCTCATTATAGTAGTCGCAAGGCCTTCCGGCTGAGCAGCGGGCTATATCCCCCATGGTGAGCAACCCGTGCGCTTCGAGTTTCTTTGCATATCCGCGCCCGACCCGCCAGAAGTCGGTCAGCGGCCTGTGCGCCCACAGCAGCTGACGATACGACGTCTCATCGAGTTCGGCGACGCGCACGCCGTCCTCATCGCCCGGAATATGCTTCGCCACAATATCCATCGCGACCTTGCTCAGGTACATATTCGTGCCGATTCCGGCTGTGGCGGTCAGCTTCGTGTCCTTTTGGATATCGTGCACTATGGCAACCGCCATCTCATGCGCGTTCATGCCCGAAGCCTTGAGATAATGGGTCACGTCCATGAACACTTCATCGACCGAATACACATGGATGTCCTGCGCCCCCACGTATCGCAGATAAATGGCATACACTTCCGTGCTGCGCTGCAGATACCGCGCCATCTTGGGCTTGGCGGCGATATAGGTCGCTTTCAGATTCGGCGATGTGCTCAGTTCATCGGCGTCGAAGGACTCCCCTTCGAGATGCCGCCCCGGAGCGTTCAGACGACGGCGCTCATTGACCTCCGCCATCTTCTGCACCACTTCGAACAGCCGAGCGCGGCCGGGAAGGCCATAGGCCTTGAGCGACGGCGAAACCGCCAAGCAGATCGTCTTCTCGGTGCGGCTGACATCGGCCACCACCAGATTGGTCGTCAGCGGATCAAGGTTGCGCTCCACGCATTCGACGGAGGCATAGAACGATTTGAGATCGATCGCGATGTAAGTACGATCTGCCATAGCTCGCCTCCTTATGCGCTCCTTCGTGGCCGGTTTTCCGATTCGGTACGTTATACAATACACAAACAGTAGAACATATGTTCGAACTCGTGTCGCGTGCAAGAACATGCGGTTTTGCCCGCAAAACAAAGAGAAACCAGTAGAATGGGTGCAGGAATCAACACATGAGGGAGGCATCATGACGCAGTACGTAAGCGGCTTGCACGCCCTCAATCTCGGAGATCGGCGCGCGACGCCGGGCGATTGGCATTATTCGTCGATGGATTGGAAACGTCCCTTCATGCTGGACAGCAGCACATCTCCGTTCGGCGAGTGGGACATCCACGAGGGTCAGGTTCCCGGCATGGGACGAGTGCCGGTGGCCGGGCATATGCGCGCCTGCGTCGACCTGATCGAGCAGGGCCAGTACGGCTCCGCGCAAGGCATGCGCGACCAGTTCCTGGACAACCCGTCCACCACCCTGCCCATCATGCAGCAGGTGTGGAAGCTGCGCGGCCGTCAGCAGTGGCCGCAGATCGACTGGCTCATGGGGCATGAGTACTACGGCCAATGGCTCGATTTCAAAGAAAAGCAACCGCAGGATGCAAAGGCGCACATATGAGCGAGGGCAATGAATCGTGGAGGACATCGCATCGCAAAGCGATCGATGCGATGCTGCGCGGCATCAATGCAGGGCCGGACAATCCCTTTATCCTCAAAGACGGAACAGCACTCATGGCATGCTACGGGCTGGATCGATTCAGCGAGGACATCGACTTGGATGGACAGCGCGCCAACGTGCCTTCAAGCCGGTTCTTCAGCATCATCGATCAGACGTGCCACATGCACGGGTATTCGTGGCGCAAGGCGAAGGACACCAGTACAGTGCGCCGCGCGTTCGTCGACTATGGCAACCCCGAACGGCCGCTGAAGATCGAGGCCAGCTTCCGGCGACGCCAAGTGCCCAGCCAGGAAACGGCTCAGGTCAATGGAATCCTCGTGTACACCATCAGCCGACTGTGCGAGCTGAAGACGGGCGCCTACCTGAATCGCGACAAGATCCGCGACCTGTACGATCTGGCGTTCATCGCCGACCGGTACTACGACCAACTCGACGAGAGCGCGAAAGCTCATCTGCAGACCGCGTTCGAGTACAAGGACCTCGAACAGTTCGACTACCTTGTGCGCACCCAATCCGACCCGCTCATCGACAACGCCATCATGGAAGACCGCTTCCTCAAGGCCCTCGATAAGCTCGGCATCATCACCGCTGACAGCTAAAAAATAACACCGCGGAATCGTTTGGCTCGATAAGCGTCAGTACGACTCTAAACCCGCAGGCATGCGGATTTACGTTCTGCAGACATTTGAAGCGTCTTGCTCTTGAGTTCATATTCGCCCCTGAAGCATCGCATTCCTCATTCGAAAACACAAACTTGCAGTGCGAACTATCGAGTTTTGGGAGTTGTTTTTGTATTATGGTTGTATGACTGTTGAACACAATGAACCCGGCGACAACGAGACGACCGCGAAGGTGTTCAAGGCGCTGTCGGACCCGGTTCGACTTGAGATCATTCGTTATCTGAAAAAGGTCGGGCGAGGCGTGACCTGCGGGGAAATCGGCAAAGTCGTTGATATCAGCAAGTCCGCAGGGTCCTATCACTTCCGCACACTGCGCGAGGCCGGCCTGATTCGCATGCACAAGGAGGCTCGGGAGAAGTATGTCACTCTCGATTACGAGGCTTTCGACAGGTACGTTACCCACTTCTTCGAGTCGCTGAGCTAGGAAGCTAAAGTCCGCGTCAGCGATGTCATCATTCCGCTTTATAGTTGAACAGTTATTTAACTATTCAAATATAGAACAGGAGTTATCCGCGATTATGCCGAATCTCAATATCGCCGCCGAAACGGCGGATGAACCCAGTCAACCCAGC
>NZ_JALCCV010000047.1 GCF_022640935.1 Bifidobacterium sp.
CGAGGAGCTCCTCGACGCGTTCAAGGAAATGACCCTGGTCGAACTCTCCGAGTTCGTGAAGTCCTTCGAAGAGGAATTCGACGTCGAGGCCGCCGCCCCGGTCGCCGCCGTTGCCGCCGCTCCGGGTGCCGCTGCCCCGGCCGAGGAAGAGAAGACCGAATTCGACGTCGTGCTCTCGTCCATCGGCGACAAGAAGATCCAGGTCATCAAGGCCGTCCGCGCCATCACCTCGCTCGGCCTGGCCGACGCGAAGGGCCTGGTCGACGCCGCTCCGAAGGCTGTGCTCGAGAAGGCCAGCAAGGAAGACGCCGAGAAGGCCAAGGCTCAGCTCGAAGAGGCTGGCGCCACCGTCGAGCTCAAGTAGTCGTTGCGGCTATGGCCGCAGACCCAAGGAGTCGCATCGCCCCGTCGTCCGTGATCAGTCACGGCGGCGGGGTCTTGCGTTATGCCAGGGAATGACAGCGGGCCGGGGCCGGCGGATACCGCGATGATCCGCCTTCGCCCGGCCTCAAGATCCGCGCGGGCAATCGGCAGTGAGCCGAAAACCGGCGTCGAATGCGCGAAAGTTGTCAATTCATCAGGGTAATCCGCGAGGTTCTCCGCAAAACATGACACAATGGCACATAGTGTCGTGAATGGGATCGTGTGCATACAACGGGAAAGGAAGGCCGGTACGGTGTCAGAACAGCGGTGGATCGTCAAAGGCAATGGTACGCAGCAGCTGGAGGTTTCGCCCGGGCACAGCGTGGAAATCGGGCGCAAGCCGCTCAGGCCCTTGCCGGACGACGGCTTTGAGCGCATGGAGATCGAAGACAAGTCCCGGTCCATGTCCAAACGGCATGTGGTGCTTTCGGTCAGTGAGAATGGTTCGGCTGTGCTGCGCGACCTCAATTCCACCAATGGCACCTATGTGGTGCGCGCGGACGGCGCGCTGATGCGTGTGGAAGGCGGCGTCGATTTCCTGTTGCCGACTTCGCCGGTGCGTATGCAGTTCGGCGATGTGCCGGTCGATTTCATCCGCGTGGAAGAACCGCCTGAGCGCGGCGAGGAGACTAAGCCGAAAGTGGCGGATCTCTTTGCCTATGCAGCATCTCAGGCCAAGCCCAAGCCTGATGTGGCTGCGATGTCGGTGGACGACATCCTCAATCTTCGAGCAGGCGAGCCTACGACGGCGTTGCCCACCAGCACGGTTGCAGCCAAGGTGAACGAGCTCAAAGCTTCGGCCGCGCGCTCATTCCTGCCGGCCCATGAGGCGGCGGATGCGGTGGAATCCGCGGATGCCAGCGAAGAAGCGGGGGAGGATGCCAGCGAAGACGCCGAGAAGGAAAATCCGGCCGCCGAGCACGAGCATGATTCCGCCGACATTCCCGGCGCTGCGCCTCAGGATGATGCGAATGGCGTCTCGAATGCCGAATCGGGCAACAGCAGCAACGAATCCGACGTTTCGCGCGGCGATGCTTTCGAGAATGGCGCTGGGCGCATGATGCACGCTGGCTCCGGTGTTGTGCGAGACGGCAACGAAACCGGCGAAGGGCAGCCGGCCGACGACATGCGGAATGATGCGAATGGCGGACCGGAGGACGTCCGGCAACCATCTCCTGCAGATGCCGGACAGGATGATTTCCCCATGGCAGGGCATGTCGTCGAACGTATGTCGGTGAACATCATGCGCCCCGGGCAGCAAGCCGCGGCTCCGCGTGATCTGTTCGTCGACGCGCTCGCACAGCCAACGGACAATGCGCCTGCGGACGCCGCTGGCGACGGGAACGGCCGCGATGAAGGCGATTCGCCGCGTGATTCCGCCGATGCCGCGATCGAAGTGCATGACGTGTTCGGGACCAGAACGCCCCAACGTGGCGCGCGGCCCATGGATGGTGAGGCGCATGCGGACGAAACCGCCGTATTCAAGCCTGCGTTCGAGCCCGGATCGGTGTTCGAACGGGTTTCACGGGGGGATTTCGGCAAACGCGAGCCGGCGGTCGAAGTTGATGGCATGACTTCCGACGAGGCGAAACGGACCGCTGACTTCACGAGGCAATTCGAGATGGCACGGCGGCCGCAGCTGCTGCCCTTCCTGGCGATGAACCCGTCACTGTATGACGATCTGTACGCCTGGCTTTCGGCGCTCGGCGACAAGGACATCGATGCGGCGCTTTCAAGGAATTCCGGATATGAAGAATACCGCACCGCGGTAGGGAAGTGAGCGGGGTATGAGTGAAAGCAGTGCAGCTACGCGATCCGTGCCCGGATTGGATCGTTTGCGTCGGTGGCGCGAGGAATACCGCAGGAGTCTGAAGCCTTCGCCGCTCGAAGATGTCAACCAGCTGACCGCGCAACTCGATATGACGCATGCGCATCCTTCGGGCATCGCCCAGTTGTTCGCCAGCGGGCAGGCGGCATTGGACGCGTTGTTCCGCGATGCAGGAATGCTGCGCGCCGCCGGACGCCGGCTCGAGCGTGTGATGGACGACCAGTCGGCGAAGATGCGGATCAGCGGCCTCGCGCCCTTGTCGTTGATCGTCGGCGTGGCCAAATGGAAGGGCAATGGCGTGCCGGTGCTCATGTACCCGGTCGAGGTCAACCGCAAGAAAAACGGCCGTGAGACCGATGCCACGATACGGTTCACCGGGCATGTGAGGCTGAATCCTGATTTCGTGGCGGCTCTGCGCGAGCAGGGCGTCGATCTGGACGAGGCTGCCCTTTTCGACGGCGCGAATTACGAGAGCGGCACGCCGGAGACTTCGGCCGTGTTCGAAGCCATCACAGCAGAGGCCGTCGGGGCGTTTCCAGATTTCGACATCGAGCGGGACATCATTCTGGGCTGCTTCCTCGATCCGGCCGCGCAGATACTGCTGGAGTCTCGCAGTATCATCGCCGCCTTGGAACACGGCGGAAGCGGCAACGCGGCATTGGACGCTTTGGCGGGAGACGCGGATGCTGCGGCCTCGCTCAAAGGCGAGGCGCCTTTGTCATACAGCCCGTTCGACGGTGATCCGCATAGCGAATTCGAGATCGGCGATGTCGACAACACCGTGCGGTATGCCGCGAATATGGCTGCCGTCGGCAATTCCCTGTTCGTAGATGTGTCTGCCGGGTGCGATACCGCGCAGGAGTCAGCGGCAATCGCCTCCAGGTGCGTGATGAACGGGCGCAGCGTGCTTTATGCGCCGTGCGTCGGCGAGCAGAAGCGGCGTTTCATGGCTGCGGTCAATGCCAGCGGCTTGGGCGGTCTGGTGCTTGACGCGACCGACGAGCATATCAACCGCAGCATTGATCGTCAGCTCATCGAGGCGGTCGGATTCCAGCCGGGCGTGGACTCGACGCGTTTTGACCAGCTTTCCGATGAATTGGTCGGGGTCAGATCGCGTCTGGCGCGCTATTTGGGCGATCTTCACGGCGTAAACGAGCAGTGGGGCGTCTCCGCATATCAGACGATTCAGAATCTGGCGACCATCGCTGTGCTCCCCACTCATCCGACGACTCATGTGCGGCTGAGCAAAACATCGGCGCACGCTGTCGGCGAGCATATGGATGAATGGAATGACCGGCTCAAACGCGCTGGAGAATTGGGCGAATACACAATCGGGCCACAGGATACGGCATGGTATGCGGCCTCCATAATGAGCGAGGACGAAGCCGTCAAGGCCTACCAGCGCGCTTCGGACGTGCTGCGCAAGCTGTTACCAGTCACACGCGACCAGGTCGCATCGACCGTGCAGACCTGCGGATTCCCGATTCCTGCCACCGCCCGGGAATGGAGCCGCCAAGTCATGGTGCTGCGCAACCTGCGCCGGGTGCTTGACGTTTTTCAATCTGAGATATTCGAGCGCGACATCGATGCGATGATCGAGGCGAGCAAGCCCAAGGCGCTGCGCAAGGCCGAGGGCACATCCATGGGCTTCTGGGAGCGACGTCGGCATATCAAGGAGGCCAAAAGCCTGCTGCGCGTCGGCGCGCAGGTGGAGGACCTGCATGAGGCGCTCAAAGTGGTCGCCAGACAGGCCGAGCAGTGGCGCCTGTTCGTGCCGCATGGCGGCTGGCCGGTGCTGCCGGCGAGACTCGATGCCATTCTCGAGACGCAAGAGGCGCTGATGGATAGCCTTACGGCCCTTGATGCCGTGCTTGCTTCCACGCCGCAGGGCGCAAACCTTGAGGCCCTTGGCTTTCAGTCGCTTGAAGAGCGGCTCAAGGCGCTGTACGACGACCGTATGGCGCTGGACACCTTGCCTGGCCGGTGCGTTCTGGAGCAGGAGTTCGGACGCGTCGGTCTGAGCGAGCTGGTCGAGGATCTGCGCAACCGGCATGTCGACATTGATGCGGTGGAAGGCGAATTGCAGTTGTCGTGGTGGACGACGGTATTCGAGGACATCGTGCGTTCCTCGGCGATTATTTCCAACCAGGATGGCTCTGCCTTGCAGGCCGCCGCAGACCGTTTCGCCCAGGTCGATGCCGAGCATGTGCGCTCCATCGGCCCCATGGTGCGTCAGGAGATGATGCGTCGCCTGTGCGATTTGCTGTTCTCCAGAACCCAGGAGGCGAATCAGCTGCATACAGTGCTGGCGGGATCGACTTCGATGCCATTAAGCCGCATCCGACGCGACCATCCGCAAATTCTGGCTGCAGCCAAGCCCATCATCGTTGCCACGCCACCGACGCTTGCTGCGATGAGCGAGCCGGCCCCGCTGTGCGATGTCGCGATCATCGACGCTGGAGCCCATCTGCCTTCGGCGCAGCTGCTGTCGATCGTCAGCCGCGCGCAGCAGGTGGTGGTTTTGGCCCACAAGGACACGGTCACGTCCGAAGCGCTCGCAGCCCTGATCGACATGCTGCCCGCCATCGCCACCGTTGCGCGCCCGGTACGGCGACATCCGGCGCTCACTGCATTTCTGCAGGAACAGGGTTACGGCGATATGCGCGTCGATGTGACGACCGAGCCGATGCAAGGGCACATCGGCTTCCACCGGATCGATGCTGTCGGCGTTCCTGTTCTTTCCAGCGGGCTGGTGGAAAGCAGCCAGCAGGAGATCGATGAGGTGATCAGGATCATCACGCAGCGCGCCGCAGGCTTCACTGTTGTGCCAGCCGGGTATGTGCTCGGCGTGGTCACGCTGACAGCGGTGTTCAGGACCCGCCTAGGCGCCGAGCTCAAATCTCTCGCTGCGAAGAACTCCGCAATGGGCAAGTTCCTGCGGCATGTGCGCCTCATGGGCATCAATGAGGTGACCGGAGCCCACGCGAATGACGTGGTCATCTCTCTGTGCTACGCCAAGACCTCGCACGGCCGTCTGCTGCAGCAGTTCGGCTATCTTGAAGGGGAAGGCGGCAAGGGCATGCTCTTGGACGCTCTGGCGCTTGCCGACCGGGACGTCGACATCGTTTCGGCGTTCGGATCGCAGGATTTGGACGACGAACGTCTGCACCAGAAGGGCCCGCGCCTGCTCAAAACGATGTTGCAATGGGTCGAGCATCGCACCGATGATCCCACGCAATTAAAGAGCGTCACGGGGTTCAACGGCTCCACGCAGTCGAATAACACCGTGCGGTCGGGTGATATGCGGCGGGCAAACGACACTGCGCTATCGGTCGGCACCGCACAGCCTTCGGCTGAGGCGGCTGCCGCAACCGACACAGCTCGGCACGCGGATCCAGATCATTCAACCGACTCGGCGCGCCCGTCCGGCGACACTCGATGGACCAGCCCTGTGCGGCTGGCTGGAGCTGTGCGGCCTTCTGATACTGGTGAACATGTGCCGGGCGCCGCACAAGTCGGCGCAGACCAGCCCGGTGCCGTGCGCCCTGGCGCTGTGCGCCCCGAGGCTCGGCAATCCGCTGACAATGTGTTGTTCAACGATCTGGCCGAACGCATTCGCGCCCGCGGGCTCGATGTGGCTGTTGACTACGGCTTCGAACGCGGGTTGCATATTCCGCTGGTCATAGGCCTCAAAGGGCGACCATTCGCGCTGGCCGTGCTCACTGATGATGCGCAGTTCATGGGGATCCAGTCCACTCGCCGGCGTCACCGCGTGCTGATGCAGGATCTTGAATCCTTGGGTTGGAGCGTCATGAGCGTCTGGAGCGTCGGCGCCTTTGTGAACCCGGACCGCGAGGTCGACCGGATCGTCGAGCGTATCAGCGCCATCTACGGTGAGCATCGATGAGCGCCTACGATCCGAAGCGTCGCACGCCGCGTATGCACAGGCGTGTGGTCAGACGCGGCGCGGAACGCTTCGATGCGGATGGCGTGAAACTCGAACCGGGCGACATGCGTCCCGACGACGAGCGCAAGGCCGATGACGATCAGCGCATCCTGAGCGAGCTGCCGCCGCACTGGGCGGTGTTCGGCGAACGAGGCTGAAGAAGAGCCGTCGATTGCCGCTGTCGTCCGGGATGGTGCCAGCCATCAGTGATTACTGGCAACGGCATCCACCAACATCAGTGTGCCACTGCCATGAGCGCTCCCATCTCCTGCGCCGCCAGCGCTTTCACAGCGTCTTGAGGCTTTAGGGCGAAGGGCACCGAGCCGCCGAGTTCTTCGCCGCTCTGGGTCGCTGTGCCCATGACCAGGGCAGAGTCGGTGATTATGCACGTGTCATTTGCGCCAGTTTTCGAATCTTCGCAGCCGAGGGAGGAAACGAGCGAAACCGTGTCTCCGGGCCGCATACGCGAGGAATCCGCAGCCAGCTGCAGTCTCACCACGGTGAAGCCTGCGGGAACAACCGGCGGCGATCTGGCCATTGCGCCGGCAATCAGCTGACCCGCCTCGATGTCAATTTGTGCGTACAGCCCGATGACATCGGCGGGGAGCCGGACTACGCCAGGCCACGGTTCGGTCTCAGGAACCTGACGTATCTCAACATCGGACGCACGGATGCGTGCGCCTTCTTTCAGCGTTCTGGCCGCAACGACTACGTCCCGCATCTGGTGCGAGGACGATACGGCCTGCAGGCCGAACAGCACGCTGAGGCCGGTCAGCAGCGCGATCAGCGCATGCCGCAGGCCAAGCAGAACGCGCCTGCGGTGCAGTGTGGTGCGTGCAGGAACGGTTGCCTGATCGTGGTTCCATAAATGAAATAAGTTCGCCATTCCCTCATGGTGAACTACATCAATGCCACGCCACCACCCGCGGCGACCTATGTGGTCGGAGGTTTGGAGTTATCCACAATCTCGGCGTTTCGTTGCGCCAGCAAGCCAGCCGACATGCCAGCATGGGCCGTGCCGCTATTTCGAGCTGCCGCCGCTTCCTGAATCCGTGCGGTAGAAGCCGTGGCCCTTGAACTCGATTGGTACGGCGGAGAACACCTTGCGCACCTGTTCCTCATGGCATTTCGGGCACACGGTGATGGGCTGGTCATCGAATGATTGGTATTCGGTGAAATCATATCCGCAATTCCTGCAACGGTAATGATAGGTTGGCAACGGTCTTCCTCCACAGGCTTACGTCAGATACTCGGCTGAAATTCAGTCCGTTCACATCCTAGTCCCGGCCCCGACACGCGCGGGTTCGCCAGCCGTGAACGCAGCTGGATGTCTCGTCCTCGTCCTCGTCCCACCACCGAAGCACGGCGTCGACTGGCACGTCGTGATCCTGCCGGGGCAGCGGTCCATGCACGACCTCCCACGGCCAGCACACGGCAAGAATGCGGGCGCGCGTATTCCGCTCGGCCAGCGCACGGTCATACCAGCCGCCGCCACGCCCCAATCGAGACCCCTGCTCATCAACGGCCAGCGCCGGGACGATGATGAGCTCAGCGTCATGCAGCGCCCGGGGCCCAAGTGTTGCGCCATGCGGCTCGCGTGGCCGCAGCCCGCCAGAGGCGGTACGCGGCATTGGTTCAAGCCCGGCCTTATCGCGCAGTTCGCCCCACCCGATCTGCAGTCCTGAACCCAATCGGGGGACCAGCATGCGCAGCCCTTGTGTCCGCAGCGCATCGATCATCGGCAGCGTGGGCACCTCAGTGCCCATGGACACGTAGGCCGCGACGAGAGCGTGCGGAGTCAAATTGGCCGCATGCCGTTCGGCCAGTCTTGCCAGCCGTTCTCCGGCATCGGTGCGGTGCGCGTCGTCGACGGCTCTGCGCCGTTTCAGCGCGGCGTGCCGCAACGCCCGCTTCGCGGCTGTGATGCCTGCGTCCTGTGTTGTGCGCTGCCCCATGCCGTCCTCCTTATGCGCCGATGCCGCCACTCGCAGCATGTGCACCTCGATTATAGGTGGCACAATGATGTCGTGCCATTATTCCGTTCATTGCGCCAAGCCTTCGGCTCCGACAGGCGCGCCATCCGCATGCCGCACGAGCTCAGGGCTCCGTCTTCCGGCGTGGCCATCCGCCTGCGGCCGCTTGCCGTGCAGGATTACGAGGAATGGAACGAGGTGCGCTGGCGCAATCGCGCATGGCTGTCGCCATGGGAGTCGGGGGACCCCGTGCACGGGCCGGGGCTGAGCTTCAATGCCTGGTTGCAGGGCCAGCGCCGGGACGAAAGCAATGGTTCCGGCGCGCTGTTCGCCATCGAATGCCAGATGCGCATCGTGGGGCAGATATCGCTTGGCGCGATCAGCTATGGTTCAATGCGCACCGGGGTGGTCGGCTATTGGGTAGACCAGCGGTATGCAGGGCGCGGGATCGCGCCGATGGCCGCCGCCCTGCTGGCGGACTGGGCGATGCGGGACCCTGACGGGCCGCAGCTGCACCGCATCGAAATCGCGATGCTGCCGCACAACGACCGCTCCCGTCGTGTGGCACAGAAGCTGCAGGCCCATCATGAAGGCATCCGCTTGAAATACATGTATGTCGACGGCCACTGGCGCGATCACGATACATACAGCTTGCTGCGCGAAGACGCTCCCGAGGGCTTTGCGGCACGTCTGGCAAGCCGGACGATCGGCTGAAGCAGCCGACACGCCCGGACGCAATCGTTCCGAATCGTCCGAAAGTCTTCTATTGTTAGGCGTATGGGTTACGAGTGGGTGAGTACTATCGTGGTTCTCGCGATTCTCGTGATCGTGATGGTCGGTTGGCTGCCCGGAAAGACGGTCAACAGCATGAAACGTGTCATCGAGCATCGCGAGGACCGGTTTTCGCCGTCGCTGCATCTGATCGACGCGCACGGCGGCACGCGGTTTTGCGATGAAGGCATGTCGGCGGTGAAAGGGGCAATTATGCAGCCAACGCAATCACGGGATTCAAAGGCCCGGCGCCGTCGCATCGCGCAGGTGCGCCGTGAACGCCATGAGGCGATTCGCCGCCGTCGGATCCTTGTGGTCGCATTGCTGGCGCTCATGATTGCTGTGGTTGGGTCTGCAGTTGTGCTTCAGTTCAGCGTGCTCTATGGTCTCATTCCTTGCGCACTGCTGATCACGGTGTTGTTGCTTGGTGCCCGCGCATCGCGGCAGGCACGGGCATGGGAGCTGCGGGTGGCGGATGCCGCTGCCGTAAGTGGCGATAGTTCAGCGGCGCATGGAAAGTCGGCTGTTGACAAGGCTGCGCTGGGTGCGGACGGTTCCCGTGCGCAATCCGCGCATGCCGTGGCGTCGTCGGCTGCGGACAAGCGTGAGGACGCTCCGACGAACGTCATGGAGCAGCGCGAGATTCGGCGTGCGCTCAGACGGGCGGAACTGGATCGGCGTGCCGCGCTGTCCCGTCGTCGCAGCGAGCCGGCCCAGGCTTCGGCGGACGATGTCGCAGCAGCCCATGGTCACGCATTCGACCTCGGCTCCGACGGCGCTGTCGACGGCAAATCCGGTGATTCCGATGCGTCGCGAACGGCTGCGGCTGCTGCTGTGCAGCCGGCCGAACGCCTCGATGACGCTACATCGCAGCTCAGGCAGATCCATGCCTCGCCGACGTTGGATGCTTTCGACATGGCCGCGCAGCAGGATCTCATATCCTTTTCGCTTGGTGCTGCCCGTAGTGGCGACGAAACCGTCGTCGAAGAACCAGAGAGCTTGGAGATCAAGTCAACGCGCCAGGTCGCCACGGCGATTGCGCAGCCAACTGATCCGGCTGCCCAGGGGACGACTGACGTGTCCGGCGACCGCGAGCCCGAAGCGGTTTCGCCCGGCGGGAACGCTGTTGACAGGGCGCTCAATGATGCACAGGCCTTCCACAAGGCCGAGGTCGAGGCCGACGTGGAGGTGCCGGACGCGAGTTCGGATTCCCTTGGCAGCAATATCGAGGCAGTGCTTGCCCGCAGGGCGAACTCGTGACATTAGGCGCGGTTTCTTTTCACCCGGTGCCTTTTAGCGCCAGCTCGTTTTACACGGTGTTTTTTCACTCGGTATCTTTTCACTCTCAGCGTTAGCACTCGAGTTGGCAGAGTGCTAATTTTCGCGCTACGATGAAGCACGAGCGCAACGGGACGATGCCGACAGTGATCGTCAGCCTCTGGAAGCGAGCCCCCGCGCGAAATAATCGATTTCTCTCACATAGAAAGAGGAGGTCCACAGTGTCGATCTCACTCACACCGTTGGAAGACAAGATCATCGTGAAGCAGGCTGAGGCCGAGACGCAGACTGCTTCCGGCCTGTTCATTCCGGACAACGCCAAGGAGAAGCCCCAGCAGGGCGAAGTCTTGGCCACCGGCCCGGGCCGCCGTGATGATGACGGCAAGCGCATCCCGATGGACGTCAACGTCGGCGACAAGGTGCTGTATTCCAAGTACGGCGGCACCGAGGTGAACTACAAGGGCGAGGATTATCTCATCGTTTCCTCGCGCGACGTGCTCGCCATCCTGAACTGATCTGTTCGGCGGTTCGCATTCGTTTCGGCCCCGGTTGGCTTCCTGCCTCCCGGGGCCGAAACATATTCCGACGCTGTTCCGTGGGCGTACCGCGCACGCCTTGGTCGCGCTTGGGGCAAAATTCGGGGGAATCCAAGGCGGACCCCAAGGTCATGACATATTCTTGGGATACTGTCGTGCGAACCATACGACGCGCACAGGGGTATTCATGACCGAACCGTTTGGAGGCACGATGTCCGCAGAATCGCAGAAGCCGCCAGGATCAGAAGCCGAGACAGGCATGGGGAACAGTGGTGACGGCGATGCCGTGCGTGATGCCGGATCTGGCACCGTGCAGGCTTCGCGGGTCATGGCGGATCTCACCGATGCGCTCGACGCAGTGCTTTCCTGCTCGCGCAATGTGGTCGAGCTGGCGGTAGCCACTTTCGTCGCCGGCGGACATCTGCTGCT
>NZ_JALCCV010000048.1 GCF_022640935.1 Bifidobacterium sp.
AGTCCGCATGCTCACGCAGGCCAGCCATTGCTGCGTGCGCGATGTGCTTGCAGGCAGACCGGCAGGGAGCGTCATGGCGGACTTCGCCACGCTGCTTCGGATCATGCGAGACGGCTTGCGATGCCGTACCGAGAACGGCACGGAGAGTTCGATCGTCGGAAAAGCTAAAATGAAGGAGGCTGCGGACCGTGTTCCTCGCACTTAAGGAAATGAAGTACAGCAAGCTGCGTTTCTCGCTTATCATCGTCATGATCGTGCTCATCAGCTACCTCATTTTCGTGCTCACCGCGTTGGCCTATGGTCTGGCCGAATCGAACCGTCAGGCCATAGACTCCTGGCAGGCCGAATCTATCGCGCTCAGCGCCGACGCAGACGGCGGGCTCGCCCAATCCTCGCTCAGCGCCGCGCAGACATCGGCGCTCGTCTCGGAGGGATCGGCCGCGCGCATCGGGCAGCTCGCCGCCACTGTTTCTAAAGATTCCGGGAAGAGCAAAACAACCGTCCAAGTGCTCGGCATCCGAACTGACGAGTTCATTTACCGGCAGTTGCGCATTGCTGATGGGCACAAGGACTTCGATGGGCATGACGCAATCGCCGATTCAGGTTTGCGTAACGACGGCTATCGATTAGGCGATACCATCACGGTCGGTTCAAGCGACGCTGAGTTCACCATCGCCGGGTTCACCGACGGTGCCAAGTTGAGCGTGGCCCCCGTAATCTATGTGCCGCTGGACGTCTGGAGCCACCTGAAGTTCGGTTCCGACTCGAATGGATCCGCTGGCGCTTCGCCGGCCGAGGTGCCCGCTGCGAGCGCTGTCGTGTTCAACAAGACGCAGAGCTCAACGGCTCCTGATGATGTGGAGCGTCTGACGATCGGCGATTTCATCCAGGAGCTTCCCGGCTATCGCGCGCAGAACCTCACCTTCCAATTCATGCTCGTGTTCCTGTTCATCATTACGCTGGTGATTGTCGCCGTATTCCTCTACATCCTTACGATGCAAAAGATACCGAACTTCGCCGTGCTCAAAATGCAAGGCATCTTCACGAGATATCTCATCCGCAATACCATTGCGCAGGCATTGCTCATCACCCTCATCGGCGTGGCCATCGGCGCGATCTTGACCGTGCTCACCGCGATATTCATTCCTCCGTCAGTGCCGATGAGTTTCAACGTCCCCCTGCTTGCGGCTGCAGGCGGGCTGCTTCTGATCATGTCGGCGATCGGCTCGTTGGCTTCGGTGCGTACCATCGCCCGCATCGATCCCATCGCCATTATGGAAGGCAATTGATATGAACACGACGCTCAACCCGGCTGCAGAATCGGCCGGGCACGGCAGGACGGCTATCGAAATGAAGGCCATCTCCAAGGTCTACGGCGGTGCCGGCAATCAGACGCAGGCGTTGCAGCATGTCGATTTCAGCGCCTCCTATGGCCAGCTCATCGCCGTCGTCGGGCCGTCAGGGTCAGGCAAAAGCACTTTCCTGGAGATTGCCGGCGGCTTGCAGCCTCCCACTGCCGGCAGTCTTGCCATTGACGGACATCCGTACCAAGGGCTTTCGGCCAGAAAACGCGAAGAGCTGCGGCTCAATTCGATAGGGTTCGTACTGCAGGGCTACAGCCTCGTCCCCTATTTGACCGTCGAGGAACAGTTCCAACTGGTGCGCAAGGTCAAGCGCACGCCGAATCTGGATCGGGACACCTTCGCGCGGGTGCTCAACCGGCTGGGGATCGATGCGTTGCTAAATCAATACCCCGAGTCCCTCTCTGGCGGGCAACGCCAACGAGCGGCAATCGCCCGGTCGTTGTACGCCGATCCTAAAATCGTTCTGGCCGACGAGCCAACGGCCTCGCTGGACACGCCGCGCGCCTTCGAGGTCATGGAGATCTTCCGCGATCTGGCTCACGCGCTCGGCAAGACCATCGTCGTCGTCACGCACGATACGCGTCTGGAACGCTACGTGGATGCGTTGTATTCCATCACCGACGGCGTGATGCGCCACGAGAGCGTCAGGGCAATGGCCGAGAACTGAAGTCCGGCGCTATTGCAGCGATTGGTGCATTCACAGGCTTCGTGCCCGTCACGGTCCAGCCGGATGACAGGCGCACCGGCAAACGCGAAATGGCCTCGGACATTGGTGGCGAAGAGCACTTCGCGGACCGCGGGCGTCAGCGGGAATCCGGCCAAGCGGGCGTGAGCGGCATAGGTAACCGGCATTGCCTTGCACAAACCAATCAGTTGACGCCGGTTGCCATGAGAGGTGAATAGTGATAAGATGATGCCTTGTATGTGCCGCTGGGTTCCTTATGTCATAGGGGCCGAGCAGCGGGATATCCCTTGATTCGGTGAATGCAGGCAGCAATGCTGCGCAGGAGAGGCGAGGGCCATCGGGCCGGTGGACTGTGGCTGTCTTTCGCGATTCGATTCGCCTAGGATGAGGCTGCAGTGCGGCGGCTTCACAAGCGACGAAATACATCATCTGAATCGGAGAGAATCAGTTGCCCACTATTGAACAACTCGTCCGCAAGGGACGCCAGGCAAAGCCGAAGAAGTCGAAGACTTTGGCAATGAAGGGGAGCCCGCTGCGCCGCGGCGTGTGCACCCGTGTATATACGACCACCCCGAAGAAGCCGAACTCGGCTCTGCGCAAGGTCGCCCGTGTGCGTTTGAGCACCGGCATCGAAGTCACCGCCTATATCCCGGGCGAGGGGCACAACCTGCAGGAGCATTCCATCGTGCTCGTGCGCGGCGGCCGTGTCAAGGATCTGCCCGGCGTGCGTTACCACATCGTGCGCGGCGCCCTTGATACGCAGGGTGTCAAGGATCGCAAGCAGGGACGTTCCCTGTACGGTGCAAAGAAGGCGAAGTAAGAGAAATGTCACGTAAAGGACCCGCTAAGAAGCATCAGCTGCTCCCTGATCCGATCTACGGCTCGACCGTGGTGGCTCAGCTTATCAACAAGATTCTGCTCGACGGCAAGAAGGCCATCGCCGAAGACATCGTTTACTCCGCACTCGATATGGTCAAGGACAAGACCGACCAGGAGCCGGTTGCCGTCTTGAAGCGCGCGCTGGACAACATTCGCCCGAGCCTTGAGGTGCGCTCCCGCCGAGTCGGCGGCGCGACCTACCAGGTCCCCGTCGAGGTCAAGCCCGTGCGCGCGAACGCACTATCGCTGCGCTGGCTGACCGAGTTCTCGCGCAAGCGTCGCGAGAAGACCATGTCCGAACGTCTCGCCAACGAGATCCTCGATGCATCCAACGGTCTGGGCGCTTCGGTGAAGCGTCGCGAGGACACTCACAAGATGGCGGAAGCCAACAAGGCATTCGCCCATTACCGCTGGTAATTCGGCCAAGAGTAAAGCGTAAGGAAAACATCTCATGGCACTAGATGTGCTTAGCGACCTCCACGAGGTTCGCAACATCGGCATCATGGCTCATATCGATGCCGGCAAAACCACGACGACCGAACGTATTCTGTTCTACACGGGCAAGAACTACAAGATCGGCGAGACCCACGACGGCGCTTCGACCATGGACTTCATGGCGCAGGAGCAGGAACGCGGCATCACCATTCAGTCCGCCGCGACCACCTGCTTCTGGAATCGTCAGTCGCATGATTCCGATCAGAAGTTCCAGATCAACATCATCGACACCCCAGGCCACGTCGACTTCACCGCCGAGGTGGAGCGTTCGCTGCGCGTGCTCGATGGCGCCGTCGCCGTCTTCGATGCCAAGGAAGGCGTGGAGCCCCAGTCCGAGACCGTGTGGCGCCAGGCCGACAAGTACGGCGTGCCGCGCATCTGCTTCATCAACAAGATGGACAAGCTCGGCGCCGACTTCTACTATTCGGTGGGCACCATCAAGACCAAGCTTGGCGCCACCCCGCTGGTCGTCCAGCTGCCGATCGGCGCTGAGAACGACTTCATGGGCGTCGTCGACCTGGTTCGCATGAAGGCCTACGTCTGGAACGACGTCTCCGGCGATCTCGGCGCGCACTACGACACCACCGACATCCCCGCCGATCTGCAGGCCAAGGCCGAGCAGTATCGTTCGGAGTTGCTCGACGCGGTCGCGGAATCCGACGAGGACCTGCTCGAGAAGTATCTTGACGAGGGCGATCTGTCCGAGGCCGAGATCCGTTCCGGCATCCGTAAGCTGACCGTTTCGCGCGAGGCGTATCCGGTGCTGTGCGGCTCCGCGTTCAAGGACAAGGGCGTGCAGCCGATGCTGGACGCCGTCGTCGACTATCTGCCCAGTCCTGAGGATGTGCCCTCGATCGTCGGTTTCGATCCGAGCGACGAATCCATCGAGATCGATCGCAAGCCCGTCATCGAGGATCCTTTCTCGGCGCTGGTCTTCAAAATCTCGACCCATCCGTTCTATGGCAAGCTCGTGTTCGTGCGCGTCTACTCCGGCAAGGTTGTGCCTGGCGACTCCATCTACGACTCCACCAAGTCCAAGAAGGAACGCGTCGGCAAGATCTTCCAGATGCACGCCGACAAGGAGAACCCGGTCGATGCCGCCGAGGCGGGCAATATCTATACCTTCGTCGGGCTCAAGAACGTCACCACGGGAGACACGCTGTGCGACGAGAAGAACCCGATTTCGCTGGAGTCGATGACCTTCCCCGATCCTGTGATCGAGGTCGCCGTCGAGCCCAAAACCAAGGCCGATCAGGAGAAGATGGGCTTGGCGCTGGCCAAGCTCGCCGACGAGGATCCTACCTTCCAGGTCAAGACCGACGAAGAGTCCAGCCAGACCCTCATCTCCGGCATGGGCGAGCTGCAGCTCGACATCATCGTCGACCGCATGCGCCGCGAGTTCAAGGTCGACTGCAACGTCGGTAAGCCGCAGGTCGCATACCGCGAGACGATCCGCAAGGCCGTCATGAATCAGGAATACACCCACAAGAAGCAGACCGGCGGCTCCGGCCAGTTCGCGAAGGTCCTCATGGATTTCGAACCCTTGGACACCGAGTCCGGCGAGACCTACGAGTTCGAGAACAAGGTCACCGGCGGCCACATCACCAAGGAATTCATTCCTTCGATTGATGCGGGCGTGCGCGAGGCCATGGAATCCGGCATTCTGGCCGGCTTCCCTGTGGTGGGCGTCAAGGCGACCGTCACCGACGGCCAAATCCACGATGTCGACTCCTCGGAGCTCGCGTTCAAGATCGCAGGCTCCATGGCGTTCAAGACGGCGGCCCCCAAGGCCAAGCCCGTCATCCTCGAGCCGATCATGGCCGTCGAAGTCCGCACTCCCGAGGAGTACATGGGCGAAGTCATGGGCGACCTGAATTCCCGCCGTGGTTCCATCCAGTCGATGAATGACGCCACCGGCGTCAAGGTGATCGACGCGAAAGTGCCGCTGAGCGAGATGTTCGGCTACATCGGCGACTTGCGTTCCAAGACGCAGGGACGCGCGATGTTCACCATGCAGATGGACTCGTATGCGGAGGTTCCTAAGGCGGTCTCCGAGGAGATCATCAAGGCTCAGCGCGGCGAGTGACACGCCAGCCGCATGCGGTGTTCCTGTCCCCAGTCGGCACTATGATTTTGTAGCGCTGACTGGGTTCGGGCACCGATGTGGCAAACAACCCAGAAACCCAGTAAACTGTAGCGGGTGCCTGGTGCTCAGGGCACAGGCACACTACGAGACGTCCAGGAGGACAAAACATAATGGCAAAGAAAAAGTACGAGCGCACCAAGCCGCACGTTAACATCGGCACCATCGGCCACGTGGATCATGGCAAAACGACCCTGACTGCGGCCATCTCCAAGGTGCTGCATGAAGAGTATCCGGACATCAATCCCGAGTATGACTTTGATCAGATCGACGCCGCTCCTGAAGAGCAGCAGCGCGGCATCACCATCAACATCGCCCATATCGAGTATCAGACCGAGAAGCGCCACTATGCGCATGTCGATTGCCCTGGCCACGCCGACTTCGTGAAGAACATGATCACCGGCGCCGCTCAGATGGATGGCGCGATCCTCGTGGTCGCCGCCACCGACGGCCCGATGGCCCAGACCCGCGAGCACGTGCTGCTCGCCCGTCAGGTCGGCGTTCCGAAGATCCTCGTCGCGCTCAACAAGTGCGATATGGTCGACGACGAAGAGCTCATTGAGCTCGTCGAGGAAGAGGTCCGCGATCTGCTCGAGGAGAACGGCTTCGACCGCGACTGCCCGATCATCAAGACCTCGGCCTATGGCGCGCTGCATGACGATGCGCCTGACCACGAGAAGTGGGTGCAGACCATCAAGGATCTCATGGACGCCGTCGACGAGTACATCCCGACCCCGGTCCATGATCTCGACAAGCCGTTCCTGATGCCGATCGAAGACGTCTTTACCATCTCCGGCCGTGGCACCGTGGTGACTGGCCGTGTCGAGCGCGGCAAGCTGCCGGTCAACACCAATGTCGAGATCGTCGGTATCCGCGACACCCAGACCACCACCGTCACCTCCATCGAGACTTTCCACAAGCAGATGGATGAGGCTGAGGCGGGCGACAACACCGGCCTGCTGCTGCGTGGCCTCAACCGTGACCAGGTCGAACGCGGCCAGGTCGTGGCGGCCCCGAAGACCGTGACTCCGCACACCAATTTCGAGGGCGAAGTCTACGTGCTGACCAAGGATGAGGGCGGCCGCCATTCGCCGTTCTTCTCCAACTACCGCCCGCAGTTCTACTTCCGCACCACCGACGTCACCGGCGTCATCACTCTGCCGGAAGGCATCGAGATGGTTCAGCCCGGCGACCACGCCACCTTCACCGTTGAGCTCATCCAGCCCATCGCCATGGAGGAAGGCCTGACCTTTGCCGTGCGCGAAGGCGGACGCACCGTCGGCTCGGGCCGTGTCACCAAGATCCTCAAGTGAGCGATCTGCTGATGCATTTGCGCTGATGCTGCCTGCATAGGCAGCAGACAAAAAGAATCCCCAAAAGCTTACGCTTTTGGGGATTCTTACATTCGTAAGCATATGATTCATGCATTATTGCCCAACTACTGCGCTACGCCCACCTCACAACTCCTGCACCAAGTCAAGCCGTTGAGGGAGTGGTAATCTCTGACGTGACTGAAGCATCACGAGGCACGCATAAGAACCGAGTTGGTGCGGGGACTGTGCTTGCATAGGCGCCTTACCGTTCTTGGCGTCTTATGTATAAGAGTCCGTAGTATGCGCTAGTCGTCAGCACAATGAGCCCGGTGACAAGACCTGTGAGGATGAGCAGCGTGATCTGCACACTCCACATTTTGAGTGAAGCGCCGATTGTTGCATACATGGCTGTTCCGTCGAGTGAGCGCATCATGAAGACGAGGGACAGCACTCGTGCTCTTGTGGCATCGGATACAGACAGGAAAGTATAGGTGAATGCGCAGAGCGGCATCATGGACGCGTAGCCGATGGAGTCGTGCGCCGGCAGCATGCGATGGCATATGCGGCCAGCAGCGTCGTGGCGGTGATCGACGATATCGGGCATCCGAAATGATCGG
Organism: Bifidobacterium sp.; assembly: GCF_022640935.1. GTDB lineage: Bacteria > Actinomycetota > Actinomycetes > Actinomycetales > Bifidobacteriaceae > Bifidobacterium. The sequence goes on from NZ_JALCCV010000048.1 coordinate 7,497, forward strand.
ATACCCATTCCGTAGGGATTTGAACAGCACCGTTCCCAACTGGAATATGGTTTCGCGCGGCGTCGCCTGTTGCACATTCAAACCATGCTGCCCCACGTACACTGGGAACACAGGCCGGTCGAGCGCGAAGCCGGTCGACATTGACAGGTTTCGCGATGAGCCTCCGGGCGCCGGAATGCGAGAAGGCATGGCGTCGGGCATCCCTGTATAGTCATTGTGGCATAATAGTGAAGGCAAATTTTGACCCTGCCCATAGATTGAAAATAGGTGACTTTACGTGGCACAAACAACCAACGACATTAAGAACGGTTCTGTACTGAACTTGGATGGCCAATTGTGGGCCGTCACCAAATTCCAGCACGTCAAGCCCGGCAAAGGGCCGGCATTCGTCCGCACCACCATCAAGAACGTGCTTTCGGGCAAGATCGTCGACAAGACCTTCAACGCCGGCATGAAGATGGAATTCGAAACGGTTGACAACCGCACGCTGCAGTATTCCTATGAGGACGGCGACAGCTTCGTATTCATGGATATGACCACATACGATCAGGTCAACATCCCGAGCGAGCTCGTCGGCGAGCAGGCCAAGTACATGCTCGAGGGCACGGATTGCATCGTGAGCTTCCATGACGGCACGCCGTTGAGCGTCGAGCTGCCGGCCTCGGTCATCCTTACCATCACGCATACCGAGCCCGGCGTGCAAGGCAACCGCTCCAACGCAGGCACCAAGCCTGCCACCGTGGAGACCGGCGCCGAGATTCAGGTGCCGCTGTTCGTGGGCGAAGGCGAGAAAGTGAAAGTCGATACCCGCGACGGCTCCTATTTGGGTCGCGAGAACTAAGGCAAGGCGGGAAATAACACCCATGGCACGTTCCACTGCCCGCAAACGGGCGCTGAACACGCTGTACGAGGCCGATGAGAAGGGACAGGACTTCCTGTCCCTTCTTGCTGAGCGCATCGCGCAGCCTGGGGCACAGACCCCGTTGCCCGACTATGCCATCGAGATTGTGCGGGGCGTGGCGGACAACCGCGCCACAATCGATCGGGCGTTGGACGAGCATTCCACCGGCTGGAAGATCCGCCGCATGGCGGTGGTCGACCGCAATATCCTGCGCATCGCCGCCTGGGAGATCCTGCGCAACGACGAGGTCCCCGACAAGGTGGCCATTGACGAGGCCCTGAGCTTGGCCAGAATGCTGAGCGACGAAGATTCGCTGTCGTTCATCCATGGCCTGCTCAGCGCACTGTGTGCCGATAAAGGACAGTATCCCGTCCAAGGCAAAGCTGATCATGACGATGCGCAAGGTGAGGAAATTCACAGTGATCATGTCGAGGCGCTCGGCGCAGCTTGCGACAGCGGAAACGATGATCAGGCCGAGATGCCCGCGGCAGGGCAATCCGCAGAGCCTGCCGATGGTGCTGAATCGGTTACCAGGATAGTCGAAGCTGCCGAGCACGCCGCATCCGCCGGGCATTACGAGCCCTTGGCGCATAGGTCCGGACAACCTGAACCGGGGCAGGCGGAGGACGCGAACTGCGAACCAGGGCCAGCCGCATCCGGGCGGGTGCCGTCCGAGGCGCCGCCCGCAGCAAGCGCACAGACTGGGCCGACAGCCGAATAACGCAACCGAAAGCGGCACACGGCCGGGCCGCGAGTCCCAACCGGCCACTAATCTTGGGTTCCAAGCAAACCAAGGGAAAAGGGGTTTTGGTGAACCAGAACGATTCCGTGGCCAACAGTTTCTCATTATCCGATGCCGTACTCGTTCTGGAGGACGGGCAGGTGTATGTCGGCGACCCGTATGGCGCCGCTGGATCGACCTGCGCTGAAATCGTCTTCGCGACCGGCATGACCGGCTACCAGGAGACGCTCACCGACCCCAGCTACGACCGGCAGATCGTCGTGCAGACCTTCCCGCATATCGGCGACACCGGCGTCAACGACGAAGACCCTGAATCCTCGCGCATCTGGGTCGCAGGGTACGTCGTGCGCGAACCCAGCCCCAACGTAAGCAACTGGCGGGCGTCCGGCAGCTTGGACGACGAACTTGCATCCCAGGGCATCGTCGGCATCAGCCGCATCGATACCAGAAAGCTCGTGCGCCACCTGCGCTCGGCAGGCGTGATGCGAGCCGGCATCTTCTCCGGTGACGCGCTCAAGGACCCGCAGACCGGTGCGCTGCGCACCATCGGCTCACTGCTCGCGCAAATCAAGGCGATTCCGCAGATGAAAGGCATGAGCCTGTACGACGAGGTCAGCACCGAAGAGCGCTATACCATCGAGCCGACTGGAAAATTCGCAGGCAAAGAGCCGCTTTTCACCGTCGCCGCCGTGGATCTCGGCATCAAGGGCATGACCCCGCACCGCCTTGCCGAACGCGGCTGCCGCGTGCATATCGTGCCATCGACCATCACCTTCGAGGAAATCGAGGCTCTGAACCCCGACGGCGTATTCTTCTCCAACGGCCCGGGCGACCCCGAGCAGGCCGATCCCGAGGTCGAGCTGCTGCGTGCGGTGCTCAACGCGGGCTACCCCTTCTTCGGCATCTGCTTCGGCAACCAACTCTTCGGACGGGCCTTGGGCTTCGGCACATATAAACTCAAATTCGGGCATCGCGGCGCGAACCAGCCGGTCATGGACACGACCACTGGCAAAGTTGAGATCACGACGCATAACCACGGTTTCGCAGTGGACGCGCCGATCGGTGAGACGGTGCTTTCCCCTTACGGGAACGGCAAATTCGGCCGGGTGTTCGTCTCCCATGTCGATTTGAACGATAACGTGGTCGAGGGCCTGCAATGCCTCGACATCCCGGCGTTCTCCGTGCAATACCATCCCGAGGCGGCTGCGGGTCCGCATGACGCCGCGTATCTGTTCGACCGTTTCGTGGAACTCATGGCCTCCGCCAGGAAAGGTGAAACCCTCCATGCCTAAGCGCACCGACATCTCATCCGTCATGGTCATCGGCTCCGGCCCGATCGTCATCGGGCAGGCCGCCGAATTCGACTATTCCGGCACCCAGGCGTGCCGCGTCCTGCGCGAGGAAGGCGTCCGCGTCATCCTGGTCAACTCCAACCCGGCAACCATCATGACCGATCCGGAAATGGCAGATGCCACCTACATAGAGCCGATCGCCACGCCGATCCTCGAACGCATCATCGCCAAGGAGCGCCCGGATGCGTTGCTGCCGACCTTGGGCGGCCAGA
>NZ_JALCCV010000049.1 GCF_022640935.1 Bifidobacterium sp.
CGCAGCAGCATATTGTGCTCGGCATGACCAGTTTCCAACAGATGCCGGTACGACCAGATCGGCGATTCATGGCTGACGACAATGATCTGCTGACCGGGATACTCCCGTATCTTCTCCTTGGCGAAATCGCCCACCCGCGCCGCGATCTGCGCGTATGTCTCCCCCCAGCTCGGCTTCCACAGGTTGCTCACCAGCTTGAGATTGTGGCCTCGCAACAGGCTGCCTCTGCCATGCCCGATGCGGGTGCCGCGAAAGTTATTGCCCGCCTCAATGATCCGCCCATCCGTGATGACGTCCAGCGGCTCTTCACCGCGGCCGGCGCGCTGCTGGTTGAGCTGCTTGAGAATCTCTCCGGCCGTCTCCCGCGTGCGTTCCAACGGCGAGGAATACACGGCCGCCGCAGCGCTCAGCTGCGGGTCCTGCGCAATATAGCGCGCCGTAGCCTGCGCCATGCGCATACCCGACTCGGAGAGATGGAATCCGGGCAGCCGTTCATACAGCAAGTGCTCAGGGTTCTCGACCTTGCCATGGCGGACGAAATGAATGGTGGTTGCCGGCATGAACAGCCCTTTCCTTGGCGATATTTCCCTCATGTTCTCGTCACTAATCTACCGCGTGTCGTGGCCCGCCCCAGTACCCTGCCCTCAGTACACTTGCACAATCGTATCGGGTATGCGATGGCGTGATCCCGGTGCATCCACAATCTGTATACCGGCACACACATAAAGGAACGGACATGGGCTATCGGGTGTTATCAGGCTTCGCAGAAGTCAGCCACCGCCTGTTCGGCGGCTACGCCGAGCTGCTGCGCATGCCGCATACCGCGCGCTTCGCGACCAGCGCCGTGCTCGCCTGCATGCCTTTCCCGATGGTCGGCATGACCCTCACCATCGCGGTGCAGCATTACTACCATAATTACGCGCTGGCCGGGGCGCTTTCCGCGACACAGGCGATCGCAATGGCGGTGCTGAGCCCACTGCTGGGCAAGCTCGTCGACAAATTCGGCCAACGGCAGGTCGCGATCCCCACCATCATCGTCTGGGTGATCGCCGCGACCGCCATGATCCTGTGCATCACCGCGCAGGCGCCTCAGTGGATCCTGTTCTGCACGGCCCCGTTCATGGCGGCGATACCGCCGTGGGGCGCGATGAGCCGCAGCCGCTGGACGCATCTGCTCAAAGGCGACCGGCTGCGCACCGATCGTGCGCTCTCGCTTTCCGGCGTGTTCGACGAATGCCTGTGGGTCATCGGCAATCCGCTCAGCTCCGCACTGGCCGTCGTCTCCGGCCCGCTCGCCTTCGGCGTCACCGGCGTGTGCGTGATCGTCGGCGCGCTGATATTCCTGAGCGAACTGAGCACCGAGCCGCCCTCGCAGACTGTGCTGGCCAGGCAGGCCGGTCTGAGCCGCAAGGAGTACCGCGAGCGCGAAGCGGCCAAGGCTGAGGAGCTGCGTGCGCGCAGCGGCACATACGACAAAGGGACGCATGGCGGAACTGCGCAAGCAGCCAAGCCGGGCAAAACAGGGAAATCAGCCGCCATCGGCAAGGCGGGCAACGCCAAACAGCCCTCGATCTGGGGACCTGGACTCATCGCCGTGTGCGTGACCTGGTTCGGGCTCGGCGCTTTCCAATCGGCGGCGAGCATCTCGATCATCGCCTTCGCCACCGAACAGAACATGAAGCAGTACACCGGTCTCGTGTTCGCCTGCTTCTCCTTCAGCTCGCTGTGCGGCGCGCTGGTCTATGGCGCGAAGAACTGGACCATCCCGCTGTGGAAGCGCTTCTACTTCTGCCTGGCCGTGGTCAATATCGGCATTGGAACGTTCCTGTTCACTCGGCATCTGTGGGCCATCATGATCATCTATCTGATCATCGGCGTATGCCAGGCGCCCACCTGGATCAACGGCAACCAGCTGCTGCTGCATCTCGTGCCGCCGACGCGCTTCACCGAAGGGGTGGCGTGGATCGGCGCGATGAACTCGATCGGCGGCTCGGTGGGCTCGGCGATCGCCGGCCTCGCCATCGACCGCACCGGCTCGCAAGGAGGCTTCCTCGTCGTCACCTTGCTGGCGCTGATTTCGCTCGCGATCGCTTTCATCGGTTTCAAGCAGATCCGGACGAGCACGCAGACGCCGACGCTGACGGCGATTAGCGTCTAGACGCAACCCCCGCGCACCTCCCATACGTTTGCCTTGCTTCAGCTCCAGCCCTTCGGCGTGTGGGAGAGCGACCACAGGCCGAGTCTGTGCGAAAAGCTGCGCTCCCACTTGGCTTCCAGCTGCTCCGCGGTCAGTCGATCCGACTCGGCTTTGAGCCGGTTCATCGCGTTGGTGTGCGTGTCATCCAGCAGCCACTTTCGAATCACAAAATTCCAGATCATGACGACGATGGTGGCGATCAGCTTGCCGATATTCGTCCACAACACATACTGCGCATGCATGGAATACATCGAATCGTGCGGCATCCACGACGTGCTGATCCATACGATGACCTCATTCATAATCCAGCCGACGAAGGCAGAACAGAAAAAGATCGCGATCTCCATCCACCGGGCCATGTCGTCACGATGTCTGAACACGTATTTCATGCTCGCCAGATAGTTGAAGATCAGCGAAACAAAGAAGGATATCGACGTGGCCAGCACATTATGCATGTGGAAGGTCAGCAGGATATTCATCAGTCCCCAGTCGATGACAAAGGCGATGGCACCTACGATGCCGAACTTCATGAGCTGCTCGATCAGTTTTTTCACAGTTGACCATTTAACACGACTTGGCTGATAAGCCGTCCGGAGACCTAAGAGAAACCACCCAATCTGCACCGAGGCAGCCAATCCGCTTGTGCCGAAGCCGCCAGCCCGGCACAAACCATACAGCCATACCCGAGCGATTGGCGCTGCGCCAATTACAGAGCGCCGCTCACGCCGTACCATTCACACAGTGCCACTGACACAGTGCCACTGACATTGAAGACGCGATTACCCTGCTGCCGTTACACTGAATGAGCAACGGATGAAATCCTATAGCTGGAATCCGCATAATAATCCGTATATATCAAGGAGGAATCATGCCCGTCATTCACACTCACGTCTCTGTCTCAACCACACCCGAGCAGCGCGAGGCGCTCAAAGCCGCCTACGGCAAGGCGATCACTGCGGTCCCCGGCAAGTCCGAAGGCTGGCTGATGTGCCCCTTCGAAGACGATATGCCTATCTACTTCGCAGGCGACGACAGCAAACCCGCCGCCTACGTCGAGGTGAACGTCTTCGGCCGCGGCGTCCCGGGCTCAGCTTGGGAGAAACTCACCGCCAGCATCATGACGGCGCTGAACAGCGAGCTTGGCATCCCCGAAGACCGCACGTACATCCGTTACACCGCCACCACCGACTGGGGCTGGAACGGCGGCAATTTCTAGCTCACACGATCTTGGGCATGGGGGTGGTCAGCGAGGTAGTCAGATTGACCTGGACGAGGCCTGCTCCGGCATGCACCTCAACCTTTTTCAGGGTCACGGTGCGCTCGGCCTCCGGTGCGGAATCGTTGTCGGTCATGACGGCCGGCGACTTGACGGCGACGAAGGACAGGTCGTCGATGTTCAGGCCGGCATCGGCGCACAACTGCCGGGCCTGCGCCAGCGAGGCGCTGAACCCGTCTTTGAGCAGCACGCGCCCAGACGGCACGCCGTAAGCGTGCTCCGCGACCCACTTGGCGTTCTCGGTCAATGGCATGCCGCGGTGGCTATGCGGCTGGGCCGGCGCAGAACCGCCGTCCAAGGCCGCGATAAAACCGCTGAGCTGATCGCCCAGCGCATCGCCGCCGTCCCGGAACAGGTTGCCGATGATCGGGTCACGGAATTCCAAGGTCTTCGCCCGCTCACGCAGCGATGCGATTTCGCCGTCCTCGCCCTCCCACAGATTGATGAGCGGGAACGTAGGGATATCAAGACCTTCGAGACGCTGCACATGGAATGGGTAGCGCCACGAAATCGCCGGATCGTCACGCCATGTGGTCGCGCGCGTCACGATCACCGCAGCCGACGGCCACTGGGCGCCATAGTCGCGGCAGGCGATGTCGAGCCATTTCTGTGCACCGGCATCGGCTCCGTATCCAGCCTCGACCACCACTACATCATGCAGCGCGCATGCCGTTTCCACCGATATGAGCGAAGGGATGCCGATCGATACGTTCGCAAACGGCCCGCAATGCACATAGACCGGCGAGCCGGCCTGGGTTTCGGTGAGCGCGGGCTTGACCGCGTCGATAAGGATATTGGTGATGCGCCACAGGTCGATGAATGAACCGAATTTGACTGGTTTGCCATCCTTGGTCCCGGCGATCATCGCAGCGACCCGCTGACCCAGCTCATCCATCGAGCGCGAGAGCACCACGATCTGCATCAGCTCGCTGGTCGGCGTCAGCACCACACGTTCGGGTACATCGCCCTTGCCCCGATCGACGGCGATCTGGCGCAGGGAGCGCGAAGGGACCTCGCTGACGCGCGGGGTGAGAATCGTGTCGAGCAGTCCCTCGTCCACTGCCTTTTCGGCGAACGAGACCAGCAGGTTCTGTGCGGCAGCGATCGCGGTCATTTCGCCGCACATCCCCCAATCCACGAGTTCGGGATGAGTGAGTGATGCCTTGCCGCCGCCCGAGGCACCGCCTTTGGACCCAGCCGCAGTGATGCCCATGCTCGGCTGGCGCAGCACGGCTGCCGCGTCTATGCCCTTGGCACGCAACGCATCGATCAGCGCGATGGTCGTGGTGGTCTTGCCTTCGCCGCGCGAGGCTTTCAGCGGCGTGTCGGCCGTTACCAGCACGACCTTGCCGTGTTTGCGTTCGAGGCTGGGGTCGTTCTTCAACTGTTCGAGATAGCCGAAGGCGTCGATTTTGCGCACGAGGCCGTACTGGGTGGTGAACTGATCAATCAGTGGCATATTCCTTGTCTTTCATGTCATGGATAGCATGGTCACACATTGCGGCCTGCACAGATATTTGCGGTGGGTCCGCGGAATCATCAGAACCAATAACTCGATGAGAAATTAGGGTCGATAAGGCCGACCAGCAGCGTGACGACAATAGTGATAATCGAAAGCACGCCACCGATGATCGCGAAGATACGAGCCGTGCGGGAGCGGCCTTCACCTTCGTCATCCGCATTAACCATATAACCGAGGATGGAGAGAATTAGTCCGATCACGCCGAAGGGGCTGACGAACTGATTGAATCGCTCCAGCACAACGAATGTGGCAAGCAGAGAGACCACGAGCCCGGCAATAGCGAAGCCGTTTGGCCCTTTTTTCGCAGGTTTTGGCGCATAAGGCGCGAGCTGAGGCGCGGGTGTGTATGGCGCCGGGGCGCCCCCCATCGGGCCGGATAGCCTTGGGCCGCCTGGGGCATACGCAGCATTGGGCTGTTGGCCGGGTTGCGGTGCAAACTGCGGGCCGAGCTGCGGCCCATTGCCGGCCGGAGAACCGGGCTGTTGACCAGCAGGTCGCTGGCCGACGGGATTTGCGCCCGGCGCATGCGAAAAATCGTTCATGATTGTCTCCTTCGGAGTTGGCACTGTTGCGGATGGCGTTGCTACACCAATATGGGCCGAAGCTCATGCCGCATGGTTCTTTCGGTGCGGATCGCAGGTTTTCAGTTATCGGAACGGTTGAAGCCGTTGCTCATCTTCATGCTGGTGGTGTACAGTACGGCGCCAAGCAGCTTGTCGGTCTGCGCCTTGAGCTGGTCCGCCATTGCCTGGTTAGCTGCTGCCAGGATCCCGCGCACCTCGCTGTTGCATGTGGCATCGGCGACGTCGGCCGGATCCATGGGTTCGATGTCGCCGTCATTATCGATGGTGCCGTCACCCTCGCCGATTTCGAGCTCACCCCCGTTCGTGGACTCATCAATGCTCGTCGATTCAATTGCCCCGGCATCTGCACCTCCCAGTCTGGCCACTTGGTCGTCGGTGGCGGCCACCATGCAATGGCCCATGCCGCCGATTTCCTCCTGGTACCGCTCGATCGCGTTCGAGGTCTCGGCGAAGGCCGAGTTGCACAGCGCCGCGATGACGCGGTTCTCCCAGTAGAAGTTCTCCGTGGTCACGCGCGTCGTGGTGTCTGCCAGATAATCCGGCGTCGTGTCGACGTTCGCGTAGAACGGCACCAGCGCATTGAACGGATTCGAACCGTAGGCCATCCACTGGATCGCGCGGTTGGCTTGCGGCCGGTAGGGCCGGATCTGGATGACCGCGAGCTGGCTTTGCCGGTTGATGCCGATCGTGCGGTACATGTGCCGCGTATGTTCGTCGCCGAGCTTGCCGTAGGGGTCGTATGGCGTGCCTTGATAGTGCGAGCTGAGCACGTATTTGACGTCTTTGATGGTGATCTTGCGATCCGGCTGGCGCGCCCACGGAATGTCGTCGCTCTCCGGGCTGTGGTCGGCGTCCGGCCCGTCCCATACCTCGTCGTAGGGGTTCAGGAAGCGCTGCATGAACCACGCGCGCGGCGTGTTGTACACATGATCGGAGTCCGAATGCGAGCCGAAGGCGTCGCGCGGGTTGAACGGCGTGGTCGATTCGACTGACAGATCCAAGTGATTCGCCTCGATGAACTCGGCGAGATCGGCGGAGCACATGTGGTCTTCCTGATCGCCAAGGGCATCGTCAAGATCGAATTCGTCGATGCCCAGCTGATTCGGCATCGTGACATAGGCTTCGTCCGGCACGCGCTTGGCGATCCAATGATGGCCGCCGACCGTTTCCAGCCACCAGATCTCGCTGGCATCGCTGAACGCGACCCCGTTCATCTCGTAGGTGCCGTACTGCTCCAGCAGTGCGCCCAAGCGGGCCACGCCTTCGCGGGCGGTGGTGACATACGGCAGCACGATGGTGAGGAAATCTTCTTCGCCGATGCCGCCGGGGGCTTCCGGCCTGTAGCCCGGTTCACCCGCCATGCCCTTCGCCGTCGCCAGCTCGACCATCGGATCGGCGCCGAGCACGCGCTCGTTGGTGGTCAGCGTCTCAGTGGCGCTCATAGCGACATTCGCCTCGTTGACACCGGCCTCGCCCCAGATGCCGTCCTTGGCATCGGCGTTCGGCACCGCGCTATATTGCAGCGGATCATCCGGCAAGTCAAGCTCGACATGGCTGATGACGCTGCGGTAATGCCGAGGCTGTTCGCTCGGCTTTACGACGATGAAACGCTTGGGGTTGAACTCGCCGTTCGCTGAATCCTCGTTGCGGGCGATGATGGTCGAGCCGTCATAGCTCACGCCTTTGCCGACCAGAATCGTGGTGCAGGCCATATGATTCCTTCCTTCTGCTGCTGCTTCGCATTATAGCGAAAACACTGTGCAGTGACACTGTGCAATGACACTGCGTAATGAGCACCATGCAGTGCCGTAATGCGCCTTGGTATTTGTAGCGTTGCCGCTGCCGTTCGGGCTTATGCCAGTCTAGCGTTCAGTCGGCTTTCGGGCCATACGACACGACGATGCCGCCGTGATCGACCGTTCCCTCGCAGCGGTGCAGCGCATGCAGCAGCTCGTTGAGCCAGAAGCCTTGGCGCAGACCCGGCAGCGGTGAGACGGTGGCCCAGACCTGAAGCTGATAGTCATGCGGCTTATCGGGCGGCGTCGGACCGTTGTAGCGAATGATGACGGACGGGTCGGTACCGCCGACGAATCTGCTCGCCGCCGAAGTACGGCCCTGGACGGCTTCGGGGATCATCGCCGGCAGCGTGCGCGAGAAATCCGGTGGGATCTGCACGGCACGCGAATCATTGAAATCGAACATGAGCGCGTCAATGGGCACATTGGCCACCGCCCAATGGATCCACTCGAAGCCGCATACAGGAATCGAATCGGGATCGGTGAGCTGCCAGTGCAGATACCGTGCGGACCGATCAATGCTGTCGACATAGAACGGGAAGGAGACGACGGGGGTCACGCCAATGAGGTTCTCCGGCGGCGCGGCGGCAGCGAACTCATCGGGGATGGCAGTGAAATCAGCTGTAACTCTCATGAATCCAGTATCCCCCATCACGCTGACTTGCCCCAAGAGAATAACGGGTTGCGTTGCATCGCGTACAACGCCGCCGCACCGTTCCTGAGCTGACGCCCTCTGACCGACATCCCCCGCCTGACCGGCCCGTAACCCCAAACGTCATCAACCCCGCATTATCATGGGAGTTTCAATGTTTCAGGCCGCCCATACATCGCAGCTCCCGCGTCAGTTCCGAAATCCAGCATCTGATTGCGGCCTCGCCTCAGACACGCACAAAAGGGCTGGCCGCGTGTGGATTCATGAATCACACGCGGCCAGCCCTATAGGCAATCCGGCGTCCGGCTGCCGAACAGAAGTTAGGCAGCCGGCTCGGAAGCCAAATCAGCGGCCTTAGCGACTACTCGTCCAGCATGGCCGAATGGTAGAACTCGCCGGCAAGTGCGCGCTTGGCCTTCTCCTGCGCCTCTTGAAGCGTGTACTTGGCCAGCTCGGCACGCACGTCATCAAGCGCCACAGGCGTCATGGATAGCGAGGTCACGCCGATGCCAGCGAGCACAACGGCCAGCTCGGGGTCGGCCGCAGCCTCGCCGCACACGCCCACCGGCATGTTATGGGCCTTGCCGGCATCGGCGATGAGCTTGATGTTGCGCAGCACGGCCGGATGCCAGGCGGTCTGGTAGTTCGACACCGAGCCGAGCGTTCGGTCGGCGGCCAGCGTGTACTGTGTGAGATCATTCGTGCCGATCGAGACGAAGTCAGCCACTTGGGCGACCTCATTCGCCATCAAGGCGATCGAAGGAACTTCGGCCATCGTGCCGACGAACTTCAGGCCCTTGGATTTGCCAAGCTTGACGAAATATTCGCTTTCATACTGATCGGCAATCATCGGAGCCATGACCCACAGATGGGCATCGGTGGCGCGATCGGCCTCGACAAGCGCCTCCAGCTGATCTTCAAGCACCTTCTTATGCGCCTTGAGCGTGCGCAGACCGCGCAGGCCGAGCGCCGGGTTCGGCTCGTCTTCGGGAGTCAGGAACGGCAGCGGCTTGTCAGCGCCGGCGTCGAGCATGCGGATGACGACCTTCTTGCCTGGGAAGCGGCTGAGCAAAGCAGCATAAGCCTTGGCCTGTTCCTCGACAGTCGGGGGTTCGGAGTTGCCGATGAACAGAAACTCGGACCGGAACAGGCCTACGCCTTCGGCGCCATATTCGAGCGCAGGGTCGGCGTCTTCCGGCTTGCCGACATTCGCCAGCAGCGGGATCGGCGTCCCGTCCTTGAGCGCGCCCGGCTTGCCGCGCAGATCCTTGGCGTGAGCAGCTGAAGCCTGGGAAGCTTTGGCCTCTTCGAGTTCTTCGTCGCTCGGATCGGCAATGATCAGGCTCTTCGCAGCGCTCACGATCACAGTCGTGCCATCGGTCAGCTCGTCGGCCTTGGCTGCAGAGACGACGGCGACGATGCCGCGGGCACGCGCCAGAATCGCGGTGTGGCTCGTGGGCCCGCCCTGGGTGGTGACAATGGCCAGCGTGTTGTCGAGATTCAGCGCGGCGGTATCGGCGGGAGAAAGGTCCTCGGCGACCAGCACGAAGGGATGGTCGCTTTGCGGCAAGCCCGGAGCGGGGACGCCGAGCAGATCGGCGATGACGCGCTGGCCGACATCATGCAGGTCGCCTGCTCGCTCGGCCATGTAGCCGCCAAGCGAAGTCAAGGTCTGCTCGAAGCCCGCGAAACCTTCGAAAACCGCGCGATCCGCGGTCTTGCCCTGCTTGATGAGGGTGCTGATGGAGTCCTGCAGCGCCGGATCTCCCGCCATCTGCGCAAGCGCTTCGAGGATCGGGGCAGCCTGCTGGGCGCCCTTGTCTCCTTGCATGGCAGCCTTCGCCCGCGCATTCAAATCCGCCTTGACCGCATCAAGCGAGTTCTTGACGCGCTCGATTTCCGCATGCGCATCAAGCTTCTCGTCACGCGCGACGTCCTTCGGCTCCTGCAGTGCCGAAGCCATCCGAACAACCGGACCTATTGCTGTGCCGCGGCCAATGCCAACACCCGTAATATCCATAAGAGTCCTTCCTCCAAAACCATCCCAGTATATATACACCCTGGGATCATCCCTAGCTGGCAGCAGGCACACATTATCTGCATTCATGCTAAGCTGAGTGACGATAAAATCCTGTGCTGTATGCATGGCCCATCAATCCAAAGGAGCGTCGCATGTCGACTGCAACCCGCACTATCACCATCACTGATCCCGTCGGAATCCACGCCCGTCCGGCTTCCCAGTTCGCGCAGGCTGCCGCGGTCAGCGGCTGCACGGTGACCCTGTCCAAGGACCCGAAGACCGCGGGCGTGAATGCCAGCAGCATTCTTTCGGTCATGGGACTGGGCATCAAGCAGGGTGACGAAGTGACCATCACGGTGGATGGCGATGACGCCGACAAGGTCGCCGACAGCCTTGCCGATACGATCAGCAAGGCCGAGTAGCCGACTCTGTTCCCACTCTTGTATCCTGCCTGCCGGGCGACTCGACGTCAGTTCGACGTCGAGTCG
>NZ_JALCCV010000050.1 GCF_022640935.1 Bifidobacterium sp.
ACTCAATGTTCACGGATCTTTTTGACGATCCCTTCTTCTCGCAGTGGCGCGAGCTGCCGTCTCGGGTGAGCGGTGCGGCCGCGTCCGGCGACATGATGAAGACCGATGTGCGCGAAAGCGATAAGTCTTATGACGTCGATATCGACATGCCCGGCTTTAAGAAGGACGATATCGCGATTGAGCTGCATGAAGGATACCTCACTGTTTCCGCCCACAAGGACGAGAACCATGAGGACAAGGATGAGAAGAGCGGCAAGTGGCTGCGCCGCGAGCGCTATGTCGGTTCGTGCTCGCGCAGCTTTTACGTCGGCGACGCGGTAAAGGAGACCGACATCCATGCCAGCTACAAGGATGGCACGCTGAGTCTCGCGATCGCGAAAGTCGAGGCGAAGCCACAGGTCGAGGCCAAGCATCAGATCGCCATTGAAAGCTGACACGGCCCTGTGCTGTCGTGCAGTATGCCGACGCATTCGTGATGCCGTGACAGTGTCGTGACCCCCGGTGCGAGTCGAACTTTCCCGGGATTGTGTTGAAATGGGCGTCCCTACCGGGCGCGTTTCAACACGATCCCGGGATTTTCTATGTGTTGTGTTCTGCGCAGGCGTTTGCTGCTCAGCCGTTTCCGAGTTCGGACGGCGGCTGACGGTAAAGTAGGGGATGAATCAAGTATGGATGAATAGCAGGAAGGCCGCCGGGGCGCGGCTTCAAGGAGGAAATAGGCATGGGAATGCCCTTGGATTTGTATGTGATCCGGCACGGGGAGTCGGAGGCGAACGTCATCGTCAAGGCGGGGGAGGCCGGCGACAATTCCTTGTTCACGCAGGATAATGTCACCGTTCCAGACCGCTCGTGGCGGCTGACCGCCACCGGGCGCAAGCAGGCCGATTGCATCGGACGCTGGCTGGTGTCGAAACAGCAGCTTTTCGACCGTTACCTGGTCTCGCCGTATGTGCGCACGCGCGAGACCGCGGCGACCATGGCGCTGCCGAAGGCCAAATGGGAGGAGACGCGTGTGCTGCGCGAACGCTCATGGGGCGAGATCAGCACAGTCACGCAGGACGAGTTCCGCACGAATTACGAGCGCAACTGGATGTTCAAGCGCACCGACCCGCTGTATTGGCGACCGCCGGCAGGCGAATCCATCGCCGATGTGGCCGAAGACCGTGTGCACAACCTGCTGACTTCGCTCAACCGCAGGGCTGAGGCGCAGTCGGTGGTGGTGGTCAGCCACGGCGACTTCATGCAGGCGTTGATGCTCACGCTTGAGGACCTCTCTGACGAGGAGTTTCTCAGACGCGCCGATTCGGACAAATGGCGCATTACCAATTGCACCTGCCTGCACTACTCGCGTCGCGATCCTCAGACCGGGCGCACCACCCGACGCGTGCGCTGGGAGCAGACCGCGCGGCCGGTGCTTGATCCGCAGACCGGTCGTTGGGAGGTCGAGGTCGAGCCATGGCGCGAATTCCAACGCCCATTGCTCTCCAACGGCGACTTGGTGGATGTGGTGCATATGGTCGATCCGCATCTTTCAGTGCTTGCGTGATGCGCCGCATGCCGGTGGCTCTTCGCTTCTGTGATCCGTCAAGATCCAATGAAATACTCACGAAACGCAGTTTGGCCACAGCGCGGTTACAATAGCTCACGACGCGCGGCCTTCTTGCATGCTGCGCCGCAGAATCCCAGAGAATAAAGGAGAGGGACAGCCATGAGCAATATATTCACGTGGAAACTGCATGGGGACGGCAAAACCCTGAAACCGGGCGAGGTCATCGAACCCGGGGAACGCCTGACGTGGGGACGCACGGCAGGCATCGGAGCGCAGCACGTGGTCGCCATGTTCGGCGCGACGTTCCTGGTCCCGATCCTCACCCACTTCGATCCGTCGACCACCCTGTTCTTTACGGCGCTGTCGACGGCACTGTTCCTGCTGATCAATATGAACAAGCTACCCAGTTATCTGGGTAGCTCGTTTGGTTTTATAGCCCCTATCGCGGCAGTGGCCTCGGCGCATAAAGGCATCGCCGTCGCCAGTTTCGGCATCATGGTGACCGGCCTGCTGCTGGGACTCGTCGGCCTGCTCGTGCATTTCGCAGGATCAAAATGGATCGACATCGTCATGCCACCGGTGGTCAACGGCGCGATTGTGGCGATCATCGGCTTCAACCTTGCGCCGAACGTCTGGACGAACTTCCAGGCCGCGCCGGACACCGCCCTGGTTACGCTGGTGGCGGTGCTGCTGGTGGCCGTGCTCTTCAGAGGACTGCTTGGCCGACTGAATATTCTGCTCGGTGTCCTGATCGGTTATCTGTACGCCTGCGTGCGCGGCCAGGTCGATTTCAAGCCGGTACAGCAGGCCGCGTGGATCGGCTTCCCGCAATTTCACCTGCCGGCGATCGACTTCTCGATCCTGCCGATGTTCCTGCCTGTCGTGCTCGTGCTCATCGCCGAAAACGTCGGCCATGTCAAATCCGTCGCGCAGATGACCGGGCACAACTACGATGACCAGATCGGCACCGCGCTTGCGGCCGACGGCCTCGGCACGATGATCGCCGGTTTCGGCGGCGGATCCGGCACCACGACCTATGGCGAGAACATCGGCGTGATGGCGGCGACGAAGGTCTACTCGACCGCGGCATATTGGTGCGCAGCCGGATTCGCGCTGATTTTGAGCCTCTGCCCGAAGTTCGGCGCAGTCATCAACACGATCCCCGGCGGCGTGCTCGGCGGCGTGACCACGTTGCTCTACGGCATGATCGGCATGATGGGCGTGCGCATCTGGGTCGATAACCACGTCGACTTCAACAAGCCGCTGAACATCATGACCGCCGCTGTCACCATGATCATTGGCATCGCCAACTTCGCGTTCGCGGTCGTCGGCGTGCAATTCAACGGCATCGCCATCGCTACCATCGCCGTGCTGGTCATGTACCACGGCCTCAAGGCCATCGGCCGCCTGACCGGAGTGGTTCCCACGGACGAATAAACAGGCGGGTGCCTGCGCACCTTTGTGAGCACTGTGATCCAGCGTCCATAAGAGGCCGATTTTCCCGTGCAATTGCTGTTTTTGGGACCTTTTCAAAGCCCAATTTCAGCAATTGCACGGGAAAAGTTGTTTTGGCGCTGGACCGCCGACTGTGCCTACCGGGCGAGTCCCATGCGGTATTTGAGCGTCATGACGCGGATGGCCGATTGCTTCACTTGTTTCGCGAACGCCGGGTCGCTGGCTGCCCGCTCGTTCAATCCGTCGAGGATCGGCTGCACATATTGGTTTGCGCCCACGCAGGCGAGATCGCCTCCCGCCTCGACGAACCTGACCCCGAGCTGCCGTGGTGCGATGCCGCTGACAGCGGCGGCCGATAGCGAATCCGAGGTGACAACGCCGTCATAGCCGCTTTCTCCCCGCAAGTGTCCGTCGATCAGCGTGCTGGAAAAAGCGGCCGGGTTGTCTGGGTCGATGGATTTATATGTGGCCAGCGACATCATCACCAAGCCTGGCTCGCCTTGCAATGCGGTGGTGAATGCGCTGATCTCCTGGCCGTCCAGCGTCGTGGTCGTGTCGAGGATGCCGTTGGCGGTGAAATCGGTGTTGCCGGTGACCGCGCCGAGCCCGGGATAATGCTTGATGGAGGTTTCGATGCCGGCCTGCCGCATGCCATCGATGAATGCGATGGCATGCCGCGCGTTGCCGGAAGCGCCGAGCCCGAAGTCGCGGTCGAGAGCGCCGATCGGCGCATTATTGGCGCGTTTTGTCTGCACGGTATCGGCGACCGGGGCCAGATCTGTGTTGATGCCTGCGGATCTCAGCTGCTTGCCCCATTGGGCTGCGGCTTTGGTGAGCTGATCGGTGCTCATCCGTCCTTGGCTGACCGCAGAGGGCATAGTGCTGAAGCCAGTTCCACGCAGGTGCTGCACCTGCCCGCCTTCCTGGTCGGTCGCCATGATCAAGCTGTTGCGTTGCGGCGCATAGCTTTGCAGAGCGTCAACGGCCTTTTTCACCCCTGCGGTTCCCACGTTCCATTTGCCGATGACGAGCACGGAACCCACATGCTGATTGGTGATGAGGTCGCGCAGGCTCGACGGGCTTCGACCGGCGAACAGCGGCGCCATCACCAGCTGGCCGACCTGCTCCTTGAGCGGCATCGCGTCGACGGCCTTGATCGCCTTCGTCTTTGACGCGTCGACGGCCCCATTGTCATGCTCCGTGGGGGACGACGACGAAGTATTCGGTGAATCCGAAGGGCTTGACGTGGGGGAGCCGCTCGAGCTGTTTGATTCGCCCGCGCTCGGCGATGCGCCTGCGCCCGAGCTTGGCTGCAGAGAAGATGATGGCGACGACGCAGATGGACGGTTCGACTGCCTGCTCCTGTTCCACCATAGGGCTGCAGCCACCAAACCGCCGGCAACCAGTGCGATCGCGACGACGGTGATGATCGCGGTGCGAATAGGGGAGCGCTGCCTGCGCGGATTTTGCCGTGTGGGCTGTCTGTTCATCTTTCAATTATTCCACGGCACCATATTCCTTTGTGTCTGCCTAAGGTGAAACGTGCATCTGGTGAAGCTGTTTCGCGGCCAGCGTCTAGTCGCCGCGGTTCATAGTAGGGTGGTAGGCATGTCATTCTTCGATATATTCGGCCAGATGTTCGACCCCGATGGCTCCGATGACTCCGGCCGGTCAAGTCGCCGCAGCCCGCGCCGCCGAGGCAACGAGGACGATCCCGTGGTGATCGATGTGCAGGTCGATGGCGACGATGCCAAAGACAGACAGGGGGAGCGGAAGACACGTTCGCATGCCAAAGCCGCCAACAATGGCAGCGGCACCCGCCCGCCCCACGGCCGTTCGGGCAGATACGACGACGGTTTCCGGCTGCCTGCCTCGCGCGGCTCGAAGGTCCTCATCGGCGTCGTCCTCACCTTGGCGGTCCTGGTCGGCCTGTTCTTCGCGCTGGATCGTTTCATCACCGATGTGATGTGGTACCAGCAGCTCGGCTTCGCGCGCGTGGTGTGGACGCAGTTGTTCACTACGATCGGCTTGTGGCTCGCCTACGCGCTGCTTATGGCAGCGGCCAGCTATGTTTCTGCGACTTTGGCTATCCGGGCCCGACCCGATTCGAGTGACGGCTCCACGATTCGCATCCGCGGGGACATCGTCGAAATCGGCAAATCGGTGAGCTCCAAAAACGCCCGGCGTGTAGCCGTGGTGGTTTCGCTGATCGTAGGGCTGGTGTTCGGCGCCCAGTTCAACGCCAACTGGGCGCAGATCCTGCTGATGTTCAACGCGCAGTCCTTCGGCGTGCGCGACCCGCAGTTCGGCTTGGACAACGGCTTCTACGTGTTCATCCTGCCCGGGCTCAAGCTCGTGCTCTCCGCAGTCTCGGTGCTGCTGTTCATGGCCATCATCTTCTCCGTCGTGACCCATGTGCTCATGGGCGGCATCCGTCTGACGATGCCGGTCAACGGCCGGGGCTTGTTCGCCATCACCAGGCGGGCGAGGCGCCAGACCGCCATTTGGCTGCTGCTCAACATGCTGCTGGTGGCTGCGCGCATGGTCGTTCACGTTTTCGATCAGCTCAGCGCGCAAGAGGACCGCATCACCGGCGCATCCTACACCGCCACGCATGCGACCATTCCCTTCGCCTTCGTCATGGCCGCACTGGTGGCAGCCCTTGGCGTGCTGCTGTCGGTCTGGCTCATGCGCTCGCATGCCTTGCAGGAGCCAGCTTCCATAGGAACGCGCGCCGGCGCGGCGCTCAAGGCATGGCGCACGCCGATCGCCGCCATCGCGGTCGTCGTGGCCACCTCGCTGGTGCTGACCGTGATCTGGCCCATGCTCGTGCAGCGGTTCAGGGTATCGCCGAACGAGCAGGAGGTGGAATCGGCCTACATCCAGCGCAACATCGATGCGACACGGCAGGCCTACGGCCTCGACTCCATCAAAACCGATACCTATGACGCGACGACCGAGGGCAAGTCGGGCGCGTTGGCTTCGGCAGCGGAGAGCACCGCGCAGATCCGGCTGCTCGATCCGCAGGTCGTTTCGCCGACCTTCCAGCAGCTGCAGCAGTCCAAGCAGTACTATTCCTTCGCCGACGCGCTGTCAGTCGACAAATACGACATTGACGGCACCAGCCAAGACACGGTGATCGCTGCGCGCGAGCTCAACCTCTCGGGCAACGACAACCGCAACTGGGTCAACGACCATACCGTATATACGCACGGCTACGGCGTCGTGGCGGCCTACGGCAACAAAGTGACCTCCGACGGCCAGCCGCAGTTCTTCGAATACGGCATCCCCACGCAAGGCAAGCTCACCGAGACGCAGCATTACGAGCCGCGCATCTATTTCTCGCCGAACGCCCCCGAATACTCCATCGTCGGCGCGCCCAAGGGAACCAAGGCATGGGAATTCGACTATCCCACTGGTTCGCAGGGCGCGACGAACACCTTCGAGGGCAACGGCGGCCCGAGCATCGGCAACTTCTTCTCGCGGCTGCTCTATGCGGCGCGCTTCGGCTCGGATCAGATCCTCTTCTCCGACCGCGTCACCCCGGATTCGCAGATCCTCTACACCCGCAATCCCAAGGAGCGCGTGGCGAAAGTCGCGCCGTATCTGACGCTTGACGGGCGCGTCTACCCAGCGGTGGTCAACGGCCGCGTCAAATGGATCGTCGACGGCTATACGACTTCGGACGCCTATCCCTATTCGCAGATGACCGATCTGGGCGAGGCTACGGCGGATTCAACCACCGAAACCAGCTCTACCATCCAAGGCCTGGGCTCGCAGAAGGCCAATTACATCCGCAATTCGGTCAAGGCCACGGTCGATGCCTACGACGGTTCGGTCGACCTGTATGTATGGGATGCGAAGGATCCGGTCATCAAAGCGTGGGAGAAGATCTTCCCCGGCCAGTACCACCAGATCTCGGATATCGACGGCCAGCTGATGAGCCACCTGCGCTACCCGGAAAGCCTGTTCAAGGTGCAGCGCCAGCTGCTGGCGAAGTACCATGTCGGCAGCGCCGGCCAGTTCTTCTCAGGCGAGGACTTCTGGCAGAGCCCCACCGACCCCACCGAATCGCAGTCGGCGCAGAACCGCGACATTCTGCAGCCGCCGTATTACCTGACGTTGCAGACGGGCGGCTCCAAGGAGCCGGTCTTCTCGCTGACTTCTTCGTACATACCTGCAGGAACCGCGAAACGTGAGATCCTCACCGGTTTTCTCTCGGTTGATTCTGATGCGGGCAACGAGAAAGGCCGAGTGGGGCCGAACTACGGCACGCTGCGATTGCAGGAGCTGCCGAAGGACTCCAATGTGCCCGGCCCCGGGCAGGCACAGAGCAACTTCGATGCCAAGGACACGGTGTCGCGCGAACTCAACCTGCTGCAGACCGGATCGACCAACGTCAAGCGCGGCAACCTGCTCACGCTGCCGCTCGGCGGCGGACTGGTCTACGTCGAGCCGGTGTACATCCAGTCCAGCGGTGCGACCAGCTACCCGCTACTCAAAAAGGTGCTCGTCGCCTTCGGCGACCAGGTCGGCTTCGCGAACACTTTGGACGAGGCGCTCGACCAGGTCTTCGGCGGGGATTCGGGCGCTTCGGCGGGAGACGCGCAGAACGCCACGGCAGACGCCGGGGCTAGTGCGTCGGACGGCTCCGCCGGCTCTGGCGGCGCGAATGCCGGCGGCGGTGGCCAGCAGCCAAGCACACCTGAAACGCCGCAGTTGAGCGCCGAACTCAAGGAGGCGCTCAATCAGGCGGCCCAAGCGATGAAGGATTCGGATTCCGCGATGAAATCCGGCGACTGGACGGCCTATGGCAATGCGCAGAAGCAGCTCAACGAGGCGTTGAACAAGGCCGTGGAGCTCGATAAATAACGGGCTGCTGCCAATGTGTGCCGCGCCGGCCATTCGCGACGCTGCGGTACATTATCGATATGGCTAATGAACAATGGGATGGAGCCGAGAGAGGGTTCGTCATCCGCGATGCCACGGACAGCGATCTGTCGGCGGTCACCGATATCTATAACCAGGCGGTTATCGCCGGCGGCGCCACGGCCGACCTGGTGCCGCGCACGCTCGAACAACGTCGTGAATGGGTCGAATCGCACGCGCCGCGCGTCGACTATCCAGTCGTCGTGATCGAAGACGAGGCTGGCCATATCGCTGGCTTCGGCTCACTGTCGCGCTTCCATCCGCGCGAAGCCTATGACGGCGTGGTCGAGCTGAGCTACTACATCGCCGGCGGCGCCCAGCATCACGGCTACGGTACTGCCTTGGTCGCCTGGCTGCTCGATGCCGCCAGGCAGCGTTCCCGTCGCATCGCCACCGCGCTGATCTTCGCCGACAACAAGGGTTCGATCGCCCTCATGCGCCGCTTCGCCTTCACCCGTTTCGGGCTGCTTCCACGCGCATGCTATGACAGCAAGCGCTACCTCGACATGTCGTATTGGTATAAGGAGCTGTAGACGATATTCACGCTCGTGTATAACATAAAAGCGCGCCCGCGGGGTCTATTCCGCTTGTGTGAGACGTCATCTGCTGACTGCGGATACCTATCTGTGTTATACGGGGCGTTAATTCCTTGGTGCCGCGGGTATTGCTGACCGAAAACGGCGGTTCCTGGCCACCTGATATTCGATTCTCGAAGACATAGCGCCTCACGCAGCGCAGATAGACCTCCGTGAGGGCGAATTAACGCCTCACGCAACGCAGGTACTTCATTTCGCACGCTGCGCGGATTGACAATCATCGTCGCAACCTGTCTGCTTGGATGTCGATCGAGATGGTTATGGGGGAAATGGGATTGAGATAGCTCGCTGTGTCTCCAATATGCCTTCAAAGCCGAGGAGCTTGGCTTTCGTCTCTCGCCACCGGTACCATGAATCGGCTGATATGCGCGATTACGGCGGTTGATTGTGACGGCTGAATGCGGCGCGCGACTATGACGGTCCATGTAGGTGAACTGTGCGGGTGGAAAGGGAGAGTGGCATGGCTTCGGCGTTCTGGCTGATTGTGGGATTGGGCAATCCCGGGAGCAAATACGAGGGCACGCGCCACAATATGGGCTTTATGACGGCGGATGTGCTCGCCGAACGCTGGTCCGTCACCCTCTCCGACCATAAGGGTCTGGCCAAATTGGGCAAGGGCGTGATGAATCTCGAAGGTCACTCGGTCAAATTTTTCCTCGCCAAGCCGCTGACCTATATGAACGACTCAGGCAACGCCGTGGCATCCATCAGCGCGTACTATGACATCGAAGCCGGGCATATCGTGGTCATCCATGATGATATGGACTTGGAATTCGGCCGCATCAAAGTCAAGATGGGCGGCTCGGCGGGCGGGCACAATGGCATCAAATCCATCGACCGGTCCTTAGGCACGAACCAGTATGGGCGCGTGCGCATGGGGGTGGGCCATGCTCAGCGCGGGCCTCGTGCCCACGACAACACCGTGGACTGGGTGCTGGGCGGCTTCGGTCCTGACCAGCGCAAGCAACTGCCGGATTTTTTGGCCGATAGCGCCGACGCCGCGGAAACAGTGATTTTCGATGGGCTGAACGCTGCGCAGGAGCATTTTAATGGTGGGCGCAGCAATGGCAGATAAGGCAGGCAAGGCAACGGTGCATGCGGCATCGGCAGGCAGAACAACGAATGCAGCAGTCATGGATAGGGCAGTGGCAGATAGAACAGTGAACGCCACGGCAGCGAATGCTGCAGCCGGCAGAAAGAATAAGGCTGCCATTCTCCTTTCCGATCACCAGTCGCTCATTGGCATGCTCGAATCGCTCGAACGCGATCCATCGTTCAAGGCGTTGGCCAACGGCGACATCGACCAACCCGAATCGAAAACCGATCCCAGCATCGTCGTCAGCGCGCCCAGCGGGCTGCGTCCGGCGATCGCAGCGGCTGCGGCTACGGCCCGGCGCACGGCTGTCGTGCTGGTCGTGGCATCCAGCCGTGAGGCCGAGGAAACCGTGGAATCGCTGCGCTCCTGGTACGAGGGCGACCCGAATGCCATCGTCCAGTTAGAGGCTTGGGAAACGCTGCCGCATGAGCGGCTTTCCCCACGAGCCGACACTGTGGCCAGTCGCGTGGCCGTCATGCGCCGGTTGAAGCATCCGCAACCGGGCAGCGATCTGTTCGGTCCGATTCAGATACTCGTAATGCCGGTGCGTTCGCTGATCCAGCCAGTGGTGGCCGGCCTTGGTGACGTGGAGCCGCTGGTTTTCGAGCAGGACAGGGACCTGCCGCTTGGCGATGCCGCAAACAGACTCGTCGAGAACGCCT
Source organism: Bifidobacterium sp. (assembly GCF_022640935.1). Taxonomy (GTDB): domain Bacteria; phylum Actinomycetota; class Actinomycetes; order Actinomycetales; family Bifidobacteriaceae; genus Bifidobacterium. Next base: position 10,288 of record NZ_JALCCV010000050.1, read on the forward strand.
ACACCCGTGCCGATCTGGTGATGGACCGCGGCGAATTCGCGGTGCGCGGCGGCATTCTTGACGTGTTCCCTCCCACT
>NZ_JALCCV010000051.1 GCF_022640935.1 Bifidobacterium sp.
TTATCGTCGCCTGCTTTCCCATAGCGGTTAATAGTTTGGCGACTGAAATCGTACACAGGCGACAAGCCATGCCCCACTACTTCAACAAGCACCAACCAATCTGCGCAAAAATCCGGGCGTTATCCCGCCGGCAGCGTTGATGTCTTGCGCGGCGAGCTTCCAAGCCGTCACCTCAGCCGGCCCCAGGAAGGCCAAGGAGCCGGTTTCCGGGAACAGACCGCCTAGTACAAAGCTTCCCGAATCGCTGGAGCCGCTGCCCGAGCTGCTGCCGGAACCGCAACCAGCCAAAGCCATCACTGCCGCCGCTACCATGGCGGTTGCGGCAACTGACGCCTTTTTTATATTGCCAGTCATATTGATAGTCATGTGGATCACCACTCTTCCTCTCTTGTCCGCGATCGGCGGGCGACAATTAAGAGCGATGCGGCGAAAGTTTCGCGACCGCCCCTTGGATACAGAATGTAAGTCGTATTTGCAACCAATACATGTGCCTTATGTTTCCCCGAGATTAAAGATCGAACACGATCGGAAACACAACGAAATCAGCAAGACGCCGTCAGCGGCCCTCCTGCTCGACCTCCTCCTCCAGATTGCCTAGATACAGGCTGATGACCTTGGGATCGTTCAGCAGGTCCCTTCCCGAGCCCGAATAGGCGTTGCGGCCCTGATCAAGCACGTAACCGCGGTCGCAGATCTGCAGGCAGCGCCGTGCGTTCTGCTCCACAATGACGACGGACACCCCGGCCCGGTTCACCTCGCGCACCCGAATGAAGGTCTCGTCCTGCAGCATGGGCGACAGACCCGCGGAGGGCTCATCCAGCAGCAACACCGAGGGCTTCATCATCAGCGCCCGGCCCATGGCCACCATCTGGCGTTCACCGCCGGAAAGCGATCCCGCCTGCTGGTTCTTGCGTTTGCGCAGAGTCGGGAAGATCGAACACACATAATCGAAGCGCTCGGCGAACAGTTTCGGAGCCTGGAACGCCCCCATATGCATGTTCTCCACAATGGTCAGCGAGGGGAACACGTTCTCGGTCTGCGGCACGAACCCCACGCCCCGGGATACCAGCTTGTCGGCGCGCAGATTGGTGATCTCCTCGTCGTGCAGCAGCAGTTTGCCCGAAGAGATGTGCACCAGCCCGAACAACGCTTTGAGCAGCGTGGATTTGCCGGCGCCGTTCGGCCCGATGATGCCGACGATCTCGCCTTCGCGCAACGTGAGCGAAGCCCCGTCGAGAATGTTGACGCCCGGGATGTAGCCGGCCACCAAGTCCACCGCATCAAGCAACGGCCTGCTGCCGGCCTCTTCTGCGCCTGTTTGCGCAGCGGCGGTCTGCGTAGCCTTGGCCTGCGCCGCCGAAATGTGATCGCTCATTGTCTGGTCTCCTCTCCCTGCGGCGCCTCGCCCGACGCTGTCGTACCGGGTTCGCCGTCCAAGGTTTCCAGCGCGGCGTCGTCTCCCAAGTCGATATTGGCACGCGCGCCTAGGTAGGCGTCCACTACGGCGGGATCATTCATTACGGCCTTCGGCCGGCCTTCGGCGACGATTTTGCCTTCGGCCATCACCGTGACCCAATCGGCCACGTGGCGAACCATGTTCATGTCGTGTTCGACGAACAGCACGGTCGTCCCGTCTTCGCGCAACGAGAGGATGCAGTCGAGCAGCGACTGCTTCAGCGCCGGGTTCACGCCTGCCATCGGTTCGTCGAGCATCACCAGCTGCGGGTCGCTCATCAGCGCACGAGCCATCTCAAGCAGTTTGCGCTGGCCGCCGGAAAGGGATCCGGCGAAATCGTTGCGTTTGTCGAACAGCAGGAAGCGCTTGAGCAGCGACTCGGCCTTCTCGACATTCTCCTTTTCCTTTTTTTTCCAGCGCGAGGGGAACAGCGAGACGAACATTCCCTCGCCTGGCTGGTCAGGCGCGCCGAGCAGCATGTTCTCCAAAACCGTCAGGCGGCCCATGACTTTGGTCAGCTGGAAGGTGCGGACCATGCCCATGCGGGCCACCCGCTCCGGGGAAACGGAAGACAGCGGGCGTCCGTCGAACTCCCAGCTTCCCGAGTCGGGCTTGTCAAAACCGGTCATGAGGTTGAAGAATGTGGTTTTCCCGGCGCCGTTCGGACCGATGAGCGCGGTGATGCCGTGGCGTTCTATTTCGAAATGCTGCACATCGACCGCGGTGACGCCGCCGAAACGGCGGGTCACATTGTCGGCCACGAGGATCGCATCCGGCTTGTGCACGCCAGGAGTGCTCTCTACGAACTTCAGATCCTCATTCACCTTGTCGCCGTATGCGGTGGATATGAGCTGCTCGCCTTCCGGGGCCTTGGTGGCCCACTGCGCGAGATCATGGAATGGCAGGTTATTTTCAGTCATGGAACGCCAGCTCCCTTCGGTCTCCCAACAGTCCCTGCGGTCTGAAGATGACCAGGCACATCAGGGCGACGCCCATGATCACCCAGCCGAGGGACTCTATCTGGCTCGAGGAAATAAGAGTATCGGGGATCGCCGTGCGCATCAGCTCCTTGATGAAAGTCAGCGAGACCCACAGCAGGCATGAGCCGAGGATCGGCCCGAGAATGGTCGCCGCGCCGCCCATCAGCAGGATCGTCCAGATGTAGAACGTGACTTGGCGACCGAGGGAGTCGGGCTGCACCGAACGCGGAAGCACGAAGAGAATGCCCGAAAGCGCGCCGCAAGCGCCGCCGAGGAACAGCGACTGCAGCTTGAAGCGGGTGACCGACTTGCCCAGCGAGCGCACGGCGTTCTCATCCTCGCGGATGCCTTTGAGCACGCGGCCCCACGGGGATTTGAACCAGCGCCACGCCAGCAGGGCGACGATGGCCACAAGGGTCCACCCCACAATGCGGATCCACCATGAATCGGCGACATTGTTCGAATATGTCCACCAGAGGATCTGGGTCCGGCCTTCGGGCAGCGGCGAGGCGTCCTCGAACTGCTCGGTGAAATACTGTGGGGAGATGCCGCCGGAGCCTCCTGTCAGCCATGTCAGCGACGTCGAACGCGCCACGATCCTGACGATTTCGGCCGCCGCCAGCGTCACCATAGCAAGGTAATCCGGGCCGAGTTTCAGCGTCGGGATGCCTAGCAACAGCGCGTAGACGAGAGCGAGCAGCAGGGACATGCACAGCGAGGCGAACATGTTCCACCCCATTGACTGGGTGATGCCGAAGCCGTAGGCGCCGAGCAGCATGAATCCTGCCTGGCCCATATTGAACAGCCCGGTCATGCCGAAGTGGATGTTCAGGCCTATGGCGGCCAACGCGTACGCAGCCGTGGTCGGGGCGATGAGCTGCCCCAAGGAATCGCTTATCAATGTCAGAAAATCCATCTCTCAGCCTACTCTCTGAACTTTGCCGAATATGCCCTGCGGACGGATCAGCAGGACGATGATGAGGATCGCGAGCGCACTGGCGTAGCGCATATCGTTGGGGATGATCAGCGAGCTCATGTCGGCGACGATGCCGATGATCAGCGAACCGACCAAGGCGCCATTGGCGGTGCCGAGACCGCCGAGCGTCACCGCCGAGAACATGAGCAGCAGCAGCACCGCACCCGTGTTCCATGACACGCCGTTGAGGTAAATGCCCAACAGCACGCCGGAGAGCGCGGCCAGCGCGCAGGAGATGATCCATACGATGCGCACCACTTGCTCGACGTTGATGCCCGAGGCGGCTGCGAGCGCGGAATTATCGGAAACCGCCCGCGTCGCGCGCCCCAGGCGGGTGCGGTATAGGAAGAGCGTCATCGCGATGATGACCAAGATGCAGATGCCGGCGGAGATGAGCGTGGCCGAGTCGGTGATAATTGGGCCGAGCTTGAATCCCTGCTCCACGGATATCGTGATGCCTTTGACATTGCCGCCGAAGAAGAATTGGTAGACGTATTGCAACACCATGGACAGGCCGATGGTCACGATCAGCTGCTGGGTCGTTCCGATATGGCGTCGGCGCAATGGCGCCCATACGAGTTCGTTCTGGACTAGGCCGCTGAGCGCGCCGACCGCGATGGCGAAAATCGCGGAGGCCCATATAGGCATATGCAGCATCTGCGTGCCGACATATGCCATCAATCCGCCGAGCGACACCTGCTCGCCGTGCGAGAAGGAGCTCAGGCCGGTGGTGCCGTACACCAGGTTCATGCCCACGCTCATGAGGCCCAGCATGAGCCCGAAGATGATGCCCGAATAGAGCTGTTGCCATACTCTGGCGCCGAAATTCGATCCCGGCGACGAACCGGCGTTGCCCGCCGAAGCCGACGAGTCGGAACCTGAGGGACTCGACGAGTCCGATCCTGACGGAGCCGGCGAACTCGAAGCGGAACTACCGCCCGACGGGCTCGACGCCTGATCGAAACGGACCACCCCGCGCTGCTTGGAGAAGCTGTCTTTCTGTATCTCCACCTGCATGTGGGATGCCTTGAGCCCGTGTTGTGCAGCGACGGATTTGTCGATATCCACGTCATAGGTGCCGTCAGCCTGCACCGAGAAGGCCCATTTCCCGGTCTCGTCCGTAGTCGTCGTCGCGGATTCGGTGCCGGACAAAGTCACTTTCACGCCGCTGATCGGTTTTTTGCCCGCATCCTGAAGGATGCCGTTGACACACCCGTTCGTGGCTGTCGGATTGCACACAGGAACAGCTTCGGCGGCCAACGCTGTCACAGGCCGCATCATGGAGAGCATCATCAACAGGGAAAAAAGCACACAACCGAGCGATATCCCCATAAGACGACGCCGTGGTTGATTCGTTACGGCTGTCATGTAACCATCCTCTCTCGATTAGCTATCAATCTAGAAGGATGATGGCCGCACTTGGTTGCGCTTACGTTTCGACAACGTAACCATGCGCGATTTTCGGCATTTCCACCGAGCGGCGCGCGGCGACGGGAAGCATGTGCGTCAGCAAGCCGGACATTTCGACGGCGAGCAGCCATGCGACAGTCAAGCCAATGCCCGCAGCCACGCAGACGAACGCCGCGATCAGCCATGGCGGGGCCGAAATCTACGACTACATCCAGCGGGCGAAGCGCGCGCCGTATCCGATGCCACAGCAATACAGCGCCATAGGCAGGCCGGCGATGCAGCCGCACACGATTGCGCGAATGGCGATCGTCCACTGCCTGTGGCCGAGCAGCCCGAGGGGCTTCGCGATGCCGCCTTCGGACGCGACGCCGCTTTCGGGCACGTTAGCGTTTCCCGATAGGCTTCCGCCCGCCGAATCCTCGTTATGAGCCATTGCAGTTGCCCCGCATGCCCCGGACGAACCCTGAGCCGGCGTTTAGTCGATCAACGAATGCACGGAGATGATGTGATCGCGCTGCGGGCCGGTGCCGATCGCCGAAATGCGGCAGCCAGAGAGGTCTTCGAGACGATGCACATATGCCTGCGTGGTGGCGGGCAGATCTTCGAAGGCGTGCACTTTCGAGATGTCCTCGTCCCAGCCGGGCATGGTTTCATAAATCGGCCTGGCAACGGTGAAGGCGGCCTGGTCGACCGGCATGTCGTCGTAGCGGGTGTGCGTGCCGTCGGCTTCTTCCACGTCGTAGCCCACGCAGATGGGAATTTCCTTGAGACCGGTGAGCACGTCGAGCTTGGTGAGGACTATGTCGGTCAGGCCGTTGACCTGCACCGCGTAGCGGTTCACGACTGCGTCGAACCAGCCGCAGCGGCGCGGGCGGCCTGTGGTCACACCGAATTCGTGGCCTTGGGTGCGCAGCCATTCGCCCGCCTCGTTGTCGAGCTCCGTGGGGAACGGGCCTTCGCCCACGCGAGTGACATAGGCCTTCGAGACGCCGATCACGCGGGTGATCTTGGTCGGGCCAACGCCGGTTCCGGTGCATGCGCCGCCTGCGGTCGGATTCGACGACGTGACGAACGGGTAGGTACCGTGGTCCACGTCGAGCATCGTGGCCTGACCGCCCTCGAAGAGCACGGTCTTACCTGCGTCGAGCGCCTTGTTGAGGATCAGCGAGGTGTTGGCGACATAGGGCCTGAGCTTTTCGCCGAGCGCCAGCAGATGTTCCGTGGTCTCATCCACGTCGACCGGGCGGCGGTTGTACAGTTTCACGAGCATCTGGTTCTTCTGATGCAGGCTCGCCTCGACCTTGTCATGCAGGTGCTGCGCGTTGAATAGGTCGTGCACGCGGATGCCGACGCGGTTGATCTTGTCCGCATAGGCAGGGCCGATGCCACGGCCGGTCGTGCCGATCTTGTGCTTGCCAAGGAAGCGCTCGGTGACCTTGTCGAGCACGCGGTGATATGGCGCGATGACCTGCGCGGCCTCGCTCACCAGCAGCCGCGAGCAGTCCACGCCGCGCGATTCCAAGCCTTCGATTTCCTCGAACAGCACCTCGGGGTCGACCACAACGCCGTTGCCGATGACTGGCGTGACATTGGGGCTGATGATGCCGCTGGGCAGCAGGTGCAGCGCATACGATTCGTCGCCGACCACCACCGTGTGGCCCGCGTTGTTGCCGCCGTTGAAGCGTGCGACATAGTCGACATGCGTGCCGATCAAATCGGTCGCCTTGCCCTTACCTTCGTCGCCCCACTGAGCCCCAATAAGAATGATTCCGGGCATAACGCACCTCCGCATCCGCATGATTCCGCCAGAAACACCCTACCGTGACGCCTATACCACAGCAGGTTGGGGTGGCGCAACATATGGTCGTCTCAGCGTCACCTTTCACACGCTAACTCGAGCGTGCCGTGCGGAATGCGCCGATCGCGCACCCAGGCGTCGCAGCTCCCGCGCCAACCCGCACCTCATGCAGGGCTTGCGCCGTACGACGGCGAAAAATCATCACGATTCCCACACCGCTGTCGACTTAGTGCGGGAATCGTGATGCTCAACCAAGAGCGTGTCCAAGCTCAACCATCGTGTTCACTCGGGCCAAGGGGAAACGCCCTACTTCAGCGCCCTGCCCGCGGAACCGAGCTGCTGACAGGCCTCGACCACGCGGGCGGCCATGGCGGATTCGGCCTCGCTGCCCCAGGAGCGCGGATCGTAGAAGCGCTTCTCGCCTACTTCGCCATCGATTTTGAGCACGCCGTCATAGTGCTCGAACATGTGAGCCGCCACTGCTCGCGTGAAGGCGTATTGCGTATCGGTGTCGACATTCATCTTGACGACGCCGTGGCTCACCGCTTCTGCGATTTCCTCCGGGCGCGAACCCGAGCCGCCGTGGAACACGAGCGCGAACGGCTTCTCGGCGGCCACTTCGTCGCCGCCGATGCCATCATTCGCATCGCGCCATGAATCCGCAAACGCCCGCGGCATGGAAGTCACACGACCAGCGCGCACTGCCTCGGCCACTTCGTGCTGGATATCGCCGAGAAGCTCGGGGCGCAGTTTCACGATGCCGGGCTTGTACGCACCATGCACATTACCGAAGGTGAAGGCCGCCATGTACAGTCCACGTTCCCCGAGCCCCAGGCGTTGCGCGACCTTCACCCCGTCGGCCGGCGTCGAATAAAGCTTCTCGTCGATCTGCGCGGAATGCCCATCCTCCTCGCCGCCGACCGCTCCTATTTCAATCTCGAGAATCGTGTGCGCCTTTACCGACTGTTCCAGCAATTCCTCGGCAATGTCGAGATTCTCGCCCAACGGCACCGTCGAGCCATCCCACATATGCGATTGGAACGCCGGCTCCCGGCCGTGCGCCACCTGGTCGATCTCATGGCGAAGCAACGGCCGCACCCACTCGTCCAGGTATTGCCTGGCGCAATGATCGGTGTGCAGCGCCACAACGATATGCGGATACCGCGCCGCGACCTCGTGTGCGAAAGCCGCGAACGCGAGCGATCCGATCACCCGATCCCTCACTGATTGCCCGGAGAAATAATCCGCCCCTCCGACGGAAACCTGGATGATGCCATCAGATTCGGCCTCGGCGAAGCCTTGCAACGCGGCGTTAAGCGTCTGCGTGCTAGTGACATTGATCGCAGGATAGGCATACCCGCCGCGCCGGGCTGCGTCCAGCATCTGCGCGTAACGCTCATGGGTTGCAATAGTCATGCCTCCATTATCGCCCAGCCGACCCGACACCGAAGGCGAACGGCCAGACCGGCATGTGAGCTTGCGCACATCGGCATGGTTGATTCCCATCTGCGAGGGCGACATGCCCCCCGCCCATAAGCCCGACACGCATGAAGGCGAGATTCGTACGCGGCGAACGTTACGCAAAACATGGAGCGCCAGATATTGCGCCGTCCCGATTGACGGATCACGGCCGCAGCGAACCTGATCCAGCGCCCACGCAAGACAGTAGTATGAAATGAGGGAATGAATGCAGACGCGAAAAGGGAGAGGCCGCGGACGATGGGCGACGACATGCCGGACAACATAGAGGAACTGTCATTCGACGGCATTGCACGCGGGAACGGCGACACCACCGACCGCGACAATTACGAAGATAACGCTTTCGAAGATAACGCATCCGAGGGAGGCGGCGGTGTTTACTCTGCCGCCGGCACAGAGGGGGCAGATGCTTCCATCGGCTACGACGACCCAGCTGATCCCAACTCCCCCACCCCGCGCAAGAGGCGATTCACCTGGCTGCTCGTGCTGCTCGGTATGCTGCTTACGGCGGCTGCGATCGTTGGCGGGGTATGGAGCTACGGCATGTGGGAGAACCATTGGCGCAGAATCCCCATCAGCATCGACGGCAATGCCCGCCAGGTACGGGTCGATACCACATTGGGTAAGCTGATGGCCGACAACCAGAACTTCGGGCACAAGCCGGGCCGCCTCATGGCGGTCACCGGAGAAGTGGAGAAGCAAAGCGGCGGCGCGCCGATCAGCTACTCCGTCAACGGTCGCGACGTGCCTGCGAACGCAATCGACAGCACCACGCTCCCGCAGGACGCCGATATACGCCTGCAATCCGGCAAGGACATGGTCGAGCCGCACGATGCACAGGATGAGCCGATACCTTACCAAGTGAAACTCACCGGTCACGGTGTGATACAAGAGGTGGAACAGGCCGGCAGAGACGGCGTGCGCGAGGTGTGGGTGGGCCGGGATTCCGGCAAAAAGCTCAGCAAGGGCGTCGTCAAGCAGCCCCGCGATCTCATCGTGCATGCCATCTCCCCCAAACCTGCAGGCCGCAAGGTGATCGCGTTGACGTTCGATGATGGACCAAGCCCATACAGCGCGCCGATCCTGGACATTCTGCGCGACAAAGGGGTCAAGGCCACATTCTTTGATATCGGGCAGAGCGCGGCGCAATATCCGCAGGCCGAGCAACGCATGGTCGCCGAGGGCCATCAGGTCGCCAGCCACAGCAACACCCATCCGGATATGACCAAACTCAGTCGGGATGCCGCACGCGCCGAAGTCGCAGCAGGACTCAAGAATCTGCAGGCGGCCTCAGGCACGCGCACGAAGGTGTTCCGCGCTCCGTATGGAGCGTTCGGCATGGACCAATGGCGCGATGTCTCCGATCTGATCGACTGCACGGTGCTGTGGAGCATTGACACCGAGGATTGGAAGCGGCCGGGCGCGCAGGCCATCCATGAAGCGGTGATCAAAAACGCCTACAATGGCGCCATCGTACTGATGCATGACGGCGGCGGCAACCGTTCGCAATCCGTCGCAGCGCTTCCTGGCATCATCGACGATCTGAAGCGCCAAGGCTTCGAATTCGTGACGATCGACCAGTTGCGCAATATGAAATAAGATCAGGGCGGCCAGGGACGACACGTCGCAGCCGATGGCCCGAATCCCATGGCATGGATGCCCCTAGCTGGCAGCTGAGCTGTTTGACGGCAGGCTTGCCGCATGGGCAACGGCGTATCAGAACCGGCTCTTCGGAACTGATGACAGCAGAACGGCCGCCAAAAGCCCAGTCGGCAGAGCCGAATTCAGTTGCTCAGAACCCAAGCGCCGCGACGGTTTCGTCGTGCTCGCGCGCAGTGAGGATGATGGGGTCGCCGTCGGTGATGGCGAGCGTGTGCTCGGTGTGGGCGCCGCGCGAACCGTCGGCGGAGCGGATCGTCCAGCCGTCGCGCTGGTCCTGCACAATCTCGTC
>NZ_JALCCV010000052.1 GCF_022640935.1 Bifidobacterium sp.
CGCTACCTGGACATGTCCCGACTCCACGACACCATACAAGAAGCGAACTGAAAACCCACACAGGCGGGCAAGAACCAAAGTGCGCAAGAACCCGGGCACTACCGATACCGGCAGCGTCCTGGGCGCAGCTCAAAGAGGCGATTGTGCCTAAGCTGCGGCTCGACGCCTCGGCGAGACGCAGCTTTCTGCTGATCATGATCGTGCTGTTCAGCTATTCGCTCGGCGGCAACGCAGTCGAAACCTATTTCACTCTGTATGCCACGCACGATCTGCACATGCAGGCCGCGGCGGCCGGCGGCGCGCTGACCTTCTACGCGGGCGGGGCCATCCTCTTCGCCATCGTCGCAGGCGTGATCGGCGAGCATCTGGGACGACGCCCGACAATGAGCATCGGCCTGATCTGCGGCGTACTGGCTTTCATTCCCATGCCATGGATAGGCCGAGCCGGCCTGATAATACCGCTGGCATTGCTCTTCGGCATCGCCTGGACGCTGGTATTCGTCAACGCTCTGCCTTGGATCGCCGAGCTTGGAGGCACGGAGCGCAACGGCACCATGACCGCGTATTATTACCTCGCCACATCGGGCGGCGCGGCCATCAGCCCCACGCTCTATGGCCTAGTCCAGCAGTGGACCGGCGAATACCGGTGGATGTTCCTGTATGCTGCCGTGTTCTTCATCGCGGCATTGGCCTGCATGCCGTTCATCAAGCACGGCGAGGCGCCTCGGCAGCAGTGACTGATTTGAGTTGATGGTCGCGTTTTCGCCAGCGGCGTCCGCTCCTAGCACAGGATCGAGTGCATCGCCAACGCTGAGCCGTCGGTGAGATTAGCCACTTGGTCGATGGCCACGCGAAGGCGCTCGTCGTCATTGGTGGCTTCGTTCCAGTCCTGCAGGAACACGGCCTCGAGCGCGTCGCTGGGCTGCGGAGAATCAGCCATAAAGACATCAACCAGATCCGCGACGATGGACTGCTCCTGCTGATGCATGGGTTCGTGCTCGCGCGGCTCCATCACGAAGTAGACGGCGATGCCTTTGAGCATCACGATCTCATATGAAGTCTGTTCAGGAGTGACGACCGAGGCGCTGTACCGTGTCAGCGGGCCGCCGCCGTAGCGCTCGCGCGTGGCGGCCTCCACTGAACCGGCGAAACGGCCGATCAGCGCGCTCGTGATGTTTTTGAGCTGGGCCAAGGCCTGGCGCGAACCGTTGAAATGCGTGGGGAACAGCTGTTCGCCGCGCAGCCGTTGCAAGGCCTCAAGCAGCTTGTCGGCATCCCATTGCCCGCCATACCAGCTGCGTGTATCCTCAATGATCGCGTCTACGATGCGCGCGTCGGCCAGTGCCATCGGGTTGAACGCGCCGGTGGCGATCGCGTCCTCGACATCATGCACGCTATAGGCGATGTCATCGCTCAGATCCATGACCTGGCATTCCATCGGCCTCGTGGTTTCTGGAGCGCCTTGCTTGAGCCAGTTGAACACGTCGACATCATCGGGGTATACGCAATATTTGGCGCTGCGTTCGCCTTTGGGATGCTGCGCGGCCTCGGCCAGCGTCCATGGGTATTTCACGGCGGCATCCAGCGAAGCGCGGGTCAGGTTGACGCCTGCCGAGCGGCCGTCGGCATGGAATATCTTGGGCTCCAAACGGGTGAGCAGCCGCAGCGTCTGCGCGTTGCCTTCGAAGCCGCCGATGCCCGAGGCGATATCGGATAGCGCCTTCTCGCCGTTGTGCCCGAAAGGAGGATGTCCCAAGTCGTGGGCTAGGCAGGCGCAGTCCACCACATCGGGATCGCACCCCAGCATCATGCCGATTTGCCGGCCGATCTGTGCGACTTCGAGCGTATGGGTCAGGCGGGTCCGTGCGAAATCGTCCGTTCCGGCCACGAGAATCTGACTTTTCGCGCCGAGTCTGCGCAGCGCAGAGGAATGAATCAGGCGCGCGCGGTCACGTTCGAACGCGGTACGGGAGCGCGATTTCGGCGGCTCATCCGCCCAGCGCTCCTCATCGAAAGCGTCATAGCCCTCGTCGCCCAGCACCTGCTCGCCGTCTCGCGTCGTCTCCATAACCCCAGCATAGGACTATGCCCCGCGTTTGGGGAGTACGTGGGAATTTTGCCGAGAGACTCGCAGCGCGGTCCCACCTATGACTCATCCGACCTGTGCCGGGAAACCCCCTACAGCACGCTCGCGGGATCGAGCCTGGCGAGGTCGCCAGCGCCGAAGACCTCGTTCGCATGCGTGTACAGTCTCGGGATGCGGCTGCGCAGGCAGGTGAAGATCTCGTAGCTGATCGTGTCGGCGGCGCGCGCCCAGTCGTCGGCCGTCGGTTCGATGGATTGCTCGCCGCGTCCAGGACCGAACAGTTGAACCGTGTCGCCTTCGTGAATGCCGAGGCGAGCGGCCGAATCATGCAGGTCGAGGATGAATTGGTCCATGCACACGCGCCCCGAGACGCGCATGAGCTTGGGGCCTTCGGCGGTCATGACGCGCACTGGACCGCCGGGCTTGTCGGTATGTTTGGCGCCGCGCACGTCGAATCCGGAGGCCGAGCGGTGGACGCCATCCGCGTACCCCAGCGGCACGATGGCCGTGCTGGTGTCGTCATCGGTGATATACGTGCGTCCATAGGAAATGCCGTGCCCGGCCTCCACGTCTTTGACGGTGCCCAGCTGGGCCTGCAGTGTCATGGCCGGCGTCAAGGCATAGTCCTGCGGCCCGCCCATCGCCGGGTCGGCCTCGTAGCCGTACAGCCCGATGCCCGGGCGGGTCAGCTCGAAATGAATCTCGGGCCGGGTCAGCGTGGCGGCGGTGTTCGCCAGGTGCCGGATCTCCGGGGCTATGCCCGCTGCATCCATGCGGCGCTCGAAATCATGGAAATGCTCGATCTGTGCATCGGTGGAATTTACGAACTCGGGAACGTTCGGCGCATCGGCCACGGCGAGATGGCTCCACAATCCGACAATATGCAGCACGCCTTCCTTGGCCAGCGGGACGAGTTTGCGCAGAGCCGTATCGAAGCCCTGCTCAGTGAAGCCGTTGCGCCCGAAACCGGTGTCCACTTTGATATGCACGCGAGCGGAGCGGCCCAACTGCCGCGCCGCGCCGGCCAGGGCATCAATGCCGGCAAGCGAGCCGAGCGAGATGTCGATGTCATTGGCGATCAGTTCGTCTAACGGCACGGCCAAGCCGTTGTAAACCCATGTTAGAATATGGCAGCGCGCCGGCCCGATGCCCGCCTTGCGCAGGGCCAGCGCCTCATGCGATTGCGCTGTGCCGAGCCATGTGGCACCTCCTGCCAACGCCGCGAGCGCCGCGGGGATCAGTCCATGCCCGTAGGCATCGGCCTTGACCACTCCCATCACCGCCGTGCCGGATTTCGGTCCGCCCACCACATCGACCAGATGACGCATATTGTCGCGCAATGCAGCCAAGTCGACAATTGCCTGGCCGGGGTATCGCCGCAGCGCGGCCTCGTAATTCGATTCGCCTTGAGGAGAGGAGAAATGCGGCAGTCCGCATGCGTTCGCAGTCATGGCTTCATTGTGACTCGCATCGCAGACGAGCATGTTACGAACCAACGCGTTACGAGCCTCAGGCCGCTGAACCTTCGGCAGTCGCGAGGGACGCCGCATGCACACCCGTCGCCATTTCCGGGCCCGCTACCGATCGTGGCGCTGGTAGGCGATGCGTATCTTGTCATCCCCGCGGTTGGGCAGGGAGATCAGGCCGCACCGAGCGAAACCACTGCGCTCGAGAACGTGCTGCATGGCCTTGTTGTTGGGGTGGGTGTCGGCGCGCACATTGCCGTATTGCTTCGCCACCCATTCGATGCAGTCGTAGGCTACATGCGCAGCCAAACCCGAGGATGCAATGCGATGAATGGTCACATACGGGTCGTCATCGAGCCAGCTGCCATCGATCTCACAGTAGGTCGGATCCTCGCCTGGGCACAGGGCGAATTGGGCGAGGATGCGTTCTGTCGCCATTCCATTGGCCGTCTTGGCGCCGTCGACGTTCCCATCGTTTCCGCCGTCGGCTGCACTGCTAATGGCACTGTCGATCAGCAGCATGGTGCGGCCCTCAACGATATCGCGGCGTACCGTGCTTTCGAGCGGGAAGGTATTTCCCCACTGGGTCGGGTTGCCGTTGGCCGCCATCAGCGCACGAGCATGCGCGTAAATACGCTGGATTCGCTCGTAATCGCGCATAGCCGCATGGCGGAACCGACGGGGGAACGCATGAGTGCCCATAACACCACCTTGAAGACGAACACATGTAAGGAAAGAATCGGCCGCTAGGCTATCACACCTCCATCCCAGCGTCTTGCCCACAGTGCTGTGCGATTCACAAGCGACTCAGGCGGCTCGTCTCAGACCACCTTGCGCACGAAGGCGTCGGAGCTGATGCCCTTGGCCAGAATATCCTTCGCCCATTCCTTGGCAGTGAACAAGCTGTGGTCGCGGTAGTTGCCGCAGCTTTCGATCGTGGTGGCTGGCACATCGTCCCATGTGGCCTTGAACGCGATGAATTCCAAGGATTCTTTGAGCGCCTTCGCCACTTCCACAGTGGAGTGCTCACCCCAAGTCAGCAGGTGGAACCCGGTGCGGCAGCCGAAGGGCGAGCAGTCAATATAGCCTGCGATTCGTTCGCGCAGCAGCACAGCGAGCGTGTGCTCGATAGTATGCAGGCCGCCGGTAGGGATTGCGCTCTCGTTGGGCTGCACGAGTCGCAGATCATAGTTGGAGATCACGTCGCCGTTCGGGCCGGTCTCGGTCTCGATGAAGCGCACGTATGGCGCCTTCACCTTGGTGTGGTCGAGCTGAAAACTCTCCGGCTGGGGCTTGGCTTCTTGCTTCTGTGTTGCCCGGGTTGCGGTATCCGTTGACATGATTCCTCCGTTCGTATGCGGTTCGTATGTGTTGCGGCGTTCGATTCCCCGGCAATTGGCCGCGCGGGGAGTCCGCCGTTATTCGCCACTAAGAGCATCCTACGCCGTGCAAGGTTTCCGCCGACGTCAGTTTGCGCTGAGCAAGGACAGCAAAACCTATGACCCGTCAGACATGCCACAGGCGCCAGCTGCATGAGAGCCCGCACATGGTCAGCCTATGCGCAGCAGCGCGGCATTGCGCATGGTCAGATGGCGCGAAACGCCGGCGAACATGAACGGCACGGCCATGTCCCCGGCTCCGAAGCATGCACATGCCCTCGGCATCGAGGGTTTGCCGGTCACCGGCAGCGAGCATGCTAGCGCGAGCGCAGCCATTTCCATAAGCCCAAGCCGTCGGGCAGCAGTGCTGCTCCCGGGCAGAGGACGCCTTCCGGCCCTTCGGCGCATGCAAGGGACGTAAAGGAGCCGAAGCGTTCGACCACATGCCGGCAGGCGGGAACATGAAATCCCTCACGGTGTCTGGCATCGGCCGGAATGCCGCTACCCACGTCGGCAGTCCGACGATCAGCGCACCCGGTGCCCAGCCGCCCTCGAAGTCTGCATTGTCCAGATTCGAAAACACAAAACCAAGCATCGGCCACCGGAACGCCGGTTGCAGCGCCATGAGTCTCTTCACTTGCCTCTCCCCAGGCTCACGCCGCCAGTGCGGAAACCGGAGATGTCTCATTGAAAAAGGAACCCCCCCTAGCGTTATGCCATCAGATCGGATGTTGCCATATTGCAAAGCTTCCCATTGCTTGCCGTGATCGGCTTGCCCTCTTCAGCCGCAAGACATTGTCAGCCGTATTCGTCGCGCCGAGCTATGGCTGTGTCTTGCCGAAGTTGCTGAACAGCAGAAACCACAGGGCAGTCAAAACCACAGGGAGGTCGGCCTCACGGCGCAATTAATGTCACGCAATCGATGTCACGCAATCAATATCACGCAATTAATGTCACGCAATTAATGTCACAGCGCAGCCAGCTGCGGAGCCGTTGGCATTGTGGTGCAGTTGACATCATTGTGCGTCCATAGGCATGCCCGTCGTGCCAACGTCCCCCCCGGTAACTTTGGCCCCGATGCTGTTTGCGCTACGCTTCAAACGAGCGGATGGCTTCCATGAAGCGCTTGCCGTAGAGGTTGAGCTTGTTCTCCCCCACGCCGTTGACAGCCAAGAACTGCGCGTTGGTCACCGGGCGGATGCGGGTCATATCGCGCAGGGTCTTGTCGGAGAAGACGATGTAGGGCGGCTTGCCGATTTCGCGCGCGATGTCGCGGCGCAGAGAGCGCAGCCGTTCGAACAGCGGCTCGTCGACTTCGGTGTCCATGCCGGCATCCGAACCTTGAGCCAGACCGGATTGCGCGGGTCTCCCCGGCCGGCCAAATCCTGCGCCAGCCGCAGCGGACCGCTCGACACACTTGATTTCATAGTGAAAATCGCCGCTGGCCGTCGCCGCCGCTCTCGGGCCGAAATGCACGATGGGCAGCCGCCCGTCGGACACGGTCAGGAAGCCGTCGGTGGTCATCTGGTTGAGCACGTCGCGCACGCGGGCCTGCGGCACCTGTTCGAGCGCGCCGTAGCTCGGGCAGGAGTCGAGGTGACGGGCGAGGAGATCCTGGGTTTTCGAGCCGCGCAGCACGGCTACGATCTTGCCCGTCCCAAAGCTTTGCCTCAAGTCGTGCACGCATCTGCTGATCGAGCGCGCGATGTCGGTGACATCGATGGTGGCGAAAGTGCTCAGGCAGTTGGCGCAGTTGCCGCAACCGCTGGGCTTGACTGGCGTTTGGCAAGCACTCGCGTCGGGTTCTTTCGCCGGGTCTGAATCCTTGCGCCCAGGCTCTGTCACGGTAGAACCATCGGGAGCGGTACAGGGGGCATTATTGATCGCATCCGCAGCCTGCAGTCCGGTCTTCCCGGCTGAAACGCCCGTGCCGCCAGCAGCGCCAGCGGCAGGGTCGGCGAAATACCGCGTCATATAGGCGTGCAGGCATTCGGTCGTGCGACAGTAGCCGATCATTGCGTCGAGCAGCCGGCGTTTGCTCAGTCGCACGACCTCGCGCTCATCTTTGTTCATGCGGTCGTTGAGCGAATCCATGTCGAGCAGGCGGCGGCGGGTGACGATGTCGCCGTCGTTCCATAGCAGCGTGCAGCGGCTCGGTTCGCCGTCGCGTCCGGCGCGGCCCGCCTCCTGGTAGTAGGCCTCGATGCTTTCGGGCATGTTGTGGTGGACGACGTAGCGCACATTGGATTTATCGATGCCCATGCCGAACGCATTCGTGGCCACGACGACCAGCGCACTATCGGTCACGAAGGCGCGCTGGGCGTCATTGCGGTTCTGCGCCGACATGCCGCCGTGGTAGGCGACCGCCGGCACGCCGCGTTCGGCCAGCACCGACGCGAGCGCCTCGGTCTCCTTGCGCGTGGCGCAGTAGACGATGCCGGACTCGTCGGCATGGTCGATGACGTAGTTCGCGATCCAGACGTTTTTGGCGTTTGTCGGCATGCGCAGAATATCGAAGAACAGATTCGGCCGGTCGAATCCGGTCACTGTCACCTGCGGGTGCCGCAAGTTGAGCAGCGCGACGATATCGCGCCGCACGCGCTGCGTGGCGGTCGCGGTGAACGCAGCCACGGTCGGGCGCACAGGCAAGGCGTCAATGAAGTCGCCAATGCCCAGATACGACGAGCGGAAATCCTGGCCCCATTGCGACACACAATGCGCCTCATCTACAGTAATCAACGAAATAGGCACCCGTGCGGCGAAGGAACGCATCCGCTCGGTTTCCAAGCGTTCCGGAGCCACGTAGAGCAGCTTCACGTCGCCGCGCGCCGCTTGGGCGAGCACCATGCCCTGCTCGTCCATGCCCTGCGTGGTGTTGACATACGCCGCCGGAATGCCAAGGTCATTCAAAGCGTCGACCTGATCGCGCATCAGGGAAATCAGCGGCGAGATGACGATGGTCAGGCCCGGCAGCAGCGTGGCCGGAATCTGGTAGCAGATCGACTTGCCCGCGCCGGTAGGCATGACGCCCAGCACATCGCGCCCGGCGAGAATCGCATCGACAAGCCCAGCCTGCCCGGTGCGGAACGAGTCGTAGCCGAAATACCGGTGCAGCGCGCCGATCGCGGCCTGCTGCGATTCAGCGTAATACGGCCCAGCCTCGCGCAATCCAGCTCGGGGCGATTCGGCATGCTGCGGTTCAGCTACAAGCGGCCCAGTTGGATACGACTCAGTTGGATACGACTCAGTTGGATGCGACTCAGTTGGATGCGACGGCGTCATGCCTTCGAGTCTATAGCCGCGTGCTTATTTTGCCACGAGTAACCGCCGCACAACGTATAAACGCCTGTAATTAAACATGTAAAAACACATGCATAAGTAGGGGAACCGTCATGAGCAACGTTGCCGTACCAGTTGATACCATGGTGCCGGTCAGCCGGTTCGGTCGCGGCACCGCGACCGAAGAATTCGCGAAAGTGGCCGATGACCGGCCTGCCGTGCTGAAAAACAGTCAGCCGGCATACTCCATCCTCAACGCGCATGGCTGCGTCCGGCTACGCGAAGCGGAGGAAGAATACCGCAGGCTTACTAACGAAGAGGCGCGGCACGACGTCAGCAATAATGAATAGCCTTCACTTTCGGCAACGTTCACGACTTGATGGATCATTTCGATGCCCTCTCAATTAGGGCACGCTGCAGGCACGCCGGCACTCGTGCGCAATCCGAAATCGGCGAAGAAGAGGCACCTCGACACACGTCTTATGACCGAGCCGATTCACGCCATTCTCCATCACGATGCGGATACGCTGAGACAGTATTCGGACCACGCATTGACTGGCGGCTGGGGAGGGCCCCGCGAACTGCACATCCAAGCCGACTGGCTGCTCGCATACTTCGCGCAAGGCGAAACCACTCACACTCGTGCTGACACGTACCGACGCCCACGGCAATCGTTACTCAGCGAAGCTTTCCAGGCAGATCATCGCATCATACAAGACTTCGCCTGGGAAATCATTCGGAACAGTCTGATTCCGATCGAATAAATAGGCTTTTCGCTGTTTGGTGTGGGTGGGCTGGTCGGGTGGAGGTGGCTGGTCGGGTAGTTTGGGGGTATGGATACCACGTTGTTGTTCACCGCCGCCTTGCAGTTGCCTGATCCCTGGAGGGTTTCGGGTGTGGAGTTGCGTGACGGGGAGGGCGGCAGACGCGAATTGCGCATCACGATCGGATTCGAGCCCGGCTCGCGTTTTTCTTGCCCGCATGCGGGGTGCGGGCGGGAGGCGTGCCCGATGCATGATGTCAGGGACCGGGTGTGGCGGCGCTTGAACTTCTTCCGGTGCAAGGCGTTCATCCACG
>NZ_JALCCV010000053.1 GCF_022640935.1 Bifidobacterium sp.
AGTCGATTCCGGGAACCTTGCTCATCTACATCGCCGGGCTCATGTCAGTGCCTGAGGACGTGTACGAGGCCGCTGATATCGACGGTGCGAGCAAGTTCCAGCAGATGACCCGAATCACGATCCCGCTGGTGTTCAGCTACGTGGTGATCAACACGATCCTCGGTTTCAAGGGCTATCTCAATGCCTACGACATCATCGTCGGCTTGACGAACGGCGGCCCGGGCACTTCGACGATGAGTGTGGCGATGAACATCGTCAACGGACTGACGAACGGCGATTACGCCTACCAAATGGCCAATGCGACGGTCTTCTTCATCTTCACCCTGATCGTCTCGCTGCTGCAGCTTTCTCTTATGCGTGGAAGGAACAAGTGATGAGTGCACAATCTATAACTCCAGCCGCTTCAAACGCGAGGCCCAAGAAAATCAAGGTGCGTGTGGAGCGCGTCAACTGGCCGGCGACCATTATTCTGGCCGTTTGCTCGCTCACGGTGCTCATTCCGCTCTATGTCACGGTTTCGATGGCATTCAAGACCACGAAGCAGGCGGTGGACGGCAATGCTTTCAGCCTGCCGAACCCAGTGAGCGTGGATGGCTTCAAGCAGGCATGGGAGATGACCAAAACGCCGATTGGTGCTGGCATTTCGACGCTGATCACCGCCGGAGTGGTGATCCTGACGATTTTCCTGGCTGCGTTCCTATCCTATGCGATCGTGCGCAACTGGGACCATCGCTTCTTCCGCTACACCTTCTTCTATGTGCTCGCCGCGATGTTCATCCCCTTCCCGGTGGTGGCCTTGCCGCAGATCAGCTTGACCGGCCGTCTGCACTTGGACAACCCTTTCGGCGTGATCATCTTGGCAACGATGTTCCAGCTGGCGTTCAGCGTCCTGCTGTTCACCACCTTCCTGCGCTCGATCCCCCACGAGCTGGAGGAGAGCGCGCAGATCGACGGCGCTTCGACATGGCAGACCTTCCGCAAGATCGTCTTCCCATTGCTGGCCCCGATGAGCGCCACGGTCGGCATCTTCGCCTTCCTGTATGCGTGGAACGATTTCATGATGCCCTCGCTGATCATCTCCGACGCGACGATCCAGTCGCTGCCGGTGCGTCAGAACATCTTCCAGACCCAGTTCAGCAACAACTACAACGTGTCCTTCGCCTCATACCTTATGGCAATGGCCCCGGCGATCATCGCCTACATCTTCACCCAGCGCTGGGTGATGAGCGGCGTAACGCAGGGAGCAGTAAAAGGCTGAGGCTGCGCTAAGAGGGCGAAGCGGACGGGGGATTCCGGGTGTGGAATCCCAACCCGCTGTAAGCCCCTGCGGTACCCCCGAACTCCTGCAGTTCGGGGGTACCGCATGCATGGTACATGTCGTGGCCGCCAGAGACCGGTGGCAAACAACAGGATTGCCAATCTGTCGTTCTCGTTATCGACGATTTCGGTTATTGGCTTGATGACGAATCGGAATTTGCACGGGTGCGCGGCAGCGAGCCGGTGTTCACGCTTGATGAGATCGCAGAGCTTTCCGCGGCGATTGTCGAGGTTCCGCCCAGGCTTCCGGCGTTGGACGAATATGAGAGCGAGCGGCTGAACGGGGCGACCGGTGGCACTCGCTTGCGGCCGGTTTCGTGTTCGGATGCTTTCCGAATCGATTCCGGGCTCGTCGAATTACGCTGTTTGTGACAATCCGGTTGTGGCCGGCTTCAAAGAGTCGAGCGGCCCGACCGCGACGAGCTACGCGTGGAAGGATTCGGCGTGGCGGGTGTTCCTTGAGCGGAACGAGACGACGCGCGGCGCGCGTAGATATCTGACACTCAAGCTGCTGGGCATGGATGATTATGCGCGGGTGTTCGATCAGTTGGTGCTGCTGATGGACATTCCGGCAGCCGAACAGCTGCTCGCCAGGCGTTTCATCGGTATCTACGAGGGCTTTGCCCCGGAGGTGGTTTTTTCCCTGACGGTTCGTGTATCAGAACTCCCCTGGCGTTTTGTAGTTTGCCCATATGGTGGTGGTTCCGACGTAGCCGGTTCCTGGCAGTGGGTTGGGACAGCTGACGATGGATGTGCCTTCCTGATTGAAGAATTCGATGGCGTGTGCGCCGCTGGTAATGTGGGGGATGTGGCCGGTGAATGGCAAGCCGAGTCTGAATTCGATTTTCCGTATTCTCACGGTGGCGTCGATGGGTCTTGATGACGTGCATTCCCTCGCGTGTGTTCTTCCTGTCGGCTTGAGTCGTATGTGGGCGGGTTTGCGCTGGCGGCGCGCCGTGGCCCAGCTCGGAGCAATGCCTTTCTGGCTGCTGTTGCGCGTTGCCTGTCCTCGTTGGGTATGTGTCTGGGGCTGGTGTCCGGCTTTGAGTGAGGCCGAGTTCTCTCTCGCAACATTATTTAGCATGAAATCAGCGCTGAACGAGGGTTGAGCGAGGATGATGGTAGCTGTTGGGAAGAAGGTGCATCACGCCTGTATGTAGTGGATTTTGCATGCGGTCGAGATACATTTTGGCTAGCTGCAGTGCCGAGGCATGGGGACTCGCGAAAAATCGCGGCAATGCCATGACGTTGTGCCGGTTTTGCAGGGAGAGGCTGTGATATGGCACTGCAGATAGCCGAGATAGCTGCCTGAAAGTGCCCCCGGTCCACTGCAGCTAAAAGCGACAGCCTAGTATTCTGCGCAAATTGGCGGGCACAAAAAGCAGTCGTGCACGTGATCGTTGACCATGCCGACCGACTGCATGAAGGCGTACATGATGGTGGGTCCGACGAACTTGAAGCCCTTTGTTTTCAGCGCCTTGCTCATTGCCATGGATGTCGGGTCACTCGGCGGTATCGCGCCCGCATCCGCGGGCCGATTGACTCGTATTGTCCCGCCGACGAACGTCCACGTATACTCGTCAAAGGATTCGCCGGCCTTGTCCATGCCGTCGACCAATTGGGCGTTATGGATGATCGCCTCGATCTTGCGCCGGTTGCGGATGATGCCGGGATCGGCCATGAGCGTGGGGATATCGTCAGCCATCGAAGCCACGAGCGATGGCTCGAACTCATGAAACACGGTGCGCAGATGTTCGCGTTTGTTCAGTATAGTGCTCCATGACAGACCAGCCTGCAGCCCTTCCAGGCACAGCAGCTCGAAGAGATCGCGCAAATCGTGGCAGGGCTTGCCCCATTCCTCGTCGTGGTAGGCCAGCATCGCGTCGCCTGCATTGTATGCCCACGGACAGCGTGCAGACATTGGTTTGCCGTCGCCATGCGCGGCGCAGTGCGCTGCAACGGGGGATAATGAATCTGGCATAGGCAGTCCTTTGCAAGGATGAGAATACACGGTGCAGGGTTCTCGTATCGCCGTGCCGGGCTGCCGTGACCCATGCAATGCTCGCAATGCTCGTGCGAGCGTCAGCTTCGGCTATCCGGCTCTGGCACGCGCGTCGGCAGGGTCATGCGGTCGGCCTCGCCGAGCTCGCGGATGACCTTGCAAGGCACACCGGCGGCGAAGGAATTGGCGGGGATGTCGTGCATGACGACGGCGCCCGCGCCGATGACGCTGCCTTCGCCGATGGTGACGCCGCCGGTCACGGTGACGTTGGTGGCCAGCCAGCAGTTCGCGCCGATGGCGATCGGGGCGGCGTATTCGTAGTCGAAACTGGAGCCGTCGGCGGCGGTGCGCACATTGCGCTCCTGCCAGCGCATGGGGTGGATCGGGGTCACGACCGATACGTTCGGTCCGAACATGACGTTGTCGCCCACGCTGACCGGGCACACGTCCAGAATGGTCAGGTTGAAGTTCGCGTAGACGCCCCGGCCGAAGGTCGTGAACTCGCCGTAGTCGAAGTAGATGGGGCCTGCCACGTCGGCGCCTTCGCCGCGATGGGGCAGCAGCTGGTCCAGAATCGCATGCCGTGTTTCCGAGTCGTCCTCGGGCGTGCGGTTGAACGCTTCACACAGGCGGTGGGCGCGGGCGCGGCGGCGCGCGAGATCAGGATCCGCGGCGTTGTAAAGCTCGCCGGCGAGCATGTGGTCGAGTTCGGAGCGCTGCGGCGTCAGATGCGGTGGCGTCAGAAGTGATGGCTGCGGCATGGGAGTCGCTCCTTGGCGGTTGCTGGTCGCCTGCTGGTGCGACGTGAATACGAGTAGGATATAGCATCAGCATAGTATGTACGTCTGTACATTTTATGGTATTGTGAGGCCGTGGCAAAGGAACTTCGCGGAGGCAGGTCCGATCACGGAGCCGATACGGTGCCAAAGAACCAAATGCGCCGATTGCGGCGCACCGATCCCGGGCGGCGCGACCGCATCATCGACAGTTGCTTGGACGTCATCGCGCAGGTCGGGGTGGCAGGCGCATCGCATCGTGTGATCGCGAAGGCGGCTGATGTGCCGCTGGGCTCCATGACCTACCATTTCAACGGCATGGACGAGCTGCTGAGCGAGGCGTTTACACGATTCGCCAACGGTGTCGCCAACCGCTTCGAGAAACGCATGGCGCAGGCCGAGGACCGTGATTCGGCCAGGGCCGCGGTCGTCGCCATCATCACCGAAGACATCTTCTCCGGCCTGCGCGAGCAAGTGATCACCCACGAGCTGTACACCCTCGCGGCCAGAGACCCCTCGGCCCGCGCCATCACCACGGCGTGGATGCAGCGCAGCCGTGCCGCGCTGGAGCGTTTTTTCGATCCTGACACCGCCCGCATGCTCGATGCGCTTATCGAAGGCCTGAGCATCCACCGCGCCCTCGATCGGCAGCCGCGCGATGCCAGCGAAGTCGTGGAGGCAGTTAGCCGCATCACCGCAAGCAGAACGAGCCAAACGATAGGCAAACCAGCTATACAGGCCGACCAGTGGTAATGCGGCAACCCCAACGCCATCCCAGCCGAAGTCGGCCGGACGGTTGCGCATGCCCAATGCGTTTCGTGAGACATGACTCTGTAGCACAGGCGCATGAATACGCAGAGGCTTACGACTCTGTAAAGACTGCGGGCTATCGCTATCGCTGAACATAACGTTTCCGTGCAGAATATATGCGTGCGTTGTTTCCGCGCCGCGATGTTCCTGCACTATGGTGGTACATATGAATGAAACGCAACGCACGTTGGCGACGATGACGACTTCGGCTGCGGCTCAACATACGAAAACCGCGCAGCATGGCGAGGCGCGTCCGTTGTCGGTATCCGCGCGGCTGGGCCGACTGCAGTTCCACAATTCGGGCAAATTCCGCGTATTGCAACTGGCTGACATCCAATCCGGACCGAAAATCGACAAGGATACAATCACATTGATCAGCGCATGCCTCGACGCGGCGAAACCGGATCTCGTCGTATTTTCGGGCAACCAGATCGCGGGCTATGACACTGCGTATTCCGCGACCTTCCGCAAGCGGCGCTGGTCGGTGGCGTGGAACCGCATGAAACGACAGAATGCCGATCGCTTCGCCGCCGACTTGGAGCATACGCGCGAGCTGGTGCGTTTCGAAATCGCGCAATTTGTGCAGCCGCTGATCGACCGCGGGATTCCGTGGGCCGCGACCTATGGCAACCACGATTTCCAATGCGGCCTCGACAACGCCGAAATGGACGCCATCTACCGCGAATTCCCGGGGTGCCTGAACCCTGAATCCACGGCGGCCAGCCCGGAGCATCCGCGTACGCAACCGGCCTCAGGGCTTGCTGACCAGCAAATATACCCATGTGAGCCGGGCACGTTCGCGCTGCCGGTGGCAGATGTGGAGCGCAGGCATGCGGTCCTCGGCCTGGTGCTGCTGGATTCGGGCGATTATGCGCATTTGGGAGGGTACGGCGAGCCGTCGGAACAGGGCTTGGCTTTCCTGCGCTCGGTCCCCGAGCTGCTCGGCACTCGCGCGATGGTCTTCCAGCATTTTCCGCTGCCGCAATATTACGATCTGCTTGAGCAAGTGCCAGCCACGAAAGACCATGCAGTGGAAGGGTACCGTGCATTCTCCGGGCGGCACTACGTGATCGACGAGGGCAGAACGCTGCCCGGCAGCTATCTGGGCGAAGGCGTGAGCTGCCCGGATCATGACTGCGGGCAGTTCGAACTGATGCGTTCGGACGGCCGCTACTTCGCGCTCAGCGCCGGGCATGACCATCGCAACGGCTTTGTCGGCACGCTTGACGGCATCCTGCTGGCCGCAAGCCCGACTTGCGGTTTCGGCTCCTACGGCCCGGCTCCGGCCCAGCGCGCGGCGCGGCTGTTCGAATTCGACATCCGCCACCCGCACGCCCCGCGCACTCAGCTGCTCGAATTCGAAGAGCTGGCGGGCAAGCCCAGCAGCCGCAAGGCGTATACTTACGCGCTCAACAGCACTGCGGCCTCGCCTGGGGAAACGATGGACCTCCTGCGCAAGCCCGGGCTCATCTCCCGCATCGTCAAGCGCCTGCGGCGCCCGCGCGAGGAGTAGAAAAGATTCGGCTCGCGCCTTTTATTCCGCGCGAAAAAGTGCGGGCCGGATTCAGTTGATGGCGCTCGCCTTGACCAGCGCATCAGTCAGATAACGGCCCGCAGCCATCACGAGTGGGGCATAGCGCCGACCGGGGGCTTGGCTCATGCGTCCGGATGGGCCAGAGATGGAGATCGCGGCGATCACATGGCCTGACGCATTGCGGATCGGCGCGGAAATCGAGCACACACCCTCCTCTCGCTCGTTGATGGACTCGGCCCATCCGCGTTTACGGACGGCGGCGAGGCGACTCGCCGTGTATTTGGCGTGGCGCAGGCCCTGATGCATGCGTTCCGGCTCCTCCCATGCCATGAGTATTTGGGCAGCCGAACCAGCCTCCATCGAGAGCATCGCGCCCACGGGGATGGAGTCGCGCAGCCCGCTTGCCCGCTCCACTGCGGCGATGCACACGCGCTGGTCACCTTGGCGGCGGAAGATCTGCGCAGATTCGCCGCTGCGATCAAGCAGAGTCTGCAAAATAGGACCTGCGGCGGTCAGCAAACGATCCTCGCCTGCTGCTGCGGCGAGCTCGGCGAAGCGCGAACCCAGCACGAAGCGGCCATGCTGGTCGCGCACCACGAAGCGATGCCGCTCCAAGGCAATCGCCAGCCGGTGCGCCGTCGGGCGCGCCAGCCCGGTCGCGGCGACCAGCTGCCCAAGCGTCGAAGGGCCTGATTCCAGCGCATCCAATATCTTGACCGTTTTGTCAAGTACCCCCACCCCGGAATGTATTTCCTTATCGGCCGATCTGAGGGTTTCGACTGCCTGATCAGCTTGGTTACCGTGTTGCAAAACGGCGTCGTCAAGCCGTTCGCCGAGTTCGGCTGCTGGAGCGTGCAAAGAAGTCATAGTGGGATTATGCCATCTCACATTTCGAAACGCAAAAGTCCGCGCAAGCCGCGACCTCCCATACTCGGTGGTGGAAGGTGTATCGGGTCGCTAAGGAGAGCATATGGGAAGCACGTTGGCCGAGAAGGTGTGGGCCGACCATTTGGTGCGGCAGGGGGAGAACGGCGCTCCGGATCTGCTGTACATCGATCTGATGCTCATGCACGAGGTGACTAGCCCGCAGGCGTTCGAAGGCTTACGCCTCGCCGGGCGCACGCCGCGGCGCGTCGATCAGCTCATCGCCACCGAAGACCACAACACGCCGACTATCGATATCGATCGTCCGAACCCCGACAGGATCTCCGCGCTGCAACTGCAGACCTTGGAGCGCAATTGCAAGGAATTCGGCGTTCGGCTGCATGGCATGGGCGATGCCGATCAGGGCATCGTGCACGCGTTCGCGCCGATTTTAGGGCTTACACAGCCCGGCATGACCATCGTGTGCGGCGATTCGCACACCTCGACACACGGGGCCTTCGGCGCGCTGGCCTTCGGCATCGGCACCTCCGAGGTCGAACATGTGATGGCCACGCAGACACTGTCGTTGAAGCCTTTTAAAACGATGGCCATCAACGTGGACGGCTCGCTGCCGGCCGGCGTGACTTCGAAAGACATCATCTTGGCAATCATCGCGAAGATCGGCACCGGTGGCGGCCAGGGCCATGTGCTCGAATACCGCGGCGAGGCGATCAGCAAGCTGTCGATGGAAGCGCGCATGACCATGTGCAATATGTCCATCGAAGGCGGCGCGCGAGCCGGCATGATCGCGCCGGACGAAACGACATACGAGTATCTGCAGGGCCGTCCGCATGCGCCTGAGGGCAAGATGTGGGACATGGCGCTCGAATACTGGAAGACGCTGAAAACCGATGACG